>JAMOMK010000122.1 GCA_027067055.1 Lysobacterales bacterium | reverse complement strand
CTTGCCGCACTCGGAGTTATATTGGTACATGTAAAAAACAATCGATATCTCCGAGCTTAGCTTTGGAGTTGTTGTTTGATGGCAAGTACCCTGAATTTGCTAAATAGAACGCTGAATAGTTACATTTAAATTTAATTTAAACTTATTAATTGAAAATTCAATTTTTGAGTCGATAAAAAACTCTTCAGGAGCACTAAAATACCCTGTTAGTTGTTTTGTAAATACCTCTGAACTTGTCTCAATATACTTTTCAATATCATTTTTATAGGTATTTAAATCGATTTCAATCGAACCATTATCCTTTAGAGATTTAGTTTGTTTTGATGGAATTAGGATATCAACATACCTCTTGAAATTACGTATCAATCCATAAATACCATAACTAATATACGTCTTCCCTGTGTTATTTGCCCCACAGATTATTGTTAAGTCTGATAATTCAATTTCTCCATCATCAACAAATCCAAATTTTTTAAATGAAAATTTCATGCTATCATCTTATATAAATAATTAATTTCATTCTAATATGATTAACGCTTAATAACCACACTTTAATTAAATATATTTAATTTCGAAATAAACTTTTACCTTGGGTTTATTAAATCTATTTGTGATAATTTCACAATGGATTACATAATCCACAAACTTGTTGGTAAGTCTTGAATACTAATAATGGTATTGTAATAAATATTATCAACTAGGTTTCTATATTCTTCAATAATTCACTTTGAAATCAAATATACAAATACACTACTCAAACTCTCCCTCAACATCCATACTCTTATGCAATATCCTAATAATTAATACCAATCAAAAATCCAAATCAGTATAATTTATTGAACCGATTTGAAAATCTTCTCTAACTAATATCTTAACCAGGTGTTTATAATAAAAACTAAAGTCAGTGTATCTATGATCAATTTTCTTTCGGTTTCCCACAATTGAAAAATCTATTGAGTTTGAAGAGTTTGAAAAGAAAAAATCAAAAAAATGCCATTCTGAATCAAGCTCTATACCAATAAATAATGTAGCTAATTTTTTTTGCTTTTGAATAAAGTCTAAGGTCTGTCTATTTGATTGTTCAGTAAAAGATATATATTTGCATTCATCAAATATTCCATTATCGTCATTAATCCCAATTTGAAGTTCACCATTATGAACCAATTTGATTTTAAGTGGTAACTCCTTTAAAAAATCAAATAGTGTTTTGTTATTTAAAAATATACCTTTTATTTCTATTGAAGATTGTAATCCCATTAATTAAACCCTCTCATCCCAATAATTCGGTTTCCTATAACTGTGAGCAATAGCTAATATCCATAAAGTATCATTGTGAATAACATAAGGAATATAAAAGGGAAATATTTTAAGGTTGACTCGTCTATAATTTCCTTGACGAAGACGTGCGATTGTTGGATTAGTTTTAATCCATTTAATGTGTTGTTCTACTTCATCCAAGAATTTATATCCTAAACCAGCTTGTTTATTTTCATAGTACTTTGCAGCTTCGTATAATTCTTCATCAGCCTGTTGAAGAATTGTTAGTTTCATTGGGACAATCGATTCCTAATGCTTTTAATTGAGTCTTCAAAATTAATGCCAACAGCATTTCCACTTTCTACTGCATTTACACGATTTGTGATTTCTTCTTGCCATTGGGCCTCAACATTATTTTCAGATGTTTGAGTGTCTAAAATTAACAGAGTTTTAGCTAGTCTTAATCTCTCGCTATTTGGCAAGCCAATGACTGCCTTAGTAATTTCTTCTATATTTCTTTGCATTTGTTTGTACCGATTTGTTAACTAATTTATATATACTGTTTTCTGATTCTGTTACAACTCGCCATGCTTCTCACTCGCCTCAACATAAGCCTTTAGCAAGTTATTGATATTGGTTTGATAGCCCTTACCTTGAGATTTAAACCATTCTAATACTTCTGTATCTATACGTAGGGTTATTTGTGTTTTTTTTGGTACTGGCTTTAAGCCTTTACGAACAATGGCTTTGGCAAATTTTTCAATGGATACTTCGGGAATATCAGATAAATCAATATCTTTATCTTTAAGTGCATCTATTTTTTTCCAGTTAGTTTGTGATTGTTGCATAATAACCTCTAATTTCATTTTTGGTGGCTTTTCTTATGGAAATAATCCGAATGACTTCTGGTGTTTCTGTGTGAACAACTACAACTACTCTGTTGTGAAAATTACCAAAAGTAACGAACCTCTGTTCACCATAATATTGTCTATCATCTTCAATTGTTACAGTATAACCATCAAATATAATTTCAGAATCGACAAAATCTATTTGATGTTTTTCAATATTTGATAATCGTTTATCTTCGTTCCATTCAAATTCCATATAATCATTGTAACTACATAATGTAGCTATGTCAAATTAATTATAAACTCCTAAAAATGATCATTAACATCCATACTCTTATGCAAAACCCTAACAATTAATAATTCAGAACTTAAAATTTGATAAAATTGAATTTAAAACCCATCAATAAATTTTCAACTACAGATTCAAAATAATACATACGTTGAGCCAAACTCGCAAAACTTACATGCAACTATATGGGTCAAGCCTATGCATTACCACGCGGAGCGTGAGGAACGAGAATATAAAGTAGAGTTGAAAACTAGTTTATACTTTATTGGCATGTCTTTTTTTAGCATCCTTTAATAAATCTTGCATATTTCGTTTGCTGATTCCGCTTTTTCACCTGCAATTAAAGCAGAGCGCAATGTTTCAAGTTTTTTTGTATTGCTTAACCTCATTATTACATTACTTGAATAATTTTTTTAACTAAACTTCGCTTCATTATAAAGCTCTCGTCCTATCAACATTAATCGAATTTCATTTGTTCCTGCGCCAATATCATATAATTTTGCATCACGCAAGAATCGCCCTGTTGGGTATTCATTAATATAACCGTTGCCGCCTAAAATTTGAATAGCTTCTAATGCCACATCTACGGCATTTCGAGATGAAAAGGTTAAACAGGCAGCAGGATCAAGGCGTGAGTTGATATTTCTATCATAATTAGCCGCTATACCATAGGCAAAATATTTACTGGCTTGCAATTTGGTGTACATTTCACCGATTTTTCCTTGCATAAGACCAAATTGTCCCAAATCCTTGCCAAACTGTTTTCTTTCTCCAACATAAGGAAAAGCGACATCGCAGGCAGCTTGCATAATACCGATAGGTCCGCCTGATAAAACCAAGCGCTCGGTATTTAAGCCACTCATCAAAATTCGCACACCTAAGTTGACTTCTCCTAAGACATTTTCGGGTGGAATAACACAGTCTTCAAACACCAATTCACAGGTATTTGAACCACGCATACCTAATTTATCTAATTTTTGTGCGGTAGAAAAACCTTTCATGCCTTTTTCAACAATAAATGCCGTCATACACTTTGAACCTGCCGCTTTATCAGCTGTACGCATGTAAACGATTAATACATCAGCATCAGGTCCATTGGTAATCCACATTTTGTTGCCATTGGCTATCCAGTTTGTGCCATTAAATTCAGCTTTACATGACATGGAACCCACTATGTCAGATCCTGCACCTGGTTCACTCATGGCCAGTGCTCCAACATATTCACCCGTACACATCTTGGGGATATATTTTTGCCTTTGGGCTTCATTGGCATGTTTGAATAAGTTATTCATGGATAAATTAGAGTGTGCGCCATAAGACAATCCAACGGATGCTGATGCGCGTGAAATCTCTTCCATAACAACAAGATGCGCCAAATACCCCATATCCGAGCCACCGTATTCATGTGGAATCGTCATACCATGCAAGCCTAACTCACCCATTTTTTGCCACAGGTCTGCAGGAAATTCATTATCTTTGTCTATTTGTTCGGCACGTGGTGCGATTTCTTCGTTAGCAAAACTACGCACGGTATCGCGTAATAACTCTATGTCTTCCCCTAAACTTACGTGTGTATGCATTTTTATTCTCTTTTATATTTATTTTGGTTGAACTGGTTGTATGGGTAATAAACGTGAATCAGCCACGGCTGCTGTTCTATGCCCTATTCCTGCCAAATAATCTTCATTTGTGGCAAATGCCATAAAATGTTGCAAGGATTTTTGCTTCACTAAAAAAACCAAATCCCATTTTGAATCGGCAGGTCCAATGAAATACTCACTAGCTGTGCCCATAAAGATGACCTCTCCACCACTTTCTTGTAAAAAAGGCGTGGTGTGTTGCATGTATAGTTGATAGGCTTGTTCACCTGTTATTTGTTCTGCTGGAGCCAAATCATGGTGTTCACTATAATCAGCAATTTCATTGTATTTAATCATATTTAACATGATTATTTCGCCTTTCAGGTCTTTAGAAAAAAGAGCCATGGCTGCTTCGTCTGTTGGGTTTATGTAGTTTTTTTTCATAAATTTCCTCTGTAGTTAAGCAATAAACTCAGGCTTAACTTGTAAGGTGGGCTTGCCCACCTTACATTATTCCTGCCAAAGGGTGTTTATCCCACGGCGAAACAAAATATTCTTCAATGTGCTCTTTTGTTATTTCATCAACCGATTGTACACTCCATTGTGGTTGCCCATCTTTATCAATTAACAAGGCACGAATACCTTCGGCTAAATCAGGGTTCATGGCGCATCGTGTTGACATAATTAATTCCATATCAAATACTTGCTTTAAACTCATGTGCTTAGCACGTTTTATTTGTTCAAATACTAAGGCGTAAGTTACAGGACATCCTTTTAAAAAGCCTTTTTGTCCAAAGCCTAACCACTTTGATTGCGGTTCTAAATTGGTTAAATTTTCAACCACTGATTTTAAACTACCACCTTCTAACAACTCCTGAATATCATCGTAATTTTCTCGAACATTACTGATAGGTGCTTCGTCTTGGCTAAAATCTGCATGGGCTAATATAGCATTGTGCACATCGGCATGAACATCATCTGACCAATTAAGTTCTAACAAGTCTTCTAACAACTCATCTTTAAATTCTTTCAAGACAAAGAAGTCAGCTAATTTACAAAATAACGCATCACTGCCATTTAAACGTGACCCTGTTAAACCTAAATACATACCAATATTGGCAGGCATACGATTAAAAAACCACGAGGCTGCCACATCGGGGTACAAACCGATAGTGACTTCAGGCATGGCAAGCATGGATTTTTCGGTCACTATTCGGTGCGAACAAGCACCCAATATACCAATACCTCCACCCATAACGATTCCATCACCCCAGCCGATTATAGGTTTGGAGAAAGTGTGTAGTCGGTAGTCTAGTTTGTATTCCTTAGTGAAAAATGATGCCGCAACTTTTGGTACATCACCTTGAGCGGTTTCTTGCATGGAATGATACAACCCCACTACATCACCACCGGCACAAAAGGCTTTGTCCCCTGCTCCACTAATTACCACACATTTAATGGCATCGTCTTGTTCAACTTTATCCAAGCATACTTGCATGGCATCAATCATTTCGATATTGATGGCATTTAAGGCTTTGGGTTTATTGATTGTGATTGTGGCAATATTACCGTGTTCACCTTCAATGATTTTAAATAGGACCAATTCGGACATTATTGAATAACCTCAATCGCCCCTTCAACCAATATCTTACGGGAAATAATCAACCGCATAATTTCGTTGGTTCCTTCTAATATTCGATGCACGCGCGCATCCCGCAAATGTCTTTCGATTGGGTAATCCTTGACATAACCATAACCGCCGTGTAGCTGCAATGCCTCATCAATCACTTGAAAACACACATCCGTTGCATAACGTTTTGCCATCGCACAATAAGCACTGGCATTAGGGTCTTGTTCATCCAATTTAAAGGCCGCTAAGCGCACCATTTGACGCGCAGCAATAAGTTCAGTTGCCATATCCGCTATTTTAAATTGCAAGGCTTGGAATGCAGCTAATGGTTTACCAAACTGTTTCCGTTCTAACATGTATTCTTGCGCATGTTTAAGTGAGGCTTGCGCCGTTCCAAGTGAACACGAAGCGATATTGATTCGGCCGCCATCTAAGCCTTTCATCGCAAAGGTAAAACCTT
>JAMOMK010000121.1 GCA_027067055.1 Lysobacterales bacterium | reverse complement strand
GATAGGTTGTGTGGTAATATGTTCATAAGCCTTGGTTTCACCCGTTGGGTGGTATTTGATTTGTCGTAAAACCATTATACACCAAGGCTTCTAGCTTGTTTTGACTTTTCTATATCGGGATTAGGGTTTTTTGCTTTTTTCAAATTTCAAATAAATTTCCATTATCTTTAATTCTCCATAAGAATATTCGTTTTCCAACTGGGTTTTTAAATCGCCCAAGCCTTCGTATTCAAGTCCTTGCATTGCTTTTTCTAACTCTTTGCATTTTTGTTCAGGGATTAACTGGGTTATGTTAATTTCTCCCGTGGGAATATAGGAAGCCAAATGCCCTTCTATAGTAGATTCAACTAAACTTCTGTTCTTTGCGATTTCTGCAACCGTCATTCCTTTGTCAAACAGCTCAAGACTTTGTTTCTGGGATGCTCCTTTTTGCTGGCTTGTTTTCTTTTTCTTTACGATAATATCGGGAATAGTTATATTATTTATTTCAACATAATCATTGATGATTGTAGCAATGGCTTTGCCATACTTTTCAATGCGGATTTTGCCCATTCCATGGATGTTTTTGAGGTGTTGATCGCTAATGGGAAAATATCGGCACATTTCGTACAGAGTTTGCTGTGAAAATATTTGAAATGCCAATTTATCTTCTGCTTTGGCAACGGACATTCTGTACTCTTTAAGTGTATTGAATAATTCAGGATGTTCGGTTGTATCATCGTACTCTTTTTTGCTTTTTGGCTCTTTAATATTTTGCAACGCTGCCTGCGCTCTTAATTTTAAATACAGCTCACTTGAAAAACCATCCTTTAAGCCATTGAAACAATAGATTTTATGCTCGATGGCTTCTGTGAAAATCTCTAACTGCTTGTCGAATTGTTTTTTTATGTCTTTGTTTTCTGTTGAAAAGCTAAATTCATTAAGCTGTTTATTTATTAAAACATCTGTTTTATCTAAAAAATACTCAATGCCTTTTTTGATTCGTGTTTGAATTTTATCGTCTTCTTCTGGCAAAGTTATGGCTTGTGAAAGTGCCAAAAGTTGTTTATGGAAACTGGCATTTACACCCAGCAAATGATTGACGCCAAAATCTAACATGGCAGATAAAGGCTCAATAACATTGCCTTGCAAACTATTGCGGTTTTGGTAATAAAGAGAAATACAACGTTTTAACGGATAGCTCAATGCAGAATAATCAAATAAATCAGCCAGTAAATTCAGTTGATAAGCCTTTTGTGAAGAGACCAATTGCTCATGGGTCAAAGGCTGATTATTGATTTCATCAATATATGACATCACACTAGTATCTGTGATTATACTATTTGAAGTTATTTGACTTTTCAAGACTATGCCGTCTATGCTTCGGCAACGACTCAATGCCACATATGTTTGCCCATGTGCGAATGAGGCTTCGGCATCAATTATAACCTTATCAAAAGTTAAACCTTGGCTTTTATGAATGGTTATTGCCCAAGCCAAACGTAAGGGGATTTGTGCAAACGAGCCAACACGGTCTTCTTCGATTTGTTGACTTTCTTGATTGATACTGTATTTTATATTTTCCCAAGTTTCAGGTGTGACAGTTATGGTCTCGCCATCTTCGTGGCACTCGACTATGACTTCGTCAGAATTGATGCTAATAATTTCTCCCATCTTGCCATTGAAGTAACGTTTTTCTGTTGAAGAATCATTTTTAATAAACATCACTTGCGCACCCTTTTTCAGAGCTAAATTGATATCTGTGGGATAAGCATGCTCATTGAATTTTCCTTTAATCTCAGCTTCAAAAGTGTAAACTTGCCCTGTCAGTTTCGCAAGTTCTACATCATTCATCCTTTGTGCTCTGTTATTATGTGTCGTTAAGGTGATGTAGGCTTCATTTTCTGCTGGTACAAAATTCGGCATATAACGTTTATTAAGTTCATTGGCAGATGCGCTCGACAACTTGTTGTTTCTCACTTCATTTAACAGCGAGATAAACTCTTGATTGTCTTGGCGGTAAATATGTTGAAGTTCTATAGCTATGGCATTGGCTTGTTGATAAACATGACTGCTAAAGAAAAACACCGTTTCATAATAGGGTGACAACAAACTCCAATCATTGGGTTTAACCACTGGTGCTAATTGTTGCAAGTCACCAATCATAAGCACTTGTACGCCACCAAAAACTTTGTCTCGATTTTTGTAACGGCGCAAGACTTGGTCGATGCCATCGAGCAAATCGGCACGCACCATACTGATTTCATCAATGATTAACAAATCTAAAGAACGAATTATATCTATTTTCTTGCGCCCAAACCTCATTTTGAAATTGCCCCGCTGTTGGACTTGAGGGGCACCTGGGATGATGGGTCCAAAAGGCAGTTGAAAAAAAGAATGAATGGTCACACCTTGGGCATTAATGGCAGCCACACCCGTTGGTGCCACCACTATTAACCTCTTGCGAGATTCTGCTTTGATTTTATGTAAGAAAGTTGTTTTACCAGTTCCCGCCTTTCCTGTGAGGTAAATACTTCTGTCCGTTTTTTCGACAAAATCCCAAGCAAGTTGGAGTTCTGGGTTATGGGCTTGTTTGTTCATAGGTTTTTGTTTGTGACCTTAGTCACAACAAGGGTAACTTATTGCATAGTATTTGTCAAAAATTGATAAATACCCCAATTTTTATTTCATTTTAAAAGTAATGGAAACCTCGCCTGATTCTTTGTCCACTTTTATAGCAGGTTGGCCTTTGGCTCCCAAGTCTTTGCCAGTACTCATTTTGAACATGCCTGTTAAAAATTCCATGCCTTTACTCATGACTTCTTGCATTTGCTGGTATTCATTGTCGCTTACATTTTTATTTTGAGTTTGTTCTGGTATTGCTGGTTTTGAGGTTGGTTTTGAGCTTCGTTTCGCTTCTGGTTCTGGTATTTTAGGGCTTTCATTCTCGACTATTCTGCCAATCATTTCTTCTAATTCGCTTACCGCTTTAATATGTTGCTGGTTGTGTTCTGGGTCACTAGAGTCACCAGTTTCACTCGCCTCAACACCCATAAAATCTTCGTTATTTGCAATCGCCTCTAACTGACGGATAAATTGTGACTTGCCTTTGTCATCAAAATCAACACTATCTACGTTGTTGTCTTGATTTAAAACTCCATCAAATAAGTTTTGTTTCAGGAATAAACCTGCAAGAATGTTCATTTCGAATGAATTTTGCGTGATAAGGTTATAGACATTAAGTGTTTGGCTTTTTTGTCCAATCCTGTTGATGCGTCCAATGCGTTGGTTTTTCTTGGCTGGGTTCCAGGGTAATTCAAAGTTAATGACCGTATCTGCTACTTGCAAATTCAGACCAGCTCCTCCTGATTCGCTGGCAAGTAGGATATTACACTCAGGATTTTCTTCAAATTCACGTATAATTGCCCCTCGCTTTTTCACAGGGATTTTACCAGTAAACAACGCATAAGTCAGGCCTTCCTGTTTAAGTTGCTCACCAATAAGGTCAAGCATTGTGGTCCATTCGGAAAAGATAATCACTTTGCGATTTTGACTTTTTATGTCTAGTTTTTCGATTAAAATATCATTTAATTCATGCAATTTTGGTGAGATATTTGTCTCTTTGTCAATCAAAAAGGTTGAGTCACAAACCATGCGCATACAATTCATTAACAACATTAATCTCGTCCAGTCATGAGATGTTTTGAATTTTTTTCCCAAAATCATCTGGATGCCTCTAGCAAAACTTGCATGGTAACCTGCTTGCTCGTCAGATAATCGAACAAATATGTCTTTTTGGATAACATTGGGAAGTTGTTTTAAAACGTCCTTTTTCTCTCTGCGTATCAACAGTTGGTTCAATCTTTGTTTGAGATTAACCAGATTGTAGTATCCGTTTATCTTGTTTTTCTGTTTGCTATCAAAAATACAGTGCTGATAAGAAAACTCCCACTGAGGTGCTAGAAAATACATATCGACAAACTGTACTATGGAGTACAAATCCAATAGTTTGTTTTCGATAGGAGTGCCTGTAATGACCAGGGAATGCTTTTTATCAATGGCTTTCACCGCATTGGCAGTTTTGGTCTCATAGTTTTTGATCTTTTGCGCTTCGTCCAAAATAACAAAGTCATATTTGGCTCTATTTATTTCTAGCAAGTCTCGTAAAACAGTTTCGTAATTTATAATATGAAAAAAACTGTCATCTTCGGCATATAATTTTGCCCTTTGCTCGGGAAAGCCCTCAACGATTATGGCTTTTTCTGAGCTAAATTTATTTATTTCATTGAGCCATTGCTGTTTGACAGATGCTGGTGTTATCACCAGAGTTTTGCCAAAACCAAAGACCTGTTTTTTTAAAATTGCGGTACTTATTGCTTGTAAGGTTTTACCTAAACCCATTTCATCGGCAATAATAACACCTGTTTTAAAGACAGAAAATTCAACCCCTTGCACTTGATAAGGGTAAAGTTTGGCATTGATAACAGAAAAATCAAGTTCTGCGTTGTGCTTGATTTGTTGTAATTCTATTTGGCTGAAATGGTTTTCAATTTTTTCCAGCACTTCTGCTCTAATTTTTATACGTTTGTAATCAAATGCTTTTTGAATAAAACTAAAGAAACCGGCCGTTTCTTCATGCTCAATAAAGGAGCGAGTACCGAAATAATCTTGCAACAGTTCTGTCTCATCACAGGCCAACTCATCTGGGAAATGCCAACTAATTTTATAGTCATTTAATGGGTCTGTATAAACTTCAATAAAAGGGTAGCTTTTCTTCAGGCGTTTAAATACTTTGGGCTTATCAGCAAAATAATTATACAAAAACAAGATATGTTTAGTTGTACCCAGTTTGTTGGTTTTTAAATCTATGTTATCAATATAACCCGTTTTCTTGTCAAAATCTCGCAATGTTACTTTAAAAGTATGGCCTTTTTCATTGGTTAATAAATGCTCTCCATAGATATTATCTGCCAGTTTGATTTTGTACTCGGCATTGTTGGCTTTCTTTTGACGTTCTTCAAAGACACGATAACGCATACCTGCTTCTGTATATTTTATACCTCTTTCGAGTTCATCAAAATTTAGATTTGCCTGAATAAACAATAAAGCAACAAAACCAATTTGATTCCAATCACAGTGTGACCCGTCAATTTTTAACAACAGTACCGATTCTTGGTCGATGTCTGTATCACGATAAATCTCTGTCCTGTATTGTTCTGATTTTATCTCAATCAAAATAGACACGTGGAAGAGTCCTTGGGATAACATAACATGCTCAAATTGATCAACAAGTCTTTGAGATTGGGCTATTTCTTTAGTATTGAGAGTTTGGTTTTCTTGTATTTCAGTGATTGTTTTTTGATATAAGTTTTTCATGCGTGGATTATAATCTGTTTTATTGTTTTATACGTAACTATTTAGTGTTTGACCGAAAGGGAATATCGTATTCTAAAAGCTTAAGGGGTCAGTACCCTTTTAGGCTAATCTTATAATTTCCTCGGTCTTCCACGGGTATTATAACCTACTTTTATTTTTAGTTTTGACTCAATTTGTGACTTAAATTTGTTATTACCAAGAGGTGTTCCTGTTTGGGTACAGTTTCTTATATCATTGAGTATCTTTTTATCTAAATGTTCTAAAAATAAATCTCGGTAGTTTTCCTCTTGCTTTTTTCTGCTGCTTGCTAAAGCTTTGTAACTGATATGTTCTGCAATCACTGGGTCATGAGCACCTCTTACATTGGAATGATAGCTTGACCATTTATAATCTTGTGGTGCTTTTACCATATGCGCTCTAACAGGATTCATTTCGATATAACGCATACAATCCAAAACATATAAATCATCAGAAACCAAAGAACTTTTAAAACGACCTTCCCACAATGTACCAGTTCTTTTGTATTTAAAATTCACATATGGCACATAAAACCTACCGACTTGCTGCATCATTAGACTGATGCCATTAGTCGTATCTGCTGTGGCTAACAGATGGATGTAAATAAACTCTAATAAACTCTGGACAGGCACACCCAATGTAACTATCCTACATTAAAATAGGAGTTTTCCCACATCTTTTCACATCAACTTTTAATAAAATAGTCACTTTTACAGGAGTTAAAGATGACATTAGCA
>JAMOMK010000120.1 GCA_027067055.1 Lysobacterales bacterium | reverse complement strand
AGCCGTTGCTAATGGTCATCCCGATTGGGAAGACGCGATTCAAAATGTTTTTGTTAAGCAATGGAGAAAACAAGCGCATGCAGGATGGAAATACCAGGATGCATCAGGAACATGGCAAACTAAGTAGCTTTTTAAAAATAAAATCTACAAAAGAGGCGTTTTACTATAAAATGCCTTTTTTTATGCACAAGAGTTTTTCACATGGCAAGACGACGTAAACGTAAACTAATGGAGCAACCCATCGAGGTTGTGATTGAAGATTTAAGTCATGATGGGCGTGGTATCGCGCGTGTTAATGGTAAGGTTATGTTTGTTAATGGTGCATTACCGGGCGAAAAAGTGATTGTAAAACACACCGGTGGCAATAAAAACTTTGAAGAAGGGTTGGTTACTGAAGTAATAGAGGCATCTGAGGATAGAGTGGAAGCCCAATGCCAATATTATGATGTTTGTAATGGCTGTACCATGATGCACCTTGCACCCGTCAAACAAATTGAGTTTAAACAAAACACCTTAAAGCAAAATCTCATTAAAATGGCAAAAATTGAACCGCAAACATGGATGCCTGCCTTAACCGATGAATCGTGGCATTATCGCCGTCGTGCGCGCTTATCAGTGCGTTGGGTCATAGCTAAAGAAAAAGTCTTGGTTGGATTTAGAGAAAAAGACGGTCGCTATGTCGCTGATATGGATTATTGCGAAATTTTACAAAAGCCACTAGATGCTTTGCTCAAACCTTTAGCACAGATGATTGAAAAACTTCAAATACGTCAACAAATTGCCCAAATTGAAGCCTCAATTGCAGATGAAGATGTGGCTTTGATTATTCGACACCTTAAACCTATTGGTGTTGAGGATGAAAAAATCTTGTTGGATTTTGCACAAGAGCATGATGTTCGTATTTATTCTCAGTCAAAAGGACCAAAAACAATTTTTGAAATGACGGATAAAAAAGAATCGTTGTTTTTTGACATGAAAGAATACGGTATCCGCATGGAGTTTTTGCCTAGTGATTTTATTCAAGTTAATGCCAAGATGAATATCAAAATGATTAATCAAGCCATTGAGTTACTAGATATTCAAAAAGATGATGTGGTACTTGATTTATTTTGTGGTTTAGGTAATTTCACCCTGCCTTTAGCTAAAAGAGTTAAAAAGATTGTTGGCATCGAAGGCGAAAAAACCTTAGTGCAACGCGCCGTTGAAAATGCCAAATTAAATAAATTAGATAATGTTGAGTTTCATGAAGCTGATTTACGCAGGAATCATGAAAATTCAGAATGGTTTAAGCGTGACTACAGCAAGATTCTGATTGACCCACCGCGTAGTGGTGCTTGGGAAATATTACCATTGATTGCTTCGACAAATGCTAATACTTTATTGTATGTATCCTGTCATCCAGCTTCATTGGCACGTGATGCAGATAGATTAGTGAACGAATTTGGGTATAAAATGGTCAAAGCAGGCGTGATGGATATGTTTCCACACACATCTCATGTAGAGTCTATGGCATTGTTTGTGAGATAAGGCGTTATTCAGCTTTGTTTCAGATAAAGCATGATAGAATTGTTTTAATAATTAAATACAGAGAGAAGAGATGAAATTATTGGCATTGATTATTGCTTTTGCAATTAGTCATTTTGTTAAAAACCCAGAAAAATTACGCCAATTTGATTGGTTTACAATTTGGGTTAATTGGTTTAAACAGAAAGTTAAATTACCAACCAAAGAGTTGATTGTAATTATTATTGTTAGTCTTCCGGTATTGGTTATTAGCCTTTTAGCAATGGGGTTGTTTAATTCCATGGTTGGTGAGTTGCTTCTTGCTGTATTGGTCTTAAGTTATTCTATTGGTCCTAAAAGTTTGGATGAAGAAGTTGTTAATAATACACTTAGAGAAAAACATGGGATTAGAAAAAATGCACAAGCCGCAGTTGTTATTAAAAAAATGACAAAACTTGCAATGCATAGATGGTTTGGTGTATTCTTTTGGTATGTGGTTCTTGGAGTTGTTGGTGCTGTTTTATATCGCTTATCCGAACGACTTTTTGCTATGACGAAGGATTCTGATTCACTTTATCCAATAGTAAAAAACCTTATGAAAATATTAAATTATCCTGTTTCATGGGTTATGGTTATATCATTAGCAATTGCCAGTGATTTTGAACGAATTTATAAAAAATGTGTCCCTTCCATGAAGATGGATAGTATCGCAAAAATGGATACATCCTTTTTGTATGAGGCAGCAGATTTTGCAGTTGAAAATTGTGAAGTTGATACAGATGAGAAAGAGAGTATTGAAACAATTACACTTAACGTATTAAATAGGATGTTAGTGGTTTGGTTGGTTTTTGTATCACTTTTGGTTATTTTAGCAGTGATGAGGTAAATTAGAAATATGAATAAGTTAATGATTTTGTTAGTTGTTACAGTAAGTTTTAGTACAAGTGATGTCTTGGCAAAAAAGAAAATGTATAAATGGGTTGATGAAAATGGGAATATTTCCTATAGTGATATGGTTCAGCCAGAACAGATTAAAAAAGCTCATGAGGAACTTAATGTTCAAGGTGTTGTAGTTGAAAAAATAGGTAATGCTAGGACACCTGAAGAGTTTTATGCAGAGAAGCAAGAAAAGATACGTTTCAGAAAAGAAGAAGAGAAACAAAAAAAGCTTAAAGAAAAACGTAATAATATTATTAAAGCTTATACAGATGAAGATGAAATTATTCGTCTTAAAAATGAACGACTTTCCTCGTTAGAAAGAAATATTGAATTGGCAGAACAAAGTTTGGTTTTTCAGCGAAAGAGTAAAGAAGAATTGATGTCTCGTGCAGCTGATAGTGAAAGAAATGGTCAAGAAGTTTCAAAAGCATTGAAATCAAGAATAGAAATTATTAAGGATAAAATTAGTTATCAACTTAAATTTATTAAAGTAAAGAAAAATGAAATTAAAAGAGTTCAGAGGAAATTTGAGAAAGATTTACAAATATATAGAGAGGCCAATAATGCATTAAAGGGTAGGGTTAGACAGAAATAACTCTAATAGAATGTAAAATTCAGTTAATAAAGAGAAACTTCACCATTTAAAACTGGATTATTATTTTATCATTGCATAAAATACAACCAAATTTTTAATATACACCGCAGGGGTACTAAACACATGAGCGATTATGAAAAACGCGTAAAAGACATTATTATAGAACAACTTGATTTAGATGTAGATGTCTCTGAATTAAATAACAGTTCTTCATTTGTAGATGATTTAGGAGCAGATTCTTTGGATACTGTTGAATTAGTAATGGCATTAGAAGAAGAGTTTGATTGTGAAATTCCAGAATCTGATGCAGATAAGATTACAACAGTTCAACAAGCAATTGATTACGTTTCTGCTAACGCTTAAATTTAATCTAGTGTGATTCTAAAAGGCTGCGTATTTACGTGGCTTTTTTTTATATATCTTCTTATGGAGACACAAAAACATGGGAAAACGACGTGTAGTAGTCACAGGTATTGGTATAGTATCGCCAGTAGGTAATTCACTTGATAGAGCTTGGAACAATATTAAAGAAGGCGTAAGTGGTATTGATCTATTAACACATTTTGATGCAAGTGATTTTGCTTGTAAAATTGCTGGCGAAGTTAAAGATTTTGAAATTGAAAAATACCTGAAAAAGAAAGATGCTCGTAAAATGGATTCATTTATTCATTATGGAGTAGCAGCTGGGGTCGATGCAATTAATGATGCAGGGCTAACAATCAACGAAGATAATGCACATAAGGTTGGCGTTTATGTGGGTGCAGGCATTGGTGGAATATACGGAATACAAAAAACATCAGATATAATAGCTACTCGTGGACCACGTCGAGTTTCTCCTTTTTTCATACCTAGCACTATTATTAACATGGCTGCTGGACAGTTATCTATTATGTTTGGTATCAAAGGTCCAAGTTTCTCTGCTGTTTCTGCTTGTTCAACAGCAACACACAATATTGGGTTAGGTATGCGAAGTATTGCTTATGGAGAGGCTGATGTTATGGTGTGCGGTGGTTGTGAATATGCCAGTACACCATTAGCAATGGGAGGTTTTTCCTCTGCTAAAGCTATGAGTACACGTAATGATGACCCCAAAGCAGCCTCTCGTCCGTGGGATAAAGACCGTGATGGCTTTGTCTTGGGTGATGGTGCAGGAATTTTAGTATTGGAAGAATACGAACACGCCAAAGCACGAGGTGCAAAAATATACGGTGAAATCATTGGCTTTGGAATGTCCTCTGATGCTTACCATATGACATCGCCTTCACCGGGTGGAGAAGGGGCTGCTCGCTGTATGACAAATGCCATAAACGACGCACAAATAAATCCAGAAGATATTGACTACATCAATGCCCATGGGACATCGACCCCATTGGGTGATGTTGGAGAAAGTGATGCGGTCAAAATCGCACTTGGAGATTATGCATATAAGACGGCAGTAGGTTCGACAAAATCCATGACAGGTCATTTACTTGGAGCAGCAGGTGGCGTTGAGGCGATTTTCAGTTTAATGGCGATGCAGGATGATATTTTGCCTGGAACAATAAACCTTGATGAGCCTGGCGAGGGCTGTGATTTGGATTACATTGCCAATACTTCTCGAGATGCACAGGTTGATATTGCTATGTCCAATTCTTTTGGATTTGGTGGAACAAATGCTACGGTTATTTTCAAAAAAATCTAGTGGCAAAAATTTATCGAGCTAAACTCAATATAAAACCTGATTTAATTGGTTTAGCTCGGTGTTACCCAAAGAAATTTCCTGCTCTCTTAGCAAGCAATACCAAAAACAAAAAGACAGGACGTTATTCAATCTTGTTTGCTCGTTCAAAAAAAGTAATCAAAGCTTACAATCAAACGCAGTTGAAAGAGTTAATCAACATGTTTGATAAAACAATTAAAACTCATAAAACCGATGATTTGCCTTTTTATTCGGGTTGGTTTTTATACTTGGCCTATGAAAGCACTGCGCACTGGGAAAGTGCTTTGGGTAGTATCCAGCACGATGAAAAACAGCCGTTGGCGATTGCTATTCGTTGCCAGTCCGCTGTTATTATTGATCATATAAAGGATGACTATTGGTTAGTGGCAAATTCAAAGAAACGCATAAAAAAATTAAAGAAAAAAATCAAAAAATTGAGTTGCTCTCAAATCAAATTTGAAAACCACCTCAGTTTACAAGCCGATGATGTCGAAAGTTATATAAAAAATGCCTATAAAGCCAAAGATTACATCAAGCAAGGCGATGTCTATCAGGTCAATTTAGCCCGCAACTGGCAAGTCAAAGCCGATCACCAAATTGATGCCTTGGAATTGTACACTAGTTTGTCTGTGCATAATCCAGCCCCCTTTGCAGGATTTTTACAAAGCAAAGATTTTGCTATTGTAAGTTCCTCTCCAGAGCGTTTGGTCAAGGTTGAACACAATAGCATTGAGTCCCGTCCAATTGCAGGCACACGCCCAAGACACGAAGACAAAGAAAAGGATGCGGCTTTAATTGAAGAGTTAATCAGCCATCCAAAGGAACAAGCCGAACACATCATGCTTATTGACTTAGAGCGCAATGATTTGGGTCGAGTCAGTAAAACTGGTACAGTTAAGGTGAATGAATTTATGGTGGTAGAGTCCTATGCTAAAGTTCATCATATTGTTTCCAATATAATTGGAGAATTGGCTGATAACACTAGTTATTATGATGTTATAAAAGCGACATTCCCAGGAGGAACAATCACAGGTTGCCCAAAGATACGATGCATGCAAATTATTGATGAGTTGGAGGATGCACCACGAGGAGCCTACACGGGTTCAATGGGCTACATAACCGATGATGGCAGAATGGATTTAAATATCCTTATCCGCACATTCACTCTATCACACAACAATCTAAGCTTTCATGCTGGTGCAGGCATAGTTTATGACTCAATTGCCGAAAATGAAGCCGAAGAGTCCATGCATAAGGCTCAGGCTTTAATCAATTCTTTGTAAACTCCTATAGAAACTACTTTTAAAATGAACTAAAGTTTGACAATTAGTTCCAAGTTTGTTTGTTTGTTTGTTTGTTTGTTTTGTTGTATTATTGTACCCATCATATTTTAATGGAAAATATTATGAGCACTAAAAGCCTATCTAAATTTATA
>JAMOMK010000119.1 GCA_027067055.1 Lysobacterales bacterium | reverse complement strand
AATAAAAATTGCTCGTTTATTTAACAAACAAGAGAAGACACTTTACTTAATCCAAACACTATCGCTCTTGAAAGTATATTTCCAAATGCCATATAGCGGTATAAAAATAATAATGAATATCAAAATACATAAGATCAAAAATCTAAAAACATCATATTCAAGACTAAAATTGTAAACAAACAGTGGTGAATTAATATATAAAATTATAGCTGCTATTATTTCAACGATTTGTAAAAATAAAACAACCTTCCAAAATAGTTTGGATATTATAGAGTATTGATAAGAAAATCCTATTAAACCTGAAAACACCACAACTTCAAAAAGTAGTATTAATTGTAATATGATATTATCCCGAGTTTGTGCAATGAAAATTAGTAATAAACTTAATACAAATACAGAATAAACCAACCAATAAAATTTCAGTGTTGTATTTACTTGATTTTTGGAGTGTTTACTTTTAGAAATGCCAGATAGAGAGGTTGTTAGATTATCAAAAGCGAAACCAATGAGTCTAAACAAGATGAATACGCAACCAATGATAATAAGAGCTAAAAGGCTCCAAAAGAAATAAAATTTCACCATGCTATCTAACGTTGAGCCAATCATAAATAATTTACTTAATCCCCAAAACACTGCTATAAACAACAAATAAGCAAATGCAATTAAACCAAAAAAGTAGAGTAAATGTTTTAGTCTTGAAAAGGAATTAAGTCTTTTTGGCTTTATTTTGACAAGTTTTGATTTGTATTTATTCATAATAGTCTTTAGTTTATATCACTTAATGGGAGGTGATGGTAGTGGCTTCCCTTGTGGGAGCCTTGAGAAATTTAACTTAGCATTTTCTTTGGAAAAGGAGTCCACAAGGGACTCCACTACAATAGCCTTTTTCTCTGCGAACCTTTGCGATTCCTTCGCGCTCTTTGCGTAACTTAAAACAGCGAAGCTGTGAGCGATAGCCAAAAACAAAAAGGACGTTGATTTATAATTCCAACGCCTCAAGTTTTTAAAGGTTCTTAACCCCCATATTCCACAAAGTAAAGGCAAAAATATCGGCGTATTGGTCGATGGTTTTGGATACGGGTGTTCCTGCGCCGTGCCCTGCATCAGTTTCTATGCGTATCAATAACGGATTTTTATTACTGCCTTTGGCTTGCAGTTCGGCAGCGAATTTGAAGGAATGGGCTGGTACTACACGATCATCGTGATCGCCTGTTGTCACTAAAGTAGCTGGATAATCTACGCCTTGTTTGACGTTGTGCACGGGTGAATAACCAAGCAAGTATTCAAACATTTCTTTGCTTTGCTCGCTTGTGCCGTAATCATATGCCCAACCTGCTCCAGAGGTAAATGTGTGGTAACGCAACATATCGAGTACGCCAACAGCTGGCAATGCCACTTGCATAAGGTCAGGACGTTGGGTCATTACTGCACCAACGAGTAATCCGCCATTAGAACCACCCATGATGCCCAGTTTTTGCTTGGATGTGTAGTTATTGTCGATTAAATATTCACCTGCGGCAATAAAATCATCAAAAACGTTTTGTTTTTTCTGTTGTGTGCCAGCATCATGCCATTTGGTGCCGTATTCGCCACCACCTCGTAGATTGGCAACAGCATATATGCCACCGAGTTCCATCCACACCGCACGTGTAATGCTAAATTTTGGTTTTAAACTGATGTTGAAACCACCATAACCGTAGAGAATGGTTGGATTTTTGCCATTTAGTTTCGTGCCTTTTTTGTAAGAGATTATCATCGGCACTTTTGTGCCATCTTTTGAGGTGTAGAACACTTGTTTTGAAGTATAGGCATCCGAATCAAAATCTATCTTAGGCTTGTTGTAAATTTTAGATTGACCAGATTTGGCGTTATACGCATAGATTGTTTCAGGTGTGACGTAGTTTGAGAAGGAATAATATAAGGCTTCGTCTTCTTTCTTGCCGTCAAATCCGCTAGCTGTACCAACGCCAGGCAAGGCTATTTCACGCACTAAGTTACCATCGTAATCGTATTGTTTGACTTGTGTAACCGCATCGACCATATAGTTGGTGAAGAAATATCCCGACCCGGTACTGACGGATAAAACATTTTTTGTTTCGGGGATAAAACTCACCCAATGTTTTGATGTTGGGTTGGTTGCATCGACGGTAACGACCTTTTTATTTGGAGCCTCTAAATCTGTTACCAAATAAAGCTTTGAACCAATATTGTCGATCACATAAGTGTTGGAGTCTGTATGGGATAAAACAGTGACTAAAGGACTGTTGGCTTTGGTTAAATCTTTAAGAAATAATCGGTTTCCATTAGTGGAAACTGCACCTGAGATAAGTAAATAATGGTCATCTTCAGTGACATCACCGCCGACATAACGGTGTTTTTGTGCTGCTGTGCCACCAAAAACCACTTTGTCTGTTGATTGTTTTGTGCCTAATCTGTGGTAGTATAATTTGTGTTGATCGGTTTTAGCCGATAATTCACTGCCTTTGGGTTTGTCATAACTGGAATAATAAAAGCCTTCATTCTTATACCATGAAAGTCCTGAAAATTTAATATCAACCAAGGTGTCTTCGATTTGTTTTTTGCTTTCGACATCTACAATTTTCACCTTGCGCCAATCACTGCCTCCTTCACTGATAGTATAGGCGGCTTTTGAGCCATCTTTTGAGAAGCTCACCTGCCCCAATGAAACTGTGCCATCTTCACTGAAGGTATTGGGATCTAAAAAGACCTCTTCAGTGCCACTTGCATCTTTACGGTACATAACGTATTGATTTTGCAACCCGTTATTTTTATAGAAGTAAGTGTATTTGCCTTCTTTGAATGGTGCGGTGACTTTTTCGTAATTCCAAATTTTGGTTAAGCGATTTTTGATTTGTTCTCTAAAAGGAATTTTGTTTAAATAACCATGAGTCACTTTATTTTCTGCAGCAACCCAAGCGGCTGTTTCTTCGGACATATCATCTTCTAACCAACGGTAAGGATCGGCAACAGCCGTACCAAAATAGTTATCAACCACATCACTTTTTTTTGTGACAGGGTAACTAATAGGTGTTTTGTCGAAGGTTACTTCACTCATTGATTTTTTGTTTGTTTGCATACAGCTGCTTAACGCTCCAATAGTCAGAGCAGTAAGGATAATTTTTTTCATGGATCTTCTCTGTTGTTTCTAATGTTGAGATTATACCTGAAAAAAAACAATAAAAGCGTATCAGATTTTAGAAATTTAAGTAAAAATTAATTGAGGATTTATTTAAGGAAACTCTGACAAATAGAGAATTCCTTAGCAAGTCATCAAGTATTTATCTGCGAGTTGAAATGTGATAAATCAGGGTCATTCCCTATTTAAACCTGAGATTTTTCTATTTTTCAGAGCTTCCTTAAAGTTCTTCGCCACATTTACGGCAAAAAATTGCATTTTTAGTGTGACCTTTTAAATTGCAGGTTGTGCATACGCGTGCATTATCACGAACTCGCTTGGTTTCTTTATTAAATTCGGCAGCAAAAATTCCTGTAGGAACGGCAATGATAGAGTAACCGGTAAGCATTATCATCGATGCAACTATGCGACCAAGAATGGTATGTGGTGCAATATCTCCATAACCAACCGTGGTTAATGTCACTACTGCCCAATAAATACCAGCAGGAATACTGGCGAATCCATTTTCAGGTCCTTCAATCAAATACATGAGAGAGCCAAATAAAATAAGAACGGTTATGATAAAAAAGAAAAAGACAAATATTTTATGTCGAGAATTAGCGAGTGATTGAGTCAGTAATTGTGCTTCACTTGTGTATCTAACAAGTTTGAGGATTCTGAAGACACGTAAAATTCTTAAAATACGGATGATAAGTAGGTGTTGCGCTCCCCCTACAAATAGTGACAAATAAGTGGGTAGAATAGATAGGATGTCAACTATACCAAAAAATGAAAAAACGTAGCGCAATGGGCGACGTATACTGATGAGTCGAATAATAAACTCAAAAGTAAATATAATAGTAAAAAACCATTCTAAAAGATAAAACAAA
This sequence comes from Lysobacterales bacterium, assembly GCA_027067055.1. GTDB lineage: Bacteria > Pseudomonadota > Gammaproteobacteria > Xanthomonadales > Marinicellaceae > NORP309. The sequence continues at coordinate 21,094 of JAMOMK010000119.1, read as the reverse complement.
TGTCCATAATCTAGATGCAGTTGTGCAACACTGTCGAGGATTATGGTTAAAACGCTGCCAATTATGAATATAATTAATAAAATATCAAACCATTTACCCGCAGGCGTATCTGAGTGGTAAATGATTTTAAATATTTTTGAGCGCCAACTTTTTTGGTGTGAGGATTGTTCAGGCATAACTTATACTATCTTTACCTGTCTTCCATTAGTCCAATGCCATCAAGTCCAGCTGCTAGGCTATTAGCATCACCACCTTGAGAGAGCTTAATCGCTAGACGAACTTCGTTAGCAGAATCAGCATGACGCAAGGCATCTTCGTAAGTGATTTCACCTGCTTGGTATAACTCAAATAAAGATTGATCAAACGTAATCATGCCAAGGTTGGTAGACTTTTTCATCAATTCTTTCAATTTGTGAATTTCACCTTTACGGATGAGCTCTTTAGCTAAAGGTGTATTAATTAACACTTCTACTGCGGCTCTGCGCCCTTTGCCATCAGGGGTTGGAATTAATTGTTGAGCAACCATTGCCTTCATGTTTAAAGATAAATCCATTAGTAATTGATCTCTTCTATCTTCAGGAAAAAAGTGCAATATTCTATCTAATGCTTGGTTAGCGTTATTTGCATGCAAGGTAGCTAAACAAAAATGCCCTGTTTCGGCAAAGGTAATGGCATGTTCCATCGTCTCCCGGGTTCGAATTTCACCAATCATTATTACATCGGGTGCTTGTCTTAAGGTGTTGCGAAGTGCAATTTCAAAAGATTCGGTGTCAATACCAACTTCTCGCTGAGTAATGACGCAACCTTGGTGTTCATGAACATACTCTATCGGATCTTCAATAGTAATAATGTGTCCTGTGGTGTTGACGTTTCTGTAGCCAATCAAGGCAGCAAGAGAGGTTGATTTACCCGTGCCTGTACCACCAACAAAAATCATGATGCCACGTTTTGTCAGAGCAAGTTCAGGTAGAATTGGTGGTAAATTTAATGATTCAAAAGTAGGAATCTTGGTTTCTACCCGACGAATAACCATGCCAACGGAGGCACGTTGATAAAAAGCACTGACACGAAATCGTCCGACTGCTGCCACACCAATGGCAAAATTACACTCGTGGGTTCTTTCAAAGACTTCTTTTTGAGATGGCGACATTATGCCCATTACCAAATCTCTTGCTTGCGCTTTCAACAAAGGTGTTTGAGTAATGGGTACAACTCGACCATGAATTTTGATGCTGGGAGGCAAGTTTGCTGTAATAAACAAATCCGAGGCTTTTTTATGAGCCATTAACTTTAGGTATGAATTAAAATCCATGTTTTTTCTCTCTTTTAATTATTCAAAATCAGCTTTGTTAACAGCTTTTGCGCGTGCGTGCTGACGTGTTACAACACCTTTTTGAACTAAGTCAATCAAACATTGGTCCAGTGTTTGCATACCATAAGATTGTCCAGTTTGAATAGATGAGTACATCTGTGCAATTTTATCTTCACGAATTAAATTCCGTATGGCAGGTACACCAACCATGATTTCATGGGCGGCGACTCGACCACCGCCGACTCTTTTAAGTAAGGTTTGTGCCACTACTGCACGTAATGATTCGGACAACATAGAACGCACCATAGGTTTTTCACCAGCAGGGAATACATCAATAATCCTATCAATGGTTTTAGCAGCCGAACTGGTATGTAAGGTGCCAAAAACCAAGTGACCTGTTTCAGCAGCGGTTAATGCCAACTCTATGGTTTCTAAATCACGTAACTCACCAACTAGAATGATATCTGGATCTTCACGTAAGGCAGATTTTAGAGATTTGCTAAAACTCTTTGTGTCTCGAAAGACCTCACGCTGATTTATCAGACACTTGTTACTGGTGTGCACAAACTCTATCGGATCTTCGATTGTCAATATGTGACCGTGCTCATGCTTATTTATGTAGTCAATCATAGCAGCAAGAGTCGTTGACTTACCAGAACCAGTTGGTCCAGTGACCAGAACCAAGCCACGAGGCACACTAATTAGCTCTTTAAATATCGGTGGACAATTCAAGTCCTCAAGCGTCAGTATTTCGGTAGGAATTGTTCTAAATACAGCTGAGCAACCACGATTTTGGTTAAAAGCATTGACACGGAAACGAGCAAGACCGGGGATTTCAAATGAGAAATCCAATTCCCAGATTTCTTCGTATTCTTTTCTCTGCCCATCATTCATGATGTCATAAATCATGGCGTGCAATTCTTTGTGATCAAGCGGCGGCAAATTAATGCGGCGTACATCTCCATCAACACGTATCATTGGAGGTAAACCAGCTGACAAATGTAAATCCGATGCTTTGTTTTTAACTGAAAAAGCGAGCAACTCTGCAATATCCATACGATTTAACCTTAGTATTTAATATCCATTTAGTTTATCGCTGTTAGGTAATAATTTCCACATATTATTGTGAACAAGTTTAATTTTGATAAGCGGCTGGGCAGACTAAATCACTTCAGAAACAGGTGATAACACTAAAACAACACATTATTTTGGCAATTTATTGATTAATTCTGTTAGAATATTTCTTTAATTCAAGCTTTTATATGCCTATGTTTAATCGAGTTCTAGACTTTTTACAACAGACAGATAGTGCAAAATACTTCGTAATCTCATTCGTTTTGGCAGTAATTACTTCAGGAGTTGGTATGTTCTCTGTTTATGCATGGGTTGCAGTTGCATTAATTTTAGTACCTGTGATTTCTAAAATTACAATTATTCAAAATAAATTAACCTACGATCAAAAGGTTTATATTCAAGAGAATTTTTTATTATTGAGTTCTTTATTTTGGGGCTTCTATATGTGGAGTTCTTTGCAACAAAGTGCTGGATATTATACTCTTGTTTTTGTGGTTTTGTCTGCTTCAGCACTGCTATGTTTGCGAGACTTTAAGAGTATTTTGTACACCATAGCTCCTTTGCTTATCGTTGAGGTGGTTTTATTGTTATTTATTGAAAATCCAGCGCGTATAGGCCTGGCTATTTCGACAATTATATTTACGGCTCTTTTATTTATTTTTACTTACTACAAAGACGAAGTTTATGAGAAAGCCACAACATTAAGCAATAAAAAATCCCAGTCAGGGAAAATGGAGTTAGTTGCTCAAGTTGATGATATGAAAACAGCCAACCAAGAATTGACCAATCAAATCAAACAAATTGAATCAGAACTATCGGCAGCCTCTATGGCTAAAATGGAGTTTTTAGCGACCATGAGTCATGAAATAAGAACTCCATTGAATGGTATTATTCCGTTGTTGGATATTTTACTTGATTCTGAATTATCAAGTTTTCAAAAAGACTATTTAACTACAGCACATGTTTCTGCTATTCAAATGCAAAAATTAATAGATGACTTGCTTGATTACTCTAAAGTAGAAGCAGGCAAACTTTCTGTTGAAGTGCGTGGTATTAAAATATTACGCTTAATGGATTCAATTAAAGCGACATACCAAAAGGCTGCAGAAAATAAAAACATATCCCTAGTTGTTAAAATTAACAACAATGTCAGTCCATTATTACGTGGAGACCCGACGCGCCTACGCCAAGTTTTATCGAACCTCATCAGTAATGCTATCAAATTTTCATCTGGCGGGACAGTCAAAATTTCTGCAAAGAAATTAAAAGATTTTCCAGATAAAGAGGTTATACGATTTTCAGTTGCTGATCAGGGCATTGGCTTAGATAAAGAAACTTTGGAAAACATCTTTTTACCCTTTACCCAAGAAGATGGTTCGAGTACACGTAAATTTGGAGGAACGGGTCTGGGTTTAGCCATTAGTAAGAAAATTGTTGAACTGATGCATGGAACCATTGCTGTAAAATCCGAAAAAGGCCGTGGCAGCACTTTCTTTTTTGATTTGCCATTGTTGAAATCAGTTGGTGAAACACAGTCAGGCATCACCAGTTCCTCCAATTTCCAGGCTGTTATAATTAATACAAATCCTTTATTATTTAACAAAGTATCAAATGACTTAAAAGAAATAAATATCAAATTCCAAAAGGCACTTGGTTTAACTCAAGCTTATGAAATATTCGATTCTATAAATAAAAACTCAGATAACACTAAAAATGTTATCATGTTACTAGATTTTGAAACAGCAGGCAAACAAGTTCGTAGCTTGTGTGAGGACATTGAAAAAGACAATAAAATGAATAACCTTCACGTGTTAATTTTAACAGAAAATAAAAATATTGCCGGTATTCCTAACCTGAAAAATGTCAAACTATTATCCAAACACGATGATATTGAAGAGTATTTAAATAGGATTGAAGTCATGCAGGCAGCACAAGAATCTATTGAAGAAGAGGTTAAAGTCTCTGCAACAATAGGCAAAGTCACCGAGGATCCAAAAGAACTTGAAAATATCATTCCTGAGATATTATTAGTGGAAGATAATGAAATAAATTTAAAAGTAGCAGAAAAACTCATTCAATACATTGGTTATCCTTTTGATATCGCCATGAATGGGCAAGAAGCATTAGAGAAGGTGAAACAAAACCGTTATCGAATGATTTTAATGGATTGTCAAATGCCAGTAATGGATGGTTATAAGAGTACGATTAAAATTAGAGACTATGAAGCAGCAGCAGGATTGAATCACACTCCGATTTTAGCAATGACAGCCAATGCGATGATGGGAGATCGAGAAAAATGTTTAGATGTTGGTATGGATGATTATATGTCTAAACCATTAAACCGTTATATTCTTGAAAAAACGTTAAAAAAATGGGACCCATTAATTCTTAATAAAGCACCATCAAAAATACTGGTAGATCAAAGCAATGTTCTGGAAACCTCAAAATCGAAAAGTTCAAGTAAAAAGCCTGCAACGCCAACTAATGTAAATAACTTGAGCTCCATCAACTCTAAGTGGTTAAATGTTAAAGCACTGAAAGAAATCCAAGAGTTTATGGGTGAAGAAATACACCTGTTGCTGGAAATGTTTGAGCAAGAAACACCCAAAATACTGTCATGTATCAGAGAAGGATTAAAAAACAATGACTGTGAAGAGGTTAAGAAGAAAGCCCACATGCTAAAATCTACCAGTGCTAATATTGGTGCTAATGGCTTAAGCTTTTTTTCACGCAAACTCGAAGTGGCTGCCGCAAATAAAAATGCAATTAGCAATTTAGTCACCATTTATACAAAATTAACCAAAGCGTATCTCATTACAAAAAAAGAAATAGAAAAATACATCCAAACTATTAAGTAATTATTCGAGGATATGGTTATGTTGTTCACCTATTAATAAAGTGATACAATGCGCCTCTTTTTGTAACTTTCAGAAGTTTTTATGGTCTGTATTGCTAACAAATGACCATATATAGGATTTTTTGATTCATGATAGCTCTTATTTCTTTTCTGCAGTTTTTTGCAGCTTCTCAAACAGAAATGCACACCAATGATGAAGCTGAGACCATTGAAAATGTAGTTGTCATTGCCTCAAAAAAAGCACAGAGCGTTGAAAATCTATCGACAGCTGTATCGGTTGTGACCAAAGCAGAGATTCTAGAAAAAAACATTACACTTTTGCCAGATTTACTGCGCGAAGAAGCGGGTGTGTATATTCAACAAACCACCCCTGGGCAAGGTATTCCCATCATCCGTGGGCTAAAAGGCTCAGAAAATGTACACTTAATTGATGGAATGAGATTAAATACGGCTTTTTTCCGTAATTCTCCCAACCAATATTTGGCCTTAGTTGATCCTTTTATGACCGAGCAAATTGAAATAATTAGGGGTCCTGCTTCAGTTCTTTATGGCGGAGATGCATTGGGAGGTGTAATCAATGTCATTACACATACACCAAAGTTTTCAGGACAAGAGTGGCAACAGCAAGGCGATATTTTCTTTTCCTATGATTCAGCTGATGAAAAAAGCCTCAGTCATGTCATGATGGATTTTGGCAATGAAAAAATTGCCACAACAGTCGGTTTAAGCTACCAAGATATTGGTATGCGTACAATCGGAGGCGGACGGACCATTCCATTTACTACTTACACTTCCAAAGCTTTCAACAATAAGTGGGTGTTCTCATTAAACGAAAAAAACTCCATTGTGTTTGACATGCAATTTCTCACACAGCCCTCAACACCACGTGTCGATGACTTGGTTGCAGGATTTGGTCAATTACAACCTGACTCTTCTTTGTTTTTATATTCCCCCAACGAAAGACAGTTTATCCATTTAAGCTATAGTAATGAAGACAGTACTGGATTTTATGACCAGTCCAACTACCATGTGGCTTGGCAAAAAATAAAAGACCACCGTATCAGATCTCCCTTTGAATCTGATTCAGTGACAAAAGAACAAAACCAAAGTACACTTTTTACTTTTCAAAGCACTTTTAATAAGGAATTTACCAGTGACTTCGATGTTGTTTATGGACTGGATTACTACCACGACACCATCAATAGCGCCAAACAAAAAACCTCTTCAGGAGTTCAAAACATTAGCACTCCACGTTTTCCTGATGATTCAACTATGCGTCACCTCGGAATATTTGCAGATGCGACCAAATATTTAGAAAAGCAAGACATTACCTTTGGTGTTCGCTACAGTGATTATCGGATTGATTTAAACAGTCCTGATGTTGCGCATGATGTTTTGGATTTGAGTGATTCAACTTGGCATGTTGGCTGGTTGTACCACCTCGATACGACCAACCGATTATTTGCCAATTTAGGTCGCGGCTTTAGACCGCCAAATATCTTTGATTTAGGGCAAGTTGGTGAAAGACCGGGCAATCGTTTTAATATTATTAACACAGAAATAAAACCAGAATCTGTGCATACTTTGGATTTTGGTTGGAAGCATTTTGGCAGTAACTGGTTTGTCGATTTTGCTCTTTTTTATTCTGAATATACAAATAAAATTGCCAGTGTTGAAACTGGAGAGTTAACAGACTCAGGACAATTTATCGTACACTCTCAAAATATTAACAATGTGGTTCTTTATGGTTTGGAAAGCAATATTAGATTTGATATCAATGATACATCCGAACTTAAAGCCGTAATAAATTATACCTGGGGAAAGGAAACCTCAAGCACATTAACAGAGCCAGCTGATAGAATTCCACCACTCAATGGTTTTATTGGCTATAAAAAAACGCTTAATGACAAATGGAGCATAAATCCAAAAATTATTTTTGCCGGCACGCAAGACAGATTAAGTGCTCGAGACATTCGCGACCCTCGCATTCATCCTAATGGAACAGGTGGATTTTTGAGTTATAATATCTATGCTAACTGGAAACTATCGGGAACATCAACTGTTCGCTTTGGACTAGAGAATTTATTCGATAAAAAATACCGAGAACATGGCTCAGGACTTGAGGCGGCAGGACGCAATTATCAAATTTCGATAAACCATCTTTTTTAACCAGACTTAATCATAAGGCTATATTTATTGCCGATGGTCTTGTAAAATTTAGGCTTTCTTATTTTCTATTCCTCGTGGATAACGTTAATACCATGCTGATATTTGAACAATCAAAAGAAGGTCGTCAAGCCTTTGCACAAGCCCCAACTCCAGCTGTTGATTCCGTCAATATTCCAAAAGAATTACAAAGACAAACAGCTCTTGGCTTGCCCGAAGTCTCAGAGCTTGATGTGGTAAGGCATTACACTCGCTTAAGTCAAAAAAACTTCTCAATTGATACACATTTTTACCCACTAGGTTCGTGTACGATGAAATACAACCCGCGTGTATGTAATTCACTGGCGATGAGCGATGGTTTTTTAAACCACCATCCATTAGCACCAACAAGTTTATCTCAAGGTATTTTATCTTGCATGTATCATTTGCAAGAAATTCTGCAAGATGTCACGGGCATGAAAGCTGTTTCACTCACGCCAATGGCAGGAGCACAAGGCGAATTTTCAGGTATTGCCATGATAAAAAAGTATCATGAAGAGCGTGGTGATTTTGAACGCAATGAAATCATCTGCCCAGATGCAGCGCATGGAACCAACCCAGCAACTGCCATCATGTGTGGCTATAAAGTTAAAGAAATTCGCACCAACCGTGATGGCAATATCAATATCCATGATTTGATTCCATTATTAGGTCCAAAAACAGCAGGCATCATGCTCACTAATCCATCGACTTTAGGTGTGTTTGAACCAAATATTACCGAAATTGCAAAGCTAGTTCACGAAGCTGGTGGTTTGTTGTATTACGATGGTGCCAACCTCAACGCGATTTTAGGAAAAGTTCGTCCTGGCGATATGGACTTTGATGTGATTCACATGAATCTCCACAAAACCTTCTCCACACCACACGGTGGTGGCGGACCAGGTTCTGGCGCTATTGGAGTCGGCAGACGCCTTGTGCCTTATATGCCAATCCCATATGTGGGTAAAGGTGAAAACGGTTACCATTATGTTGATGAAAAGATGGCACCCAAAACCATTGGGCGCTTATCGGCCTTTGCTGGCAATGTTGGCGTTAATCTACGTGCCTATATTTATGCTCTTATGTTGGGCAAAGAAGGCATGCCACGGATTGCCGAATTTGCCACCTTAAATGCCAATTACTTAATGAAAGAGTTAGAGCGAGTGGGTTTCCAACTTGCGTTCCCAAATCGCCGAGCCAGTCATGAGTTTATTGTCACCTTGAAAAAACAAGCCAAAAGCTTAAACTTAACTGCAACCGATGTTGCCAAAACATTATTAGATTACGGCATGCACGCACCAACGATATATTTCCCACTCTTGGTAGCAGAATGTATGTTGATAGAACCAACAGAAACCGAATCAAAACAAACCATAGATAAGTTTGTGGCAGCTATGTCGGATATTCTCAAACAAGCAGAAGATGATATTGAACCCATTAAGCAAGCACCACATACCGCTCCTAATCGAAGATTGGATGATGCCAAAGCCGTTAAACAGCCCAATTTAATCTGGCAGGAAAACAGCTAATGGCAAGCAAAGAACGCAGAGGAATTAAACAAATTTATGCCGCTTTTTTATGGTCAATGCAAGGATTAAAAGCATCGTTTAAACATGAAGCCTCCTTTCGTTTAGAAGTTTATCTTGTACTAATTTTAACACCCTGTGCGATTTATCTTGCCCAATCACCGATGCAGTTATTACTTTTAATTTCGGTGTTATTGCTGGTGTTAATAATCGAAATTCTCAACTCCGCAATCGAAGCAGTGGTTGATATGGTTTGTGGAGAAAAATACCACGATCTAGCCAAGCGCGCAAAAGACATGGGTTCTGCTGCCGTTTTTTTAGGGCAAGTCTTGGTTGGAGCAACCTGGGCAACCGTCGTTTATATTAATTACTTCTAGTAGATAAAACCTTTTTTTTGGTAGATTTTAGCAGTTAACATTTTGAACCTTTTTCAGTTTTATATCTTCAGTAACTTCATTCGATTAACCTTTATTTTTTATGGGGCTACCGCGATTTTTTCTTAATGATTAATAAACCAAGCACTAACAAGACAGCGCCCACAGCCAGTCCCCAAACACTGCCTGTGACTCCTGCAAATAAATAAGCAACAACACAACAAGCACCATTAAATAGCGAGTAAGGCAATTGTGTCTTTACGTGGTCGATTTGTGAACAACCCGCTCCCGTGGCTGAAAGAATGGTGGTGTCAGAGATTGGTGAGCAATGATCGCCAAATAAACCGCCTGATAATACCGCACCTATGCAGGCATACATCGGTGCATCAAGTTGGAAAGCCATGGGTACAATTAACGGAATCAAAATAGCATAGGTTCCCCATGACGAACCTGTGGAAAATGAAATAATTCCGCCAATAATAAAGGCAATAAGTGGCACTAAATAGGCAGGGAAAGAGCCGTCCGCAAGTGAGACAATATAGTTAGCAGTACCCAAATCTTTGCCTATTGCACCAAGTGACCAGGCCAGTATAAGTATGATTAAAATACTAAACATATTGCCCATACTTTTGAGGTATAAATTAAATCCATCAGTCAGGCTTTTAATGCCGTATTTTGCCATCAAGATAATGAGCGATAAGGAAGCAAAGATATAGCCCGTAGACAAAGCCGAACGAAAGGCATTGGATGGAATATGCGTCATATCAAAAGGAAAGCCGTGTGGAATAAGTAAAGCAAAAAGAACAATCATCATGATAGATAAAGGCAACCAGACCATGATAGGTTTGGCATTTGATGTTTCCGTTAGTTCTATTTTTTCTATTGCATCGCCTTGCAAGGCAAACCCTTTTTCACGTTCTTCTTCGGCTCTTTTCATTGGTCCAAAGTCTGCATTCATGGTAATGATTAATGGCACCATAACAACCGCCAGTAAAGAGTAAAATTGAAAAGGAACAGCCTTCACATAGGTGGTAAATGCATCTTCGGTGATGCCAAGTGCTTCATACTCTTGAGCGATTAAGCCTTGAGAATACAAACCCCAACCGATAAAAGGAATCAAAACAGCTACAGGTGAGGCGGTGGAATCAATTATCCATGCTAATTTAACCCGGGAGATTTTTAATCCATCCATAATTGGTCGAAACAAAGGACCAACAATTAACGGAGTGCCTGAATCGGTGAAAAACAACAATGAACCACTGACCCATGCCGCTAGTTTCGCCTTAGTTTTGTTAGTGATGTATTTAACCACCATGCCAGCAAAGGCAGCAGCGCCTCCTGATTTTTCCATTAAGCCAACCAGCCCACCGATAAACGCCATTAACACTAAGATGCCAGCGTTAGAGCTTTTAGTGACTTGTGCAACAATGTATTTTTCGACAACAATTCCGACACCAGTAAAAGGATTAAGGCCATGTAAGAGTAATACACCTAAGAAAACACCGAAAAACAAGCCTAAAATAACATTTTTAGACCACAAGGCAACCGATAAAGTGACCAACACAGGCACAATTGAAATAAAACCGTAGTTTTCCATTAAGTTTTTTACTCATTATAAATATTGGCATAAGATGGTAACAAATAACACGAGATTAAACAATGACTAGATTTTTAGTTTTAGGTGCAGGATTTGTTGCAGAACCTGTGGTCGAATATTTAAGTAGAAACAAAAGCAATCAGATAACTCTTGCGGACTATGATTATGCTAATACGCAAAAAGTCAGTGAGAAATACCCACATATTTCAAGCTTGCAAATAGATGTAAGTAATAAAGCAGACCTCATCAACCTCATTAAGGATAAAAAAGTGGTGCTTAGTCTTGTACCTGCTCCTTTTCATCCGTTGATTGCACAGGTTTGTATTGAACAAAAAGTTCATTTGGTAACCGCAAGTTATGAGACTGAGGTGATGCGAGATTTAGCACAACAAGCCAAGGATGCAGGTATTGTTATCCTCAATGAAATTGGGCTCGACCCTGGCATTGACCACTTAAGTGCGATGGAAATTATTGACAAAGCGCATGAAAATGACGAAGAAATTGAATCCTTCACTTCTTGGTGTGGAGGCATTCCTGCCCCTGATGATAATGACAACCCCTTAGGTTATAAGTTTTCATGGGAACCCAGAGGTGCTTTGATGGCTCTGTTGAATGATGCAGTGTATCTACAGGATGATGAAGTGATTAAGGTTAAAGGTGAGGATTTATTGTTGTGGAGTAAGCCCATGCAGATTTCTGGGTTGGCATTAGAAGGTTATCCCAATCGCGAGTCAATCAGCTATAAAAAAACTTATGGAATAGAATCAGCTAAAACAATTCTACGCGGCACTCTACGTTACCAAGGCTTTAGTCAAATCATTCAGTCAGCCAAATCTTTGGGTTTATTAAATCCAGAGTCACTGATTATTCCAAAAGGTATTTCTTGGCGAGATTTTGTTGTCTTGCTTAATTCTAAAAAAGACTTAAACGAAATTCTAGAAAGTTTAGATGAAAAATCTCATCACGCCTTAGAGTGGATTGGTTGTTTTTCAGATAACACAGTTGAAAATAAACCATCTGCCTTAGATGCTTTTTGTGCTTTGCTTTTGCAAAAATTAAGCTATCAAAAGTGCGAAAAAGATATGGTGATTTTACAGCACGAATTTGTCATCAAAAAATCCGATGGCAGTCGCTATAACCTGATTTCTGTTTTAAAACAAATTGGTGAAGTCGATGGTTACAGCGCCATGGCAAAAACGGTGGGTTATCCTGCTGCGATGGCAGCTCAGCTTATTGCCGATAATAAAATAGCAAACAAAGGGTTAATTCTGCCTGTCACAAAAGATATTTACCAACCTATCTTGGCTTTATTAAAAAATGAGGGGATTGAATTTCAAGAAAACAGGAGTTAAAGATAATCCAACGGACTAAAGCGATTTTGTTGACTTAACTCTTTAACAACATGTGTGTAAATCATAGTGGTTTCTAAACGCTTGTGACCTAATAGCTCTTGAATAGTGCGGATATCAATACCAGCTTGCAAAAGATGTGTCGCGTAAGAGTGTCTAAAAGTATGTGCAGTGACTCTCTTGTTAATCTTAGATTTCACCACTGCTTTTTTGAGGTTTCGACCAAAAGTGCTCTCTAAAACATGGTGACGACGTATAACACCCGATTTTGGGTCTCTAGAAACTTTAGCCATAGCAAATAAATATTGCCACTTAAATTCTTTATCAGCATTTGGGTATTTGCGAGCTAATGCGTTAGGCATTTCCACTGTTCCAAACCCTTCGTTTAAGTCTAATTGATGCTGGTTTTTATTCGTATTAATAATTTCTTGATAACTTTTGATTAACCTTTGTGGCAAAGGCAAAGACCTGTCATTTAGTGACTTACTGTCCCAAATTATCATGCGATTATAACCAAAATCAATATCTTTAATTCGCAAACGCAAAACCTCAGAAAGTCGTAAACCACAACCATAAATAGTTTGAATAATTGTTTTGTAATTATTATCTGCAAACTGTTCAATAATATGCTTAACCTCAGCGGTACTCAATACAGTAGGCAAATGCACTCGTTGTTTAGCACGCAATGCATTAATGTTTTGATCAGCAAGTGGCAACTCCAAAACTTGATTGTACAAAAACATCAAAGCATTAAAAGCTTGATTTTGTGTCGATGCAGAAATATTTCGGTGTGTTACTAAATGGGACAAAAACTGTTCAATTTCTTGTTTGCCCATGTTTTGAGAGTGGGTTTTATTGTGAAATAAAATGTATTTTTTTATCCAATAAACATAAGTTTTTTCAGTATTTGGACTGTAATGTTTAAACTTTATTTTGGTGCGAACCCGATCTAATAACTTCATAAAATGCACATATTTCCCGATATTTACGTATATTAATGCCCTCATGCACATATAACACGATAAATACGTAAATAAAAGCGAAAAATCTACACTTTTAATTAGAAAAGGACTGTGATATGATAAAAAGCATGAAAATTAACGAAATTAAACACAAAAATACAGCGTTATATGGCACTAATGCATATATACTAAGTTGTTATGCGTCACAATCAAGAAACATTCAATATGGCAACATCTGTTTGTAAAATAAATACCCCAGGTGGAAGTGAAATAGAAAAAACCACAAATGGTGCATACTATTACGATACTTATAAAGCGTCCGTTGCTATAAATGAAAAATCTGCATTGGACATATATTTAGATATGGTGAAGAGCACCCCAAAATGGGTAAACTTTCTTATGGCTTTACGAAATAAAGCTGTCTCTATGGTTGGCTTAAAAAATCTTGGTCATCTCGGTGAAATAGAACAATCTAAACTTGGAGAAAACTATAAAGTAGGAGATCGTGTAGGTATATTTTCGGTGCTATTTATAAGTGATAATGAAGTAATACTAGGCGAATCAGACAAACATCTTGATGTGAAATTATCAATTTATAAAATGGGTGGAAACAAACAAAATGCTATAGCTATATCTACAGTTGTTCATGTCCATAATTTGCTTGGTCAATTATACATGTTATTTGTCACTCCTCTACATAAGGTGATAGCCCCTGCCATGCTAAAGAAAATTGAGTTCAAAGCTAATGAAATATAGAAGTAAGCTTATTGTTTCAGTGAGCAAAATATTTAGTTATTGTATTTTTCATACCGTAAATAAAAACCGCATAACAAATCAAATTCACTCGGACAGTCCTCCGCGTTGTTTGAATTGTGCTCTTCACTTCGTTACGTTAGCACAATTCAAACAACGCTACGGCCTGCCGGTGATTTGAGGCGTTAGTAATAATTAGAGAAGCGACATTTTATATTTGCAAAGAAGGACTAAATTTTAATGCTCGACAGCTCAATTATTATTCGATTTTTTATTGTTTTAAATGTATAAAAAGACGCTCAATAATGAACGCCTTTTTATTCTCCGTTACTGATTTATTACAAACTATACCCACGCTCATCATGACTGGTAATATCCAAGCCTTCAATTTCTTCCTCTTCAGGAACACGAATGCCGATAAGTTTATCAATTACTTTAAGGATGATAAAACTAAGTACGCCTGACCACACAAGAGTGACAATAACGGATATTGCCTGTGCACCAAGCTGAGCTGCCATGGTAACACCTTCGCCAAAACCAACACCACCAAGACCCGCTGAGACAAATACACCTGTCAATAATGCACCTATTATTCCGCCAATACCATGAACCCCAAAAACATCAAGCGAGTCATCATAGTTGAATTTGTTTTTCAATACCGTTGCACCCCAATAACAACCAAGACCTGCTGCAAAACCAATGGCAATTGCCCCTGTTGGCCCTACTGATCCTGAAGCCGGAGTAATGGCAACCAAGCCACCAACAGCACCCGAAGCAATGCCAAGAACTGAAGGTTTTCCATGGCGTATCCATTCTAAAAACATCCAGGTTAATGCCGCCATTGCCGCCGCAATTTGTGTAACTGCCATTGCCATTCCAGCCGTACCATCGGCTGCTAATTCGCTGCCTGCATTAAAGCCAAACCAACCAACCCATAACAGAGCTGCGCCAATCAGCGTAAAGGTTAAATTATGCGGAGCCATCAATACTTTTTTGTAGCCCTTGCGTGGGCCAATCATAACCGATGCAACTAAACCTGCAATTGCCGCATTAATATGAACAACAGTTCCACCAGCAAAATCAAGAGGTTCTGTAGATAATTGGCTTAACCAACCACCACCCCAAACCCAATGACAGATGGGTAAATAAACGATGGTTCCCCAGATTGCCATAAACCATAACATTGCAGAAAACTTCATGCGCTCAGCAAATGCACCAACGATTAAGGCAGGAGTGATGATAAAGAATGTCATTTGAAAAGTCATAAATACAGTTTCAGGAATGGTTCCTGATAATGAATCTACGGTAATATTGAGTAACATAAAGTTATCCAAACCACCAATCCAACTATTCATGCTTCCACCATCAGAAAAAGCCAACGAGTAACCATAAACCACCCACAAAATACTCATCATTCCAGTGATGGCAAAACATTGCATCATTACCGATAAGACATTTTTACTGCGAACCATCCCCGCATAAAACAACGATAATCCAGGAATCGTCATTAACAAAACCAATGCCGTTGCTGTTAACATCCAAGCGGTATCACCTGCTGATAAAACATCTTCAGCAAAGGCAAAAGTGGGCAGAAGAAGAGTTACTAAAGCTATAATTTTACATTTATAATGCATCATTGCCCATTTCTCCTGTACGAATACGCACCACTTGCTCTAAATCACTGACAAAAATCTTTCCATCACCTATTTTACCCGTTGCTGCGGCTGAAATAATCGCTTCAATAACTTTTTCAACCAAGCCATCATCCACCGCTATATCTAATTTCACTTTGGGTAGAAAATCCACCACATATTCTGCTCCTCGATAGAGTTCTGAATGGCCTTTTTGTCGGCCAAACCCTTTAACTTCCGTTACTGTAATGCCGCTAATGCCAATATCAGATATTGCTTCACGGACATCATCTAGTTTGAACGGTTTTATAATTGCACTTACCATTTTCATTGTAATTACCTCGATTGTATCTATTTTCCCTATAAATTGAATGTCTTGAACCGCGCCATTAATGGTTGTGTCATTAGCACCTTCAAGCCCTATTGTTGTATCTAATGCTAGGACAAAAACACCATCATTAAAAATAATGATTGTTTATGAGGTACATAAATATAGTTTATACTTCCATGCTATCTATTTGTTTTTTAAGCAATTGTTATTATTGCATTCTGTGAATTTTCTGGATTAAACCCAAAAAAAAGGTGGGATAAAATCCCACCTTTCATAAAATCGCCATATTTTTTTGTGTCTGACTAAGTGATTATTACTTTAACCACCACACTTTTTATCTACCTTTTCAGATTTTTCCTCTTGAGTATTAACTTCAGATGTTGGTAAAGCATCTTGAGTTTTCTCTTCAATAATATCCGTCTTGCCATCGGTTACTTTCTTAACCTGTTTGACTTCAGATTTTTTCATGCTATCACCGCACTTACCCTCACCACACTTTTTGGTATCACCTTTTAATGATAGTTTGGTGGTTTGCTTATCTGTTTGCGCAAAAGGGGATGCTGCATTGGTTACTGACACAAAACCGAGAGTTGTAAAAGATAATGTTAATAAAATTGTTTTAAAATGTGTTGTATTTTGATTTGACATAATAATGTTCCTCAAAGTTAATAAAGTGCGTAAAAAAATTCAACGCCCACGCATCTAAACACAACTGATGTTAATACTTCGTTAAAATAAAGTTAAGAAATTGGTAAATTATAAGAACTGTGAACTGAAATTCAAAAAAATATACCTTTGATAGGTTTCAAGTGACAAACAAGTTGTTTGCCACTTTTAAGTGATTTTTGAGATATTTATTTTTTACTTTTCTTTTTATCGTCTAATTCTTTTAACATCTCATCAGGAGAAAGTTTGTTTATGTTGCATTTCTTTTGAACGGAATTAGTTCTTAATGCATTGAATTCGCCTTTCATTTGTGCATATTCAGCTGCTTCAGGTCCATCACCGCCTTCTAAAAAGAATAGAGCTGGCCAAAACAGTACTAGTCCAACACCCATTTGAGCATTGTCTTTTTTCCTTTCTTTTTTAAGTCTATGATATAACGTATTAATTCTTTGGCCTATATAATCCATTTCTAGTGCGATTTGGTCGCAATCATAATCCTTATATTTAAGAGGGGAAACATAAGCAGCATCGATTTTGTTAGGGTTTGAAGCACAAGAGAATAGAAATAGTGAAATTATAAGAGTTAGAATTATTTTAGTCATGTTTTTATGTCCTTAAAATTTAGTGTTGATTAATATTAGAACAAAGACTTAATTCAATCCAGTATTTTATTTAAAGTAATTAAATTACTTCCAACTTAGCAAACTTGGCAGCTAATATCTTAGTACCATGGTCTTGGAACTCAACCATGATTTGGGTGTAATCCCCTTGTCCAGATAGCTCGATGATGGTGCCTTCTCCGAAGATTTTGTGCGAAACTAAAACGCCGGGTTGGTGTTGAGCAAATGCAGAGTTATCTTGATTGGCAAACATTCCACCACGAGGAGCGGTAAAAACATTGCCTTGAATTTGATTGACTAATTTTTCGGGCACTTCACGTAAAAATTTTGAAGGGGCACAACCTTGTGTGCGACCTCTTATTCTTCTTGAAGTCGCATAAGTCATAAACAGTTTTTGTTCGGCACGGGTGATGCCGACGTAACACAGGCGGCGTTCTTCTTGCAGTTTTTCAGGGTCTTCCATGGAGTTTTGGTGTGGAAACAGGCCTTGTTCTAACCCAACTAAAAAGACATAGGGAAACTCCAAGCCCTTGGCTGAATGCAATGTCATCAGTTGCACACAAGGCACGTCTTTGTCTGAAGCGCGTTCGCCTGCTTCAAGTGAGACTTGTGCCAAAAAGCTGGATAATGCCGTCATACCAATTTGGTCATCTTCCTGCGGTTTGACAAATGTTTCAGCCGCATTGAGTAATTCATCCAAGTTTTCTAAGCGTGTTAAGGCTTTTTCGGGTGGTTCTTTTTGGTAATGATCGCGCAATCCCGTACGCTCGATAACGTCATCAAACAAGGGGTTGAGTTGTTCTTTATCGTGGTTGTTGTCAAACTCATCAATCATATTGATAAAACCAGCCAATGAGCCTGCGGCACGGGCAGTCAGTGAGTTGTTTTTAAGCAAAATTTGGCAAGCTGAAAATAAACTGACTTGGTTAATTAATGCGCAATTTCGAATTTGATTGACGGTTTTATTACCCAGTCCGCGAGTCGGTGTATTGATAACACGCTCAAAACCAACATCATCGTGGCGATTATTAATTAAACGGACATAGGCGAGAACGTCTTTGATTTCCATGCGTTCAAAAAAGCGTAAACCACCGTAAACTTTGTAGGCGATATTGTGCTTGAGTAGGTTTTCCTCAAGCAATCGTGATTGCATATTGGAGCGGTATAAAATAGCGATTTGGTCACCATCAATGCCAGAATCAATTAAATTGTCAATTTCTTCTGCCACAAATGCCGCTTCGTCGTATTCGGAATAAGCACCATAGTACTGAATTAACTCGCCATCGCCTTGCTGTGACCACAATTCTTTACCCAACCTTTTGGCATTATTTTTTATCACCGCATTGGCAGCGTGCAAGATGTTATTGCTGGAACGATAATTTTGTTCCAGCTTGTATTGAATGGTATTGGGAAATAAATCTTTAAAGCCAATAATATGATCAATCTTCGCCCCGCGCCAGGCATAAATGGATTGGTCATCATCGCCAACCACCATTATTTTGTTTTTTGTGCCTGCAAGCAATCGAATAAAAGCCGACTGTATATCATTAGTGTCCTGAAACTCATCAACCAAAATCGCCCCAAATCGTCCTTGGTAATGTTCCAACAATGGCGGATTATTCAATAACAATTGATGTGTACACAATAACATTTCGGCAAAATCAACCAAACCACCACGGTTGCAATGGTCATCGTAATGTTGGTAAATGTTAATTAAGGTTGAAGAGTTATCATCACCAAAATCATCTATTTCATTAGCGCGAATACCTTCATTCTTTTTGCCATTAATAAAACTCTGCACCATGCGCGGTTGCCATTGTTTTTCATCCAGTTCCAAATCTGAAATAACCCGACGAATCAAACGGTATTGGTCTTCTGAATCCAGTATCTGAAAGTTTTTCGGCAAACCTGCTTCCTTATGGTGCATGGTTAACAAACGCAAAGCAATCGAATGAAACGTGCCAATCCACATGCCACGAGCTGGCGTTTCTAGCAATTCTGCTACCCGATTACGCATTTCCGCCGCTGCCTTATTGGTAAAAGTCACCGCCAAAATCGCATAAGGAGAAATCCCTTCGGCAGCCAACAACCACGCAATGCGGTAAACCAGCACCCGCGTCTTGCCACTGCCAGCACCAGCAAGCACCAAAGAATGTTGTGCATCGGTCGTCACCGCCGCTGTTTGGGCTTCGTTAAGATTGATTAAAAGTTTGTGTGTGCTTAGCATTGAGTCATTATGAATGGTTAATGATGGATTATAAATGAAAAAATTTAAACTTTGATTAATAATTCAAAATCTATTTGTTTGGTAAGGCGGTTTTCTCGATTCTTGCAATTTTAGTTAGCTTATGTACAATGTACGTATGAAAGAATTAAAATTTGAATGGGATGTCAATAAAGATAAAACCAATACTAAAAAGCATGATGTCACTTTTGATGAAGCACGAACAGCCTTTTTTGATGAATACGCTATTGATTTTTATGACCCCGATCATTCTGAGGTTGAAGACAGGTTTATCTTATTGGGAAACAGTTTCAAATTAAATACAGTTGTTGTGTGTCATTGCTTTAGAGAAGGTGAAACAAAAGTACGCATCATCTCTGCAAGAAAAGCAAATAAACAAGAACAAAAAGCTTACTGGAAGTATCGATTATGAAAGACAATTACGATTTTGAGAATATGAAAGGGCGTAAAAACCCCTACACAAAATATTTAAAGCAACCCGTCACCATGCGTTTGGATTGTGATTCGGTGGAATACTTTAAGTCACTTGCCAAAGAAACAGGCGTTCCATACCAAACATTAATCAATCTGTATTTACGTGATTGCACAATTAATCACCGAAAATTACGGATGGAATGGGCTTCTTGATTTAACGACTATTCATCATACCAGCCTTTCCACTCTCCTGTTGCTGGGTAAGCTAATTTGTAGATGATTCTTTCTGAATGACTTAATTTTGAATAATATTGATGTAATTTATTCATATAGTCTTCTCCATAGCCCATACTGTACCTTTCTAATTCAGGGTAAGCTAGCCATGGAGGTAATACGGGATTTAAAAGTGGGATAAACTCATGGATTTGGTTCAAAAGTTCTCTTACTTCCATCAACGTAAATCCCAATAGATTTAAACCTTTCCATAAGTTAGGGTTTTCAATTTTCGGATTGTCTTTTGCCAAGCCCACTCCCCAAATTTTATCTACAGGACTTGCTTCAACTAAAATACGATTGCTCGTATTTAATAAAAACTCTTTTAATTTAGGGTTTTGAGAAAATTTTAATAGATTGGCTTTTACAACAATATCCCATCGATTCTCTAACCAAATTGATTCAGTGAAATTTTTAACTTGTCTCCCAAAGGCTTTTGCTGCTCCTGGGTTTGGAGTTTGTATTATTTTGTTGTAACAGTCTAAATCATCAAATAATAAGGCTTTTTGTGCCATCATATAATGCTCTGCTGTTGAATAAGTAATACTATCATCTTTAAAAGCTATTTCATACCATTGGCTAAAACATGCATTTGTAATGCAGTCAGTTTTTTGTGTATGCCCCCAAAAGTAAATATATTTTACTTTGTGTCCATGGTTCACAAAATCTATGAGTTGTTGTTTAGTTTGTATTTTAACCATATTATTTTTTACAAAATGCTTTCAGTTTATAGTTGTTAATATTTTCACTGCCCTTTTCATTTGGGCAAAAAGTTAACGTTACATTACTCTTATGTATGTAGAGTTCTACAAAATTTAAGGTCTTGATATGACGGATAGATAAGTCTGCTTTTTGATTATTAAGTTTATTGATGACTTTCTTCAATAATAATTTACTAGGTTGATTTAAAATCCATTTATCAAGCA
>JAMOMK010000118.1 GCA_027067055.1 Lysobacterales bacterium | reverse complement strand
GTACGATGATAGCACAAGTCCTTGATGCACCTAGAAAACCCAGAAAAAGCTTCATCACCAATGAGGTGACTTTAGTTTTTCTTGATTTCCTATGCACATCAGTTACTAGCACTCTCAAACGCATTTCATTATCGGGATTTGGGTATATTTTAAAGTTATTGGGGGAATATCATAGAAATATAAGTTTTCACTAAAGAAAATATTATGCCTACAGCTACAGTTAGGACTGATGGTTATCCACCCAACAATGGAGCAAAGCCTCATACTAGGCTTGAAAAGAAAGTGACACTCTCCTGAGTTTGTCGACGAATGGTTGCCGTGGGTTCATGTAGCCATTGCAAATTTAAAAAGATTTATACTTGGTACATTTCATGGTACTTCCCATGTTTATATTCAGGAGTATCTCAATGAATTCTGTTATCGATTTAATCGCAGATTTTGGGAAAGTCAGATTCCAACGCGGCTTTTGTCCCTTTGCGTCAACCATACCAAGGTGTCTTTAGCGTGAAACAGGAGGTTGGTATAGAGCCATGTTAAAGTATTAGCTTATGCAAATGTTTTTTAACTTCTTCTCTAGCTTTCTACACGCCTTACCACGATGTGATAATTGTGTTTTAAGTTTATTAGGCATTTGTGCAGCGGTCATTTTGTGTTTGAAATCCCAAAACACAGGGTCATAACCAAACCCTGCATCACCGTGTTTTTTACAGGTAATCGCTCCATGCCATTGTCCAACAGCAATCACAGGCAATGGATCACTTGCACTACGCATATAAACCAAGGCACAGACAAAAGTGGCTTTGCGTTGTTTTTTATCATCAAAAGGTTCGAGCCTTTGCAAAATCAAATCCATATTATCTTGTGGTGTGCAATTCTTGCCTGCATATCGAGCCGTTTTAATCCCTGGTTCACCATTTAATATATTAATTACCAAACCCGAATCATCGGCAATAGCCGGCATCCCAGATAGCTGTGCAGCATGGCGTGCTTTAATAATAGCATTTTCGATAAAAGTTGTGCCCGTTTCTTCGACTTCGTACTCACCTGTTTTTGGTTGAGGAATTAATTCAAAAGGCAAATCACTAAGAATCTCTTGTAACTCTATTAACTTACCTTTATTACCACTGGCTAAAATAACTTTACGCATCAAAAGCCTTTTGTTGAGCTTGCAGAAGTTCATTGATGCCTTTTTCTGCCAAATCTAGCATTTCATTCATTTCATCACGGCGAAAAGCATGACCTTCAGCCGTTCCTTGCACTTCGATAAAATGCCCTGCACCATTCATCACCACATTCATATCGGTTTCTGCATTTGAATCTTCTGGATAATCCAAGTCAAGTACCGCTTCGCCTTCATAAATCCCCACAGAAATAGCTGCAATTTCTCCAAAAATCGGGTTCTTTTTTAATGTACCGTCAGCTAATAATTTATTAACTGCATCAACAAGAGCTACATAAGCACCCGTAATAGAGGCTGTGCGTGTTCCACCATCGGCTTGAATAACATCGCAATCTACTGTAATAATACGTTCACCTAAAGCCTCAAGATTTACAACTGCACGAAGAGAACGGGCAATTAAGCGTTGAATCTCCAAAGTACGGCCACCTTGTTTTCCACTTGAGGCTTCACGACGCATACGGGAGCCAGTTGAGCGTGGCAACATACCGTATTCAGCTGTGACCCACCCTTTTCCCTTTCCACGCAACCATGCTGGTACACGGTCTTCAACCGAAGCATTACATAAAACCTTGGTATTGCCGCATTCAATTAATACCGAACCTTCAGCATGAATGGTATAATTTCGGGTGATTTTTACATCTCTAAGTTGATTGTTTTCGCGTCCACTTGGTCTTTGCATAGTTATTATATGAGTTAAAAAATTTATTTTAACTGATATTAACTTTGTTGAATAGACAAATAAACATTTCAGTTAAAAGTTGAGGATGGAAAAGAAGAATACTTTATGGCATAATTGAGAACAAAATTAAAAGGGAATAAAATGACGTTAAAACAAACAAGCAATAAGCATAAAACTTTTATGCCTACGGTTGTTTACAAATTTCGTATTTTAGGTATGGGATTAGGTGGTATTCCTGTGGCTGTTGTTTTACTTGAAAACAACTCTCCTTACCCCTATTGGATCTGGTGGGCTTTTTCCTGTTATCTATGGCCTTATCTTGCCTTTATTAGAGCAAAAAAAAGCACGACACCCTTTATTTCCGAACGAAACAACCTTACTTTTGACTCTTTCATTGCAGGCACTTGGGTATCGCTATTGCATTTTAATTTACTTCCTTCCGTACTTTTATTGACGATCACAACGGCAGATAAAATCAGCAGTGGCATTAAAAATTTATGGTTGCGTTCTCTCCCATTTGTACTTGCCGGAATTTTATTTCCAACCCTTTTTACACAATTTGCCTACCAACCTCACACCAGTACTTCCGTCGTTTTGGCATGTCTTCCTATACTTTTCTTACATACATTTTTCGTCAGTTTTGGCAGTTATAAGCTAGTCAGGAAAGTCCAAAAACAAAATAAAAAATTAAAAACTTTAAGCGAAACAGACTTCTTAACGGGCATGTATAATCGCAGACATTGGCAAGAGAAAGTTGAAAATATGATGGAAAACTGCAGAAACACAGGACAAATAGCCACGATACTTCTGATTGATATTGACGATTTTAAAATTATCAATGATGAATTTGGTCACTCAATTGGTGATGATGTGCTGATAACCATTGCTCACACAATCAAAGACTCAACACCTGAAGATGCGATTATTGGGCGCTTAGGGGGTGATGAATTTGCTGTTGTTATTCCAAAAGACCTTAATCAGTCAATTTTAATAGCGCAAACTATTCGTAAAAATATAAACACAATTAAATACCACAACAATCAATCCATCAAATGCTCTGTCAGTATTGGATTGGAAGAAATAAACATAACAGAGCATAACCTAAGAAGCTGGTTTGATACAGCTGATCAAAGCCTTTATCAGGCAAAGTCCAATGGGAAAAATCAAATTTATTATAAACAATAGATTAATGAAGTAACTTCGTGCTATTTTATAGAACATAACAATAGAAACATTCAAATTTACAAACCACAAGAGCTAGGCGATAATAGCGCCATTAATTAAACAAACTTAGAGAAAATACCATGCAAGATAAAACAGGACAACAAATTCCACAAGTCACCTTCCCTGTACGCCACAATTTCGATTGGGCACAATGGAGTACCGGTAAACTATTTGCCAACAAAACCGTGGCAGTCTTTTCCTTACCCGGCGCATTTACACCAACATGCTCATCATCGCACCTACCGCGTTATGATCAACTTGCGCCTGCATTAAAAGCCAATGGTATTGATGAAGTTTATTGCGTCAGTGTTAATGACACCTTCGTCATGAACGCATGGGCAGATGATTTAAATGTAAAAAACGTCAAAATGCTTCCCGATGGGACAGGGGCTTTCACCGAGGGCATGGGTATGTTGGTGGATAAATCAGAAATTGGTTTTGGTAAACGCTCATGGCGTTATTCCATGATTGTTAAAAATGGCGTTATTGAAAAAATGTTTATCGAAGAAGAAAAACCAGGTGATCCATTTGGCGTATCTGATGCAGATACCATGTTAAAACATTTAAATGCCGATGCAAAAGTACCCGAATCCATTGTTATCATTAGTAAGGCAACCTGTCCTTTCTGCAAAAAAGCCAAAGAAATGCTGGATGCTAAAGGCATGAGTTATGAAGAAATCGTTGTCGGCAAAGATGCCACGCATGTAACAACTCGCGCGTTAACTGGTGGAGCAGGTGTTCCACAAATATTTATTGATGGCAAACATATCGGTGGCAGTACTGATCTGGCCGAATATCTCAAATAAATTTTGCAAAAAAAATCCCATCAAAAAGGTGGGATTTTTCTTTTGTTACTTGAAGACGTTTATTATTCTTCTGATTCTTCTTCATCGCTAGAACCCATACTAAACAAAAACGCACCTAAAGCTAACTCAATATATGAACTGTATTTCCATAGTATCTCTGGGAGTTGTATCCCAATTTTCCCCCATAGGTCAAAATCCATGTAACTTCCACCAATATCCACGACACCAAACAAAAAGATAATTGCTCCAATAATTTTTACTGCACTCATTTAGATTCCTCCATCAAATTTTAAAAGCAAGATTGAATTCTTGCTACGATTGGAAAGTATATCATAAGATTTTGATGTATAATGCAATTTTTAATTCAACTAAGAAAATCAATGCTTAAATCCATGACAGCTTTCGCTAATGGCGATGTACAAACACAATTTGGTCGATTCACCTGCGAAATGCGTTCAGTTAACCAACGATTTTTAGACGTCACTATTCGCCAACCTGATTTTTTACGTAAGACAGAAGGCGGCATACGAAAACTTATCACCAATTACCTCAATCGCGGAAAAGTGGAAATATTTATCAAATATTACCCCAACCCTGATGCTGACATCAATGCCTTAAGCATTAACAAACCATTACTCCAACAACTACTGACTTGCAGTGACGAAGTCAACAAAACAGTTATTGGCATCAAAACAGACTTCAACACAGTGGACTTGTTAAAATGGCCACAATTGGTCATACAATCACCCAAAGATACCAGCGAGTTAGAACAAACAACCTTAGATTTAATCAAACAAGTCTCTACTAAATTACTCAATGCACGCATACGTGAAGGTGAATCCTTAAAAACCGTATTGCTTGAAAAGCTCGGAATCATTAGTGAAACAAGAGACTTAATCGAACAGCACATACCAGAGATTCAAAAAAACCTAAAAGAACGCCTCCTGTCAAAGCTAGAAGAGATTGATGTCGAACACAACGAAGACCGATTTGAACAAGAACTCGCCATGTTACTGCAAAAAGCAGACATCATAGAAGAAACCGATAGGCTCAATACGCACATAACAGAAATTCAACGGGTCATTGAACTAGATGAACCAGTGGGCAGGCGATTGGACTTTTTGATACAAGAATTGCATCGCGAAGCTAACACAATCGGTTCAAAATCTGCTACCATACTGACCTCGCAATCCAGCATCAACCTCAAAGTAGCAATTGAGCAAATGCGCGAACAAATTCAAAACATCGAGTAACACTATGATAGGCAAATTAGTCGGCACACTTTTTATCGTATCAGCCCCATCAGGCACAGGCAAAACCAGCCTAGTTAACGCCCTCGTGCGCGATACCAACCACTTAAAACTATCTGTCTCATCAACCACCCGAGCGCCACGTCCGCGTGAAATTGAAGGTTATCATTACTTTTTTATTGAAGAAGAAAAATTCAAACAAAAAATAACCGCAGGAGACTTTCTCGAACACGCAGAAGTCTTTGGTAACTACTACGGCACCTCGCAAGAATCAGTGGATAAAATGCTCAACGAAGGACACGATGTGGTACTCGAAATAGACTGGCAAGGTGCGCAGCAAATCAAAAAACGCCGCCCCGATGCCGTCAGCATATTCATTCTCCCACCTAGCATCCAAGCCTTACGCGACCGCCTAGAAACCCGTGGGCAAGACTCAAAAGAAGTCATAGATGCCCGCATGAAAAAATCCCTAAACGAAATATCACACTACGGCGAAGCCGATTTTCTTGTTATCAACGATGACTTCGAAGACGCCCTAAAAGGGCTCAAAACCATCGTCAGAGCCCACCGCCTAGAAACAGCCAAACAAGCCGTGATAAATAAAGACGTGATAAGTGGGTTATTGGGATAACTCACCTTACAAAATACTAGAAATGTAGGTTGACGCTGAACGCAGTGAAGCCCAACAAGGAGTTAACCGACAATCTGCCGTTGGGCTTCGCAAGCTCAGCACCAACCTACAAATGAGTTTTAAAGTAGTGGCTTCCCTTGTGGGAGCCTTGATAAATATATGCACTAAATTAAAACAAATCCCTTAACATTAACAACTACAACCCTCACACTCTTCCTTATTTTCAGAATAACGATGAGTTAAGAAGTCCGAATGTTCACGCATAAGCAAAGTGAATTTGAATAATTCTTCCATCACGTCGACGACTCTATCGCGGTAGGGTGAGTCTTTCATGCTGCCATCTTCGTTGAATTCGGTATAAGCCTTGGCAACGGATGATTGATTCGGGATGGTGAACATGCGCATCCAGCGACCTAAGATTCGCAAGCTGTTAACCGCATTGAATGACTGCGAACCACCACTGACTTGCATAACTGCTAATGTGCGGCCTTGGGTTGGACGAAGCGAGCCTATACTCAAAGGAATCCAATCAATTTGGTTTTTAATCACGCCAGTCATATTGCCGTGCTGTTCAGGCGTTACCCACACCATGCCTTCTGACCACAGAGCAAGTTCACGTAGTTCTTTGACCTTATCACAGGGTCCAGATTCACGATTAAACATGGGCAAACCCTCGGGTGTTACCAACAATGCAAAAATGAGCCACATCAACAGTTGAAAAGTGAGCCAGTTATATAACAATGGTACTTTTTAATTAAAGTGCCTATGATTACAACTGAAGAACTCATGAAAATAAAGATATTA
>JAMOMK010000117.1 GCA_027067055.1 Lysobacterales bacterium | reverse complement strand
AAGATAAGATTGATGCTTTTAAAGCTCAACTGCCTTTTGAGTTAACCGGTGCACAACAACGTGTTGTCGATGAAATTTACCAAGACATACAAAACAACCATCCCATGCAACGTCTTGTTCAGGGTGACGTCGGTAGTGGTAAAACGGTAGTGGCTGCTCTTGCCATTAGTGTCGCTTATGCGCAAAACCACCAATCAGCTATGATGACGCCAACTGAAATACTAGCAGAACAGCATTATAAAACCTTACAAACGTGGTTTGATAATGACGATATTGTCTATTTGTCCGCTGCCATTAAGGGAAAAGAGCGCACGGCTGTTTTAGAAAAGATTGCCAACGGTACCAAAATCATCATTGGCACACACGCGCTTTTTCAAAAAGAAGTGGTATTTAATGCCTTGGGACTGGTGATTATTGATGAACAACACCGTTTTGGCGTACACCAACGTTTAGCATTGCGCAATAAAGGGCAATTCGAAGCCTTGCAACCACATATGTTGATTATGACAGCAACACCGATACCACGCACCTTGGCACAAACCGCTTATGCCAATTTGGATATTTCGGTTATTGATGAGCTACCACCTGGGCGACAAGAGATTTCTACCTTGGTTATCTCTAATAACAAAATGCCACAAATCGCCGAGCGCATAAAAGCCAATTGCCAAGATGGCGAACAAGCTTATTGGGTTTGCACCCTAATCGAAGAGTCTGAAGTTTTGCGCTCCAAAGCAGCTACCGATACCTATGAAGAACTCAAAGACTGGTTTCCACAATTGCGCATTGGCTTGGTGCATGGACGTTTAAAGTCCAGTGAGAAAAACCATATTATGTCGCAATTCAAAGCCCATGAGTTGGATTTATTGGTGGCAACAACTGTTATTGAAGTCGGCGTTGATGTGCCCAATGCTTCTTTAATGGTGATTGAAAATTCTGAACGCCTAGGTTTATCACAACTGCATCAACTCCGTGGCCGTATTGGGCGAGGCAACAAAAAGAGTCATTGTGTTTTGATGTACCAAGCACCACTTGGCGAAGTCGCTAAACAACGTTTAGATATTATGCGCAAAACAAATGATGGGTTTGTCATCGCTCGAGAAGATTTGAAAATTCGTGGTGCTGGCGAATTATTAGGCTGCAAACAAAAAGGAGCTGTGCAATTTCGCTTAGCCGATTATGAACGCGACAAGCCTTTATTTCAAATGGCACAAAAACTTGCCGCGCAGTTAATTACAGATTACCCTGAGATTTGCCAAAAAATTATCGATCGCTGGGTTGTGGAGCACGATGAGATATCGAATGTTTAACAAATCACCCTTAAACTCACAACGCTTTGCGTGCCTGCAATATCCATTTATCACGGTCAAGCGGACTAACACCTCTGTATTTAGTCGTTTGTCCTTGTTCATCCGTACAGGGTTGATAGCATGAAAGTTTGGTTGCTAATTTCGCTTTTCCACCACTTAACGAGGCTAGTGTAATGGGATATTTCATTGATGTCGATGCAGGCATTGTTCCTTTAAGTGTAAAGGATTCATTTTCGATTTGAGGGCCATCAAAACAACCACGCATTTTGGTTATGTCACTGGTGACTGTTCCAAGCAAATCTAGTGAAGCAGAAATATAAAATTCTAATATGGGTTCTAACAAAGTTGTTCCTGATTCTGTTAAGCCATTGAGAATTGCCATTGGTGTAGCAATGATGAAGTCACCTGAGCGTGAATGGATATTGTGGTCTTCGCCTTCAACCAATGTTATTTTACAATCTGTTACTTGCCAACCTTTAATCCCTTGTACTAAGGCCTTATCAATGGTTTGTTCAATTTCTTTTTGGTATTTGGCTGCCACATCATTGACCGACACTTCACTGTGATAACTCACACCACTGCCTCGTTCTGCAGGTTCCATTTTGAGTTTCAAAATCGCCCAGCAGGGTTTTGGCATCCAATACCTTTCATAGCCATAACTTAATATTGCCGGAGTTTCCTTGTAAATCACCGATGGTTCTGAAAATTCAGTTTTCAATCCATAACGTTGCAACAACTGCGCTTGTAGAATTTCTATTTGGATTGTTCCAGTGATTTTCACATGCAATTCTCGCAAATCGGGCATCCATTGCATATCTAACAAGGGGTCTTCATCAGATAATTGTGAAACCGCTTGCACTAATTCCATAATTTGAGCATCGTTCTCAGGCTTGACCTGAACCGTTAACATCGGTGTTGAAAGGCTTAACATTTTGGGTATTTTACCAACTTCGCCATAAATATCACCAACTTTTGCAGCACTCAAACCACTGGTAATGCCAATATCTCCAGCGCAAATTTCATCAATGTCTTGGTACTTGCCCCTGAGATTCATTTTGAGTTGTCCGACTTTTTGGTCTTTATCCAATATTCTCGTGGCATTTTTTATCACATCACGTGGTTTTATACTGCCACTAAAAACCCTTAAATAACACATTTTACCCAATAAATCCCGATATAGAAAATACGATGCTAGCACAAGTCCTTGATGCACCTAGAAAACCCAGAAAAAGCTTCATCACCAATAATTTATCGTGCTCAATTTTGAATATCACTGAGGATAAAGGCCTGTCCTTATCAGCTGTTGGAAATTTAAAATAACGGGTCAAGGCATCAAGCAATTTGCTTATCCCTACTCCATTTTTTGCTGCACCGAGTATAACAGGAATAAACTCTGTCTCTGAGGTTGTTTGCGCTAACAAATCATCCAGTGTTTCAAAGTCAATTTTCTCACCTTCTAAATAACACTCCATTAATTCGTCATCAAACTCGACCAATTGTTGGACGATTTCATCATTTTGTTTAGCTTCACTCCACTCACTGATTAATGTCTCACCATCAGTTTTTTGCAACACAATAATTTTCTGTGTTAATGTTTTTCTAATGTCTTGTAGCACTGCATCAACATCAGCTCCCACACGATCAATCTTATTGATGAAAATTAGGCATTGGATATTCATCTCATTTATGGCATTAAACAAAGATATCGTATGTCCTTGCACGCCCTCAACCGCGCTAATCACCAAAACAACCGCATCCAATGCACGCAAGGAATATTCCACCTCCGCACAAAAATCCACATGACCAGGTGTATCAATAATATTGACCTTAACTCCATTGTATTGAAATGTCGCTGTTGCTAATCGAACAGAAATACCTCGTTCTTGCTCAACCTTGAGGTTATCCGTTGACGAGGTGCCTTTATCCACGCTGCCGATAGTGCGTTGTGAACCTGATTGATATAAAATTTGCTCTGTTATGGTGGTTTTTCCTGCATCCACATGCGCAAGAATACCGATATTGAGAATGGACTGGGTCATTTTTCTAAACTAGAATTCCGTACTCATAAAAAAAGGCATAATAAAATGCCTTTTTATTAGTTTATGTAAGACCCAAATCCCGATATAGAAAGTACGATGATAGCACAAGCCCTTGATGCACCTAGAAAACCCAGAAAAAGCTTCATCACCAATGAGGTGACTTTAGTTTTTCTTGATTTCCTATGCACATCAGTTACTTGCACTTTCAAACGCATTTCTATATCGGGATTTGGGTAAGAGATCAATTAATCCCAACTTAAAGCTCCACCGGTTTGGTATTCTGTTACGCGTGTTTCGAAGAAATTCTTCTCTTTGCGTAAGTTTGATTGTTCATCTAACCAACCCAGTGTACATTGTGCGCCTGGGAACGGCTCCTCCATTCCAAGTGATCGTGCTCTGCGGTTGGCAATATATCTGAATTGCTCACTGTGGTCTTGTGCATTGTAACCAAGAATTGGGCTTTTTAATATATATTTGGCATAAGATGACTCAGCAGTCTCTGACTCATCCCACATATCTCTAATGGCTTTTGGGTCTAATTTAATGTCATTTTCTGCAAATATTTGCTTAACTACACGTATACCAAAAGAAGCGTGCATGACTTCATCTCGCATAATATACTGAAATTGTTCTGCCGTACCCTTCATCAAACCACGTCTTTGCAGTGAGAAGATAGGAGAAAAGCCATTGTAAAACCAACAGCCTTCAAAAATTGCTGCAAAGAAAATATAAGCCATAACAAATTCGTGCAAATCATCTTTATTGGTTAAATCCATATCAGAACGTAAAACAGAATCTAAACGTCGATTGGCAATTTGAATTTTTTGGTTAATTTCTGGCACAACACGGTAACGGTTGTAAATCTCACCTTGATCAAGTCCTATGGTCTCGATGCAATGTTGATAAGTCCAAGTATGCAAAGCTTCTTCATAGACTTGACGTGCTTGGTAGATTTGTAGTTCTGGCGCAGTCATTTTTTCCATCACAGCCAAACCAATATTTCGCATAGCTAAAATATCAGAAGTCGTAAGGTAGGATAAAACATTGGTGTAAACATGACGTTCATCATCGTTTAACTTGTGGTGAAAATCATGCACATCGCTAGTCATGTTAATATCTAATGGTGTCCAGTGGTTTTTGTTAGCATTTAAAAAATACTTCCAAGCCCAAGGATATTTGAATGGAGCTAATTGGTTAATATCAGTTTGTCCATTGACGACACGTTTATCATCTGCCTTAACGGGGTCAACCGCTACTCGTGCATTATTCTCGGTATTTTCAGGTGTATGATTAACCACTGGAGTCACTTTTTCTGTCACTTCTGCTCGTGCAACTATCTCTTCTGCTTTAACTTCTTTTTGAACATCCTGAGCTATCGTTGCTTCTTTGGCTTCCTCTTTTTTACCAAGTCCTAATGGGTCGTCCCAATTATACATTCATCTCTCCTGCGGTTTATCCGCTGATAATCCTATCATTTTTTGATGTAAAACGATAGTGTATTTTTATTTTATTATGTGTGCTTTATACACAAATTTTTGTATGCTTCGCTGAATGGAAACAAAATTTTAACAGGTGTTTACTTGAAGTAATCATGCGCTTCAATTAAGAAGCGCATAAGTTTTTCCTTATTGACACGCATCGCAATCTGGGTCAAGTATAGAACACGCTAATGGGGCATCCGAACTAGATTTTCTTGCTT
The DNA here is from genome assembly GCA_027067055.1 of Lysobacterales bacterium. Classification (GTDB taxonomy): domain Bacteria; phylum Pseudomonadota; class Gammaproteobacteria; order Xanthomonadales; family Marinicellaceae; genus NORP309. The sequence continues at coordinate 20,991 of JAMOMK010000117.1, read as the reverse complement.
CTGAACCACTTTCTTCCACGCCTTTTTCAGCTTGTGTTGCACCAAGTGAACGCAAATAGTAAGTCGTTTTTAATCCACGAACCCAAGCCAATTTATAGATGGCATCTAATTTTTTGCCTGATGGATCTTTCATGTAGATATTTAAGGACTGACCTTGGTCAATCCATTTTTGGCGACGTGAAGCTGCTTCAATCATCCAGCCTGCATCCACTTCAAATGCTGTAGCATATTTAGCTTTCAAATCATCAGGTACACGGTCAATTTTTTGTACACTGCCATCAAAGTATTTAAGGTCATTAATCATAACATCATCCCAAATATCTAATTTCTTAAAATCTTCGACCAAATACTTATTAACGATAGTGAATTCACCAGATAAGTTCGACTTAACAAATAAGTTTTGATAAATCGGTTCAATGGATTGCGATACACCCGAAATATTAGAAATTGTTGCTGTTGGAGCAATTGCCATGGTATTTGAGTTACGCATCCCTTGAGATTTGACTTTTTTGCGTAATTTTTTCCAATCCATCGTGAAAGACTTGTCTTGTTGAATATATTTACCGCGTTCTTTTTCCAATAATTCAATCGAATCAAGCGGCATAATACCACGTGACCACAAAGAACCTTCATAACTTGGATAAACCCCACGATCTGCAGCTAAATCACTGGATGCTTGAATCGCATAATACGAAACCGCTTCCATGGATTCATCGGCAAATTGAATCGCTTCATCGCTTGTATAGGCTAAATTTTGTTTGTATAAAGCATCTTGAAAACCCATTAAACCAATACCAACTGGTCGATGTTTAAGGTTTGATCGACGGGCTTGTGGCACACTGTAAAAGTTATAATCAATAACATTGTCTAACATGCGCATGGCTGTTGTTATGGTTTTTTCTAATTTTTTATAATCCAGACCTTCTGCCGTTGTGTGTTGTGGCAAATTAATAGAACCGAGGTTACACACAGCAATCTCTTCATCACTGGTGTTAAGCATAATTTCCGTACATAAGTTTGAACTGTGCACAACACCAATATGTTGTTGTGGTGAACGAATATTACACGGGTCTTTAAAAGTAATCCAAGGATGACCAGTTTCAAACAACATGCCTAACATTTTGCGCCAAATATCGGTTGCTTGTACTTCTTTGGTATTAATCAATTTGCCGTCAGCTGCCAGTTTTTCATAATATTCGTATTTTTCACGGAAGGCTTTGCCATATAAGTCATGCAATTCTGGCACTTCTTCTGGTGAGAACAATGTCCATGATTTTTCTTCAGCAACTCTCTCCATAAATAAATCAGGAATCCAGTTTGCCGTATTCATATCATGCGTACGTCGACGTTCATCACCTGTGTTTTTACGTAAGTCTAAAAACTCTTCAATATCCACATGCCATGTTTCTAAATAAGCACACATGGCACCTTTGCGTTTTCCACCTTGATTAACGGCAACAGCCGTATCATTAGCCACTTTCAAAAATGGAACAACACCTTGTGATTCGCCATTAGTTCCCTTAATGCGAGAACCCAGACCACGCACTCGTGTCCAATCATTGCCTAATCCACCTGCATATTTTGATAACAGTGCATCGTCTTTTATGGCATCAAATATACCTGCCAAATCATCTGGTACCGTTGTCAAATAACAACTCGACAATTGTGGGCGTAGTGTTCCTGAGTTAAATAAAGTGGGTGTTGAACTCATAAAATCAAATGAACTCAATAAATTATAAAACTCAATGGTTTTTTCTTCACGATTCACTTCATTAATGGCAAGTCCCATTGAGACACGCATGAAAAAGTTTTGTGGCAGTTCAATCCTACAGTCACCGCTGTGAATAAAGTACCTGTCATATAGCGTTTGGAACCCAAGATATGTAAAATCCAAATCTCTCTCTGGTTTAATTGCTGCTGCTAATTTATCTAAGTCGTAGCTTGCCAATTCAGGTGTCAACAACTCTAACTCTATGGCTTTGTGAATATATTTCTTAAATGACTTTGGATAAAGTTCAACCATTTGGGCTTGAGTTGCCGTTTTATCTTCATCGAATAAGAATGTTAACACTTCTGTTCTTAATCCATCAAGTAACAAACGAGCCGCTACTTTAGAATAACAGGGATCTTTTTCGATGTATTGTCTTGCACACATCACTATCGCCGAGCTTAGGTCTTTTTCTGCGATACCATCAAAAATATTGCGGTAAGCTTGCTTAAGAATTAACTTTTCATCAACACCTGACAAACCTTTAACCGATTCGTTGATAATGGTTTCTAATCGTTGTGCATCTAATTTTTTGCGTGTTCCATCAGCAACAATAACATTGATAACTGGACCCGTTACTTTTTTCTTTTTTCGCGCTCTAGCTTTGGCTCTTTTTTCTGACTGTTGGGCACGATATAAAACATAATCTCTTGCCACTTTATGTTCGCCTGAACGCATTAAAGCCAGTTCAACATAATCTTGAATATCTTCAATATGAATGGTGCCACCATCATCTAATCGACGAAACAACCCATTTACCACTTCTTGTGTGAGCTTTTCAACTTTTTCTCGAATACGGCGAGAAGCGGCAGCTTGCCCCCCTTCTACAGCCAAAAATGCTTTAGTCATCGCAACTGAAATTTTTGAAGCATCAAAGCCTGTTATCGTCCCATTTCTTCGAATTACACGGTATTCACCTGGTGCTGAAGGTGAGACTGTTTGCGCTTCATTTTTTGAAGCAATATCTTGATGTGTTTTTTTGTTTGAATCCTGTGTTCCTGTTTGTTGCATTACCACTCCGCCTGCTGCATCTTAATTGTAATTGAGCATTTTGAAAATGCTCAGCATATATACTAAAAGCTCTTTTTTTGGTTTAATTTTAATCTAATTTCATCAAAATTTTGTGATGGGGTTCTTGGTATCAAGTTTTGCTTTCATTTCCACATCTGAAAGTTTTCTTGTTTTATTTTATTTTGATTAAATTAAAAAATCAGTGGCTATCATATAGGATAATGCCGCCTGAAATCAAGCTGAATTTCAAGATTGTTTTGATTAATTTTTTACAAGGAAAAAAAGCTTTTTTTTGTAAAAAAGTGTTACGCAATCAATTCAAATTGCAATCAACAACTTAGCTAAATATTCTCATGTGTTTTAAGTAAGAATCCAGCTAAATGCCACTCTTGGTTTTTTGATAAAAACGAACAAAATTTAAAATCGCTGCAACAGACAAACCCATAATCAACCCAATCCATAGTCCCGCTGCTCCCATGTCTTTTTCAAAACAAAACCACCACGAAGCCGCAAAACCAAAAGTCCAAAAGGCAATTAGCGTTCCATACATTAAGAACTTGGTATCCTTAATACCCCGAAGCGCACCAGCCGCCGCCACTTGAATACCATCAGACAATTGGAAAATGGCAGCAAATAATATCAACACCAAAGCTATATCAATGACTTCTTGATCTTTTGTGTAAAGCCCAATTACCATCTCTGGGAATAAAAACATAAAACTGGCTAAAAATATTTGCACTACAAAAATCAAAGCAATCCCCACCATACCAGCCCGCCTCGTATCGGTTGCAGAGCCACGACCCAGTGCATTTCCGACCCGTACGGTAATAGCCATTGAGATGCCCAGAGGCACCATGAAAAGCACCGAAGCTACATTTAATGAAATTTGATGTGCAGCAATAATTTCAGGTGACAACCGAGAAGCCAACATAGTCACAACAGAAAAGAAGCCGCCTTCGGAAAGTAATGCCATACCAATTGGCAAGCCTAAACCAAGTACTTTTATCAATACTTTTTTATCTATTTTTTCAATATGTGAAAATATATGTAAATCTTTAAACCAGCGATGTTTTGCCATCACTAATCCAAATGTTAAGGCTTGAATAAATAACACAATGGCGGAAGCATAACCGCAACCTTTAACTCCCATAGCAGGAAATCCAAAATGTCCAAACATCAAAACATAGTTCAACGGAATATTTAAGGCAAGAGCCAAAAAACTGATGTACATGGTCATGCGTGTGTGTGACAAACCATCAGCAACATAACGAAACACCAAGAAAAATGGAAAGCTCAATATACCCCAAGAAATGGCCTGCAAGTATTCAATGGCAAAAGGAATCACCTCTTGTCGCGTTCCAAATAAGTTAAAAAGTGGAGTTAAATTTCGAATGGCAAAGAAAAAAATACAACCGATAATTAACGCTAACCACATGAGTTGTCGAACTAACGGTCCAATTTTATGGCGCTCATTAGCTCCATCTAATTCAGAAATCAAAGGAGGCGTTGCCATTAAGACCCCCAAAACAACCATCACACCAATTGCCCAAATTGCACCGCCGATTGAAACAGCGGCTAAAGGAATCGTACCCAAACGACCAGACATAATAACATCCACGACACCAATCATCATACTGGTCAACTGACTGATAACCAGTGGAATTGACAATTTGATGGTCTGTTTTAAATGGTATTGATTTGTATGCCCTTTCATTGTTGTATTCAATTATAATAGGATGTCTATGTAAAGAGTTTTTAAATAAAATGACACAAACAAAACAATTAAAGGCATTCATCACGGGTGCAACAGGATTTTTAGGATTGCATTTATGCCAACAATTGCTCGATAACAATTGGCAGGTTTATGCCTTATGCCGAAATAAAGAAAAGATGAGTATCAAGCATAAAAATCTCGTTATTATCGAAGGTGACATTCTTGCCCCAAAAGCTATCGAAAAACAACTACCCATAAATCTCGATGCTTTATTTCACACAGCTGCTAGCACCAATACGTGGTTTAAAAACAACGGCATGCAAACCACTACAAATATCACTGGCACGCAAAACATGTTGGCTATGGCGAAGGCTACTAACGTCAAACGTTTCATTCACATTTCTTCTGTGGTTGTCTTTGGCATTCACACTACGCTAAAAAACATCACTGAAACCATGCCCAAAGCAGGCAAAAATAGTTGGATTAATTATGTCAAAACCAAGACAGCTTCAGAAAATTTAGTGTTAAACACAAAAGAACTAGATTGCGTCATTATCAACCCTACCCACATTATAGGACCTGGTGACAAACACAATTGGGCTCGATTAATCAAAATGATTGCTACACAAAAATTACCTAGCATTCCAAATGGCGCTGGTTCATTTGTCGATGTGCGCGATGTCGTATCAGGAATAATTCAAGTTTATCATCATGGCAAAACGGGTGAGAATTATTTACTGGGAGGAACCGATATGACTTTTACCAAGTTTGTCAATGCTGTCGCCAATAAACTTAATGTCAAAGCAACCACTGTACAATTACCCAATTTTTTACTCATGGCACTGGCACAAACAAAAAACTTCATTTCGAGACTAACTAATAAAGAACCCGACATAACACCAGAATCAGCTACATTAATATCTGATTTATACGCTTGTGATGCAGTAAAAGCACGAGTGGAGTTAAATTACCAAACCAGAGATTTTGAAACAACTTTAAATGATACCATTAACTTTTTAAAAACCATTAAGCTGATTTAATTTTCACTTGATTCAAGAAGTCCAACTACTATCCACTGATTGGGTACTTTAAATTCATTGCCTTGGTAAAATATTTTGACTTGTTTGGATTTAGGGGAAATGGCAAACAAAGGGATGATGCTATTGCCGTGCTTTTCTAAATACATTTTAAAGGTAAACTCTTCTGTCATCAAAGTAGATTTAACCACTCCACCTTGTGAGAGAATGCTGGCTAATTGTGCATAGGTTTTGCCACCAAAAAGAATATTTCCACGAAAATCAATGGTACTTAGGTGTTTTTCGGAATCTTTGTTTTTATCAACATTTGGCTTGAGCGTATAAATATTTTTCTTACCAAATTCTGCGGCATATTTTTTAGCTGCCAAAGTATTTAAATGACGATTCATCGACATACCAAGCAAATGCCCAATACCAATCAAATGTAAATGTTGATCGGCGTGCTTAGAAACAGGATTGCCATAATAGGTTTTAAAGCCTTGCATTCGTGCTTGTTTAATTTGTTGCCAATAGCTGTCGGCAATGACAAAATCAACACCTTCCTTTTGTAGAACCAGAGCAATGGCTTGTACCACAGGGTTAGCTCCGACGATTAACATTCCCAGAGCTTCGGGTTCTGCCACGCCAAGTGCTTTGGCTAATGGTCGCGATGTTGCACTTTGGAAAACAACGGTGGTGATAATAATGATAAAGGTTAATGACACTAACAAATCGGCATTGGGGTAATTAATCGCCTCAAGCTTGATTGCAAATAAGGCCGAAACAGCAGCAGCGACAATACCACGTGGTGCTATCCACGAGACCATGACCTTTTCTTGCCATTGCAAGTTTGAGCCGAGTGTTGAAACCCATACTTTGATGGGTCGTGCAAAAAATTGAATCATCAAAAATATGCCAATAGATGTCCAACCTAATGACTTAATTTGTTGAAAATCAATACGTGATGCCAAAATAATAAACAAGCCAGAGATAAGTAAAACACTCAAAGATTCTTTAAAATTTAAAATCTCCTCGATATGGATTCCTTTCATATTAGCTAACCAAATACCCATTACAGTTACCGCAAGCAAGCCTGATTCGTGTTCCAAATGGTTGGACAATCCAAATACCGCAAATACAAGTGTGAGGGTAAATATATTATGTAAATATTCAGGCAATAAATGGTGCTTCAAAATCAACCCCAAAGCTTGCCCTGCACTAATTCCAAGCGCAGTACCAATGACTATTAACTTAGTGAAAACCAATAATACATGAGAAAACTCATTGCCACCAGCTTGTGATGAAACAATAAAGGTGAAAACTAATACAGCAAGCAATGCACCAATTGGATCGATAATAATACCTTCCCAACGTAAAATGTTGGAAATTTTGTTATTGACCCGCACCGTTCGCAACATGGGCACAATCACAGTTGGACCTGTGACCACAACCAATGCACCAAATAAAAAGGACATCTGCCAATCAAAACCAATTAAATAGTATGTCGCTATAGCAATAATCACCCAGCAAATAAGTGTACCAGTTGAAACGAGTCGCCGTATAACTTGCTGCAAACCTTTGATTTCGTGAAAATTAAGTGTTAATGCCCCTTCAAACAAAATAACTGAAACAGCCAAAGAAACCATGGGGAAAAGCATATCACCAAAGACTTCATCAGGGTTTAAATAACCTGTAATTGGTCCCACTAAAAACCCAAGTAAGAGCAAAAACAAAATAGAGGGTAATTTAACCCACCATGAAAACCATTGTGCCAGTGACCCTAATACACCAATAACGGCTAATTTGATTAATATTTCTTCTTGCATAAATTAATACTAATCCTGACGTTCTTCAATTTTCAATTGCGATAACTTTTTGGCATATCTACTTTGTACCATTTCAACAATAACCAAAATAGCTAAAATAAAATAGAAAGTTGTTTTGCTCATAGGAGTAATTGGAAAGTTGAAAAATTTCAAATGTGCCAAGTGTCCGCCCTCACTGATTAACATAATGCCAACAATAAATAAGACAAATAAACCCAAGACTTCATACATGCGATTTTTTTGTAAAAATGTAGCCACGCCATCAGCCATCCAAATCATCATGGCTGAAGAAATCAAAATAGCGGTCGCCATTACATAATAGTTTTGGGTTAATGCCATTGCACTTAAAATTGAATCAAAGGAAAAAACCAGGTTCATGATAACAACCATAGTCAAGACTTTGTTAAATGACTGTGGTTTAATTTTTTCGTGCATTTCATCTTCTAAGGAAAGCATATGCCAAATTTCTTTCATGGCTGTATACATAATAAAAACACCGCCAAATAAAACGATTAACGCATGGACATTAAAATGACCTTCAACCACTCCCTGCCAATTAAACCCCAAAACAGGGTCTTGAAAAAACTGGATAAGTTTCATTAACACATAAAGCAACACCAAACGTAAAATAACAGCAATACCAATACCTAATTTTCGCAATTTTGCCTGTTTATCTATCTCAACTCGCTGTGATTCCAATGAAATATACAGTAAATTATCGAAGCCCAAAACAGCTTGCAACAAGGTCAGCATTAATAAAGTGAGTAAGTTTTCAATTGTAAATAAATCCATGTTCTACCATTCTATATTTATAAGAATTAGCGATTATACCTTATTATTTAACATGGCTCTATACAAACCTCCTGTTTCACATTCTCAAGTTCTGAGAATGAATTGTTCTAAACTAAGGCTTTAGATTGGAGTAATAACAATGCAAACAGAATCAACTAATTTACTAGAATGGCAATCAAGATTTAATACCGAACAACATTGTCTGGAGCATTTAATCCAACTACGTTGGCCAGATGGATTTATTTGCCCTAAATGCCATCACAATCATGGCTACTACAACCCCAGTCGAGTACATTTTGCAAGTGTGATGTACAACAATGGCGATTCAGACATAGGAGGCTTTGCAGACAACAATTTATTGACAACTTTTTTCGACTCAGCATTGAATTTAGAACACATAACTGCAGTAAAAAAACAAGAATGTGGGTTCGTTTATTCTTGCCAGTAATGGCCTTAATTTTATTGATGAAGTCAATCATGATTACCATTTAATTAATTCAGCAAACTCAATTGATCATACCGGCAATAATTGTCCGTCCAATGTCAATTTGATTAACAATAATCGAGATATTGATAACCAAACAAGATCACCTTTTGCAGATTTAGGTGCTGATGAGAACTTAATTAATTATCCCTTTATATTTGGTGATGGTTTTGAGAATTAAGAGTGAGTAAGGCATTTCATAAAACTCAATAGAACCTCGTTAAATAATAAAAGTATTGAGTTTTATGAACCCTAGTGCAGTTATGGCAATAAATTCATACAAAAGATAATTTGGTTATTCAGATTTTTCTATTTAATTTTGCTAAATAGTTTATTGAATCCTCGTATTTTCCACCAGCATCGACACAGGTAATGTCATCTTTTTTTAGAATAAGTTGCTTAATATCACGATTGGACATAGTTCCAAAACTGTCTAACAAAATCCAGTCTTTATCTTCGTCTTTTATAGAGCCAATAAAACACTCTGAATCACTTATTATTTCTTCGGTTGATATGGAAACATAACCAAAATTCTCTTGTACAGAATTCAGGATGGTATGTATGGATTTTAAGTTGATTTTATAGGACTTAAATTGAGTGCTATTATGTTGAACAAGGGTTTTGATTGAGTCTCTAATATTTCCTTTTGCTCGAACACGAGTAATATCCTCAATATAAAAAACTGAAATACCTTCATTATCACCTTTTTCTGAAAGGCAATTGATTTGAATAAATTCAGTGTTAAAGTCTGCAATAATTCCAGTAATGGACTCATCATCAAAACGATCACGATAAATATCAACTATTTCTTGAGAAAGCTTATATTCTCTAAATTTTTTGCTTAATAATGACATGCTTTTATCGTGCTCCTAATATTAGCTTAACGGTCTGTTCTTTTTTATCTCTTGTGATGGTAACCTCAACGGTATCGCCTGGTTGGTGGGCTTTGAGTTGGTTGGAGTAGTCTTTGAGATTTTTGATTTCATTGCCATTAAAACCAATAATAATATCGCCTGTTTTTAAACCGGCTTTGGCAGCAGGAGAGTCATCGGCAATACCTGCAATTTTGACACCAATACCTGAGTAGGCAAAATCTGGCATGGAGCCAGTTGAGGCTTTTCGCGTTGATGTATTTGTTTTGTTTTTACTGTTGTGAGTCGATGCTCCTTTGCCTGTAAATGGCATAGGATCTTTTCGCATCGAGAGGTATTCGATTATTTCTTTGGCAACACTGGCAACTTTGACCAGTCCTACGGAGTCAATTTTATCAGCGGTATCTGCTGGAACGTGGTAATCGGATTTAATACCAGCATAAAACAATTGCACGGCAGGAATTTGTTCTTTAATAAATGAGATTTGGTCACTGGCATCAAGGTCTTGGGTGACTATTTGCGAGGAGACACCTGTGGTAAAATCAGTTCCCATAAAGATGAATTTCCATTCGCGAGCTGTATTGGCGTTGAGCACCATTAATTTATTGTCAAATAAACGCCCAACGGTATCAATATTGAGGTTGGCAAAGATTTTATTGTGTTTGAGGTATTCTTTGACGAAATGCTCTGAGCCGATTAACCCCGCTTCTTCGCCCGTAAATGCCACAAATATAATAGTTCTCGCTGGTTTGGCAGATTTACCTAGAGTGCGAGCAAGCTCTAACATTACCGCAACACCACTGGCATTATCATCTGCGCCATTGTGAATTTTGTCTTTGTTACCACTTTTATGATTAGGCCAACCCATGCCAAGGTGGTCGTAATGTGCCGATAAAACCACCGCTTCGGACAAATCTGGATTGTTGCCAGGGATTATGCCAATGACATTGCTCAAGTTGAGGTTCTTTTTGTCTTTAACATCTTGTGTCCATGTTTGCAGGTAACTACCGTTGGCACTTATTGTTTTCAATCCGTATTGTTTGAACTTTTCTACAATAAATTGTGCGGCTTCATTCAATTCGGGACTACCAAGTTCGCGGCCTTTTAACTTGTCATCGGCTAAGTAATTAACAGATTCTATCATGTGTTTAGCAGAAAAAACAGGCGTTAATGTTGCCAGTGCTTGGCGTTTTTTAAGTTCAACAATGGCATTTTTGTCAAAAGCATAAATTAACGGAGAGTCTGTGATTTGCCAATTGCCTTTAGCAATGTTGGAGGGTTCATCTCCCTCGAAGGCGAGGTAACTGTATTTGCCGTAATGCGACAATTTTCTTACCAAGCCATCAACAGCGGCATCGTTACCAATAGAAAGCAGGGTGATAGTTTGTGCGGCATTTTTGGGATTAGCAACAGCGATAAAAAAACTATTATTGCCGGTTTTTAGAATTCTTTTACCATAACTTACCATTGCAGGGCTGATGTTTGAGTTGTATTGTTTTAAGGCTTTATTGACAACGCTTGAAAATTTATTATCCAAACCTAAAATCATAACGCCATGGTTTGTTGGTAATACTTCAAGGTCATCTTGTGCGATGATTTCAAATTTGTCGGCTTTTGCTTGTGACCATTTTGTTGCTAAGTTTTGGTAGAGAGCGTAACGTTTATTGGTTTTGGCAGGTAAGATGATGGTGGTTTTGTCGGCACCATAAGCTTTGGTAAATGCTGGCGGCGACTCGCGTGGATCAAGTGTGCGAAAAACATCAAAGTGTGGATCGATTTGAATTTTTAAAACCTCACCATCAACCGCAAGGCTATAACTTTGGGATTTGTTATCCATTGAAACGGTTTGTTCGCTTGTGCCTTTATCGGTGACGATTGCTAATGGCACATCGAGTGAAAAGGCATCATCGTCTTGAATTTGATTTAGGGTAAATATTAAGGTGTTTTGACCTCGAACACTTTGGGTTTTGACATCACTGATGGTCAATGAGGGAGCTCCTGTACGCTCTACCCACTGCTTAAAATACCAGTCTAACTTTTGGTCAGTTGTGCTTTCAAAGGCTTGGCGAATATCATCAAATGATGCACGTGTGAATTTGTTGTCACGGTTGAATTGTTGGTAAGCTTTGATAAAGTTTTCATCACCAACCTTCTGACGCAACATGTGATTGACCATCAAAGTTTTGCCATAGCCGATGGCTTCGCTGGCTGTATCGTGTCGTGAGATGAATTTATTTAACGGGAAATCATTTTTTTTATTCACAAAGTTAGTGAATTTTTGCAGTGTTGCTCGGCGATATTCTTCGCCTTGGTGGCGTTGTTCTTTAATCAAATGATCAGCCATGTAAGCGGTTAAACCTTCGCACCAATTACCATTGTCAAAATCGACGTAGACCGAATTCCCCCACCAATTGTGCAGTAATTCGTGTGGATAAGAAGAATGCAAAATAAAAGGAAAACGAATGATTTTTTCGCCCAACAAGGTAAAAGAAGGCATGCCATAACCCGTTTCCCAAAAATTCTCCACCAAGGCAAACTTGCTGTAAGGGTATGGTCCAATGAGTTTACGGTACATTTCCATGTATTGTGCTGTTGTTTCGAGGTATTTATTAGCTAAGTTTTCATCAGGTGTTCGTAAAAAAACCATTGCCTCGATATTGCCCATGGAATAACTGTATTGAGTGAAAGCTGCAGCAATTAAAAAGATTTCTTCTTGGGGTGTTGGTGAGTTCCAGGTATCGGTGTGCTCGTTGTTGTCGGTTGAGTCTCGTGATCGTTTCCCTGTTGTCACTACGCGCCAGTCTTTGGGTAAAGTTGTGGTTAAATTAAATGTGACCATTTGTTCACCAAAGGTCGGAACCCAATAAGTCGAGCCCGCTAAATAAACCCCTTTTTCAAAGATGATACCTGCGGATTCACTAAAGCCTCGGGCGTAGTTTTCGGCACTCTGTTTAACAGGCGATTCAATCTTTCCTGAATAATTTAGAGTTATCTTAAATTTATCACCAGTTTTACGCGGTAATTTAATTTCATAGACATTGAGTTTGAGTGCATTGTCGTTGCTGACATCGTCTTTGTCCATGCCAATGTCTTGACTTGTCACATTGCTGTGAATTTTTTTGATTAATTTATTTTTTTTAAGAACTAAATTATGATGCAATTTAAATTGCACGGTTTTGCTGCCTTTACCCACATCAAAGGTCATCTTATCTACAACAGATAACAGGGATTGATTCGGTTGAATTGTGGCGGTTATTTCATGGTGAATCGGTGTGTTAGCAAAGCTATTAAGGCTAATAATTAAACTAGCAACATAAGTAAATTTTTTCATGGTTTTTCGCATAGAGCCTAATTAATAATAATTGAAATTGGATTTTGAGCAATGAGGTATTTTTTGGCAACCGCTTTAACATCAGCTGGTTTTACACTTTTTAGCGCATCAAGGCGTTGTTTGTCTGTTTCAATGCTGTCATCAAAATACAAAGAATGAGCTAAGTAATAGGCTTGGTTAATACTGGATAATCGGCGAAACATCATGCGACCAAGGTATTTGTTGACTGTTTTGTCAAGTTCATCTTGGGTAATTTTATCTGCAAAATCAGGGGTGAATAACCCAGCAAATTGCTGGCTTAATTTCTCAACGTTCTTGGGCTGGGTCGGAACATCAATATAGAACAAGGCTTTGTTTCCCTTGATATTAACACCCGATGATATACGGTAAGCAAGTCCTTGCTTTTCGCGGATATTAAAAGCAATGTCACTTTTTAACATTAATGAAAGCACGGTTAATGCGGCTTCGTCATTTTTGTCGATGCCTTTGATAAAGCCATAAAATGTTTGAGCTTGCTCACCGCCAATGGATTCATTAACGTTGATGGCTTTATCGTTTTTAACAAATTCTTTAGTTTGTGCTAGTCCAGAAAAGGGTTGGTCGTTATCTTTAGTGAAATCAGCAAAATAAGGCTTGATGTCTTTTGCTGGGTGTTTTGAGACTACCGAAATAACTAGATTGCTAGGGGAAAAATAATGTTCACCAAAGGCAATAAAGTTTTCATAATTTAGTTCTTTGTCGTTGGGTTTTTCATCGGCTTTTCCAAACAAGATTTTGTTGTAGTGTTTGTTAAACAATTCTTTACTCTTGTTTTTTTGCTGTTGAGATTTTCCTGATTGGCTCTTTTTTAGTGCCGTTTCAAAGTCTTGTTTAGTGGGCTTGAAACTTAACATTTGTTTGTTGAGAAAATCTATCACAGCTTGGCTGTCCGATGCCAAACCCTCAACGCGAATATAGCCAAATAAAGGGCTCAAATAAATGTCATCCATGGGGAAATAGGGATTGTCATTGACTTTGAATTTCAAACCATAATCAGCCACGTACTTTTGCACTTCTGATGATTTCATTTTTTTCCCAAATAAATCGTGCCATATTTTTGCGGCATCTTTTCCATATTTATTTTCAAATTTATCTTTATGTTTAAACAGGTAATGGATAGCGAGTAATTCACTCAATTCATTTTGCTTGACAATAATAGTGGCAGAATTTTTGTTCGTTGCTAACAATGTTGCTTTGTTCTGTTTTACCTTACTCTCGCGTTTTTTTACAGTAGGGTAATCAACAATTATCAGAGGTTGTGGATTGAGTTTAAATTGATTGAGCTTTTTCCCTGCATCAAAAAACTCATCTCCTGAGAATTGTTTGATTATCGCACCCAATCCATGTTGCGCTATCAAATCGGCATTATATATCCCAAACATATGAGGTTTTTCTATTTGCTTGAGAAAGTCTGTCTTGGTTTTAATCGCCTCGGACTTAATGTGACCAGCGGGCAAGAAGAATTTTTGTTCTGTTAATAATTGTTGAAAACGTTTATTGATGGCATCTAAATTTTTATCATTTTCAATAATGACATCAGCCTGAATAAAGTGGCCAACAGGAAAACTGTGCAAATCAAAAGCTATACTTTTAACTTCTTTATATGTGTTTTTTAATTGGGTTTCAATTTCATCCTTATTTTTATCCAAGGTATCGCTCAGTAAAGAGTCAAAGGTGTCAGATGAATTGTTAAAAGGGTAAAAGTTGTGAATTGTAATGTCCTTTTTCTTAGTGAAAGAGTAGATGACATCATTGCCTTTTCGTGCTGCAGGTGGCTCAAACCCTGTTGCCCAACCTTTGATAGCAGGTCGGGTGACGTTGTTGGGTTTCGCATGCCCATAAATTTCATTTAATAGGACTAGCATTTCATCTGTATCAAAATTACCAATGACACTAATTTCCATGTTGTTTGGTACGTAATTGTTTTTGTAAAAGGACACAACATCTTCGTGGTTCATATTTTTAATGGTTTCATAGGTGCCAAGTGTAGGAAGTGAAATGGCATGTCCTGCAAATAATTGTTGGCGAACTAAGCGTGCGGCTTTATCGCGTGGATTGGCTAAGGTTTTGGCAATTTCTTCTAAAACTATGCCTTTTTCTTTGTCAAATTTTTCTTTTGGTATGGTCGAATCAAATAACATGCCTGATTGAATTTCCATGCCTTGTTTGATATTTTCAAAAGGAGTGACCATCATATAATTTGTATAGTACTCTCCTGTGTTAGCGTTATTGTATCCTCCAATTTTATCAGTTAAATCATACATTTCTTTTTGTGACCATTGGCTGGTGCCATTGAATAGTAAATGTTCAAGCATGTGGCTCATGCCACTTGAGGTAAATGTTTCATAAGCAGAACCCACTTTGACAACCGTATTGATACCAACCATCGGCAAACCGTGGTTTTCAATCAATAAAACATTGATGCCATTGTCTAGTTGTTGCAATGAAACCCCTGCTGGAGGTGTGGTGAGGGGCTCCGTCGATTGAGCTAAGTAGCTAATCAAAATAAGAAAAGTAATTGCATTTTTATTGTACATTGGTGATCTCCTGTCGGTAGATTACATTCTACATTAATTTTAAATCGAAGGAGGTGTTTTTAATCAAGACAAAATATATTATTGTAGAATTTAATTGATAAAGCATTATGTGTGGCTCTCCATAATATTAACTTAGCGGAATAACACCGCTGGGTTGATATAATACCTAAATCCCGATATAGAAAATTACGATGCTAGCACAACTCCTTGATGCACCTAGAAAATCCAGAAAAAGCTTGGCTCTTCACCAATGAGGTGACTTTAGTTTTTCTTGATTTCCTATGCACATCAGTTACTAGCACTCTCAAACGCATTTCTATATCGGGATTTGGGTAATACATGCAGAAAATTAGTCGCAGTGTTTTGTGTACCAAAACATTTTAACTCCTAATAGTTTTGTCGTTATTTTTTTGCCAATGAGTTCACATTATGGCAATAAATTTAAGTGAATTATAGATTTTCTTGATAACAATTAATTTTTTAATGCTTTTGTAAAGATACTTATTGCATTCCATGGCGTTTTTTAATAACTTATGAGGACACAGTATTTAAAGGAGTTTCAATGCCTTTTTTAAGTTCTATGTGAAATTATTATCCCACTAAAAAAGAGGTTGTTATGCAAAATCATTTTGCCCGTTTAGGTATGAGAGTATCTAAAAAAATTACATATAGATCTTATGTGTATTATTCACTTTTATTAATTCTATTTCTAGTTTCACAAGTTCAAGCAGTAGAGACTATTGCACCCGCGCCTCCTAATTGGGGTTTAGATCCCATAACAGGAACTTTGCTTAAGCCTGGTATTTCTATTATGACCCAAGGTACATTGACTATTCCTGGTCCTGGTGATGGAGATCATGCTTTAAAGATGTATGATACTAGTGCAATTGTCCCTTTAGATACAAGACCACAAATTACACCAGATATACATACACATAATCATTGGGACGTAGGTTCAATTGGTAACGTATTTGGTATAGCCATTGATAATGATAGAAATATTTATACTACAGCATCTACCAGTTTTGGTGCTTCATTTGGATTTGGGGGAGCTCAGAAGCAAGCATTAATTTCTTTTGGTTCAATTGGTGCAGGAGTTACAGGTGACACAGCTGGTTTAGATACTAATCCTGGTGATGTAAATGACTTAGGTGCGGCAGGTACTATTTATAAGTTAGATAAAGTTACAGGTGATGCAACAGTTTTTGCTCAGCTTCCACAGCAAGCATTTGCATTTAATAATGTTGGATGTGAAAATCCTGTCGCTTCTGTTGCTCGTAATACTGGACCGGCTCTTGGCAATATAAATTATGATTCGATTCATAATCAGTTTTTTGTCTCTAATTTTGAAGATGGTAAAATATACAGATTAGATATTAACGGTGTTGTACTCAGTACATACGATCCTTTTTTAGATGATGATGGGACAGCAGGATTAGCACCCGATGAACGTCCTTATGGTTTAGTCGTTAATTTAGATGCAACTATGCTTTATTTTGGCACCCATAACTTGGACTTAAATCCTCGGCTGTTTGCAGTGCCTTTAGACCCAAATGGAGAATTTACAGGTATTATTAATGGTGCTGGTTCATTCTCAGATGCGGAAATTAATCAAAATGCAACTCTTGGAACTAATTTAGCCTATACACAAAACGTAGGTGGAGGTTTTACCTCTAATCCATGGGTTTCATATTCTGATCTCAAATTTAGCCCAAATGGTGAATTAATGGTTGGGGTTAGAACGGGTTGCCAAAATAATTTTGCATCATCACATAACCATGGCGGAGCTTATTATTTATTAGTTAAAGATGGTTCAGGGTTTTATAACACACCTGCTCCTCAGGTTCCTGGAGATTTAACAGCTCCTAATAATTATGATGCAGGTAGTTTTCCTATAGCTTATGTTAACGATAATAATGGACCTGATGACGGATATGGTGGTATTGGGATATACGACAAAGGTGATGGCACTTATGACTATCTAGTTACATCAGCAGATATATTTGATGAGCCAGGTCCGCATGGATTTTTACTTTTTCCTCATAATTTTACCGCAACTGGTAATGATACGACTCAATATATACTTAGACCTGGTGCCGCATTTACTGCCTATCCAAGTTCAACATCAACAACAGGTGACTATAAAGGCTCTGGTGGAGATATTGAGGTCTTAAGTGTTTTGCAGGATTGGGGCGATGCTCCAGATACGTATAGCACTAATCTTGTGGTTGGTGATGCAATCGGGGGTACAGATGTTAGAGGTCCTAGTCACATTATAACGAGTGATGGAATTTTTCTTGGGTTGTCGGTAGATGCAGAATTTAATGGAGTGCCAAGTATTGGTGCAGACAGTGATGATAATCATCAAGTGCCGGATGATGAAGATGGAATAAGTGCATTTCCAACATTAATGTCATCTGACTCTAGTTATGATATACCAATTGCGAATATATCGACCGCAAACTCTAGTGGTGGAGCTGTTATTATCCATGCGTGGTTAGACTTTGATGGCAATGGAGTTTTTGATGCCGATGAATATACAACGACAACAGTAAATAATGGATTGACTGTTCCTAATACGAGTTTGAACTGGAGTGGTGCTGGAGTTAGTGGTATGTCTGGAGGGGTAACTTATGCTCGCTTTAGAATTACCAATGATCCAAGTATTACGGCAGCTACTCCTGGTGGTTTTGCAGCAAATGGAGAAGTTGAAGATTATGCACTTACAATAATTGGTAATATTGATTGGGGAGATGCACCAGATAATGCTGTGGGTAATAGCTCTGGTAACTATTCAACCCTAAGTATTGATTCTGGACCAAGTCATTTATTGAACAGTCAATTGTTTATGGGCTCTTGCATAGATGATGAAGTTGATGGACAACAATCTGCAACTGCCAACGGTGATGATAATGGTGTGCAAAGCAATGTAACTTTAGGAGCCTGTGCCACAGCTAATGATGATGAAGATAGTTTAGCACCACCTGTTTTAACAGCTTTTCAATCGAGTCCAACGGTTACAGTAACAACAGTTAATACCACAGGAGCCGATGCTACCCTCGCATGCTGGGTTGATTACAATGGAGATGGTGTCTTTGATAATGCCACAGAACGCACTGCAGTAATTGTTGCCAATGGTGACACCTCAAAAATTCTAACACTAGCTAGTGTTCCTGCAGATGCTTATACAGATACGGGTGGTTCAACCTTTATGCGATGCCGTATTGCAAGCAATGCCGCTGAAGTTGCAGATGCCACTGGCGTTGCTTTAAGCGGAGAGGTAGAGGATTTTTCTATTACAATCAATCCTGTCAAGGATTGGGGTGATGCACCCGATGCAGGAGTTGGCAATGGTATAGGTGATTATTCAACTTTAAGTGTTGATAATGGTCCTAACCATATTTTAAACAGTAAGTTGTTTTTGGGGGCTTGTGTTGATGATGAGACCGATGGTCAGCAAACTTTATTAGGTAACGGTGATGATACTACGGCACAAACTACAGGAACCAATGGTACTTGTACAACTGCCAATGACGATGAGGATGGTTTGACACCACCTGTTTTAACCGTATTTCAAACCAATCCACAAGTAACGGTGACGACAGTTAATACAACTGGAAATGATGCAACATTAGCCTGTTGGGTTGATTATAACGGAAATGGTGTGTTTGATAATGCCACAGAACGTGCAACGGTAATTGTTGCCAATGGCGATACCTCAGTAATTATTACCTTGCCGAATGTTCCTAGTAGTGCCTTTGCCGATACGGGTGGTTCAACCTTTATGAGATGTCGAATAGCCTCACTGACTACCGATGTTGATAATGCAACAGGTGCTGCTACTAATGGAGAGGTAGAGGGTTATTCAATTACAATCAATCCTGTTAGAGACTGGGGTGATGCACCCGATGCAGGAGTTGGCAATGGTGTAGGTGATTATTCAACCTTAACTGTTGATAACGGTCCAAATCATATTCTAGATGTCAACTTATTTATGGGAGCATGTGTCGATGACGAAAGTGATGGACAACAAACAGCCTCTGCCAATGGTGATGATACAGGGACACAAACCTTAGGAACCAACGGAACTTGTGCCACAGCTAATGATGACGAAGATAGTTTAACGCCACCTATTTTAACAGTCTTTCAAACCAATCCACAAGTAACGGTGACCACAGTTAATACCACTGGAGCCGATGCAACTCTCGCGTGCTGGGTTGATTACAATGGCAATGGTGTGTTTGATAATGCCACAGAACGAACCTCGGCTATTGTTGCCAATGGTGATACCTCGGCAATTGTTACTTTGCCAACTGTTCCAGGTAATGCCTTTGCTGATACGGCCGGTTCAACCTTTATGCGTTGTCGCTTAGCCACGCTAGCTGCAGATGTAGGCAACTCAACGGGAGCAGCATCCAGTGGAGAGGTAGAAGATTACCCAGTGGCAATCAATCCCGTTAAAGACTGGGGCGATGCGCCAGATGCTGGAGCTGGCAATGGTGCAGGTGATTATTCAACCTTAAGTGTAGATAGTGGCCCAAACCATATACTCGATGCCAATTTGTTTATGGGAGCTTGTGTCGATGACGAAAGTGATGGACAACAAGCAGCTACTGCCGATGGAGATGATACAGGGGCAGCTAATGTAACTCATGGTACTTGTGCAACAGCCAATGATGATGAAGATGGTTTAACACCTCCATCGTTACAGGATGGTCAACCTGTAAGCTTAGGTGTCAGTGTTGTCAATAACACAGGTGTAGATGCAACCCTTGCGTGTTGGATTGACTACAATGGTGATGGTGTATTTGATAATGCCAGTGAGGGTGGTTCCGTTATAGTTGCGAATACAGCGACCTCGGCCAGTGTTACTATGCCTAATGTTCCAGTTACAGCGGTTGCAGATACCGGTGGTACTAGTTTCATGCGTTGCAGAATAGCGACACTGCCAGCAGATGTTGTCAATTCAACAGGAGCTGCCGCCAATGGCGAGGTGGAAGATTATCCAATAAACTTCATTAATTACGATTTTGGTGATGCACCCGATAGTTATGGAACAGTATTAGCCAGTTCAGGTGCACAGCATACGATAGTTGCAGGCTTACAAATAGGTGCAACAATTGATGCCGAAGCTGATGGACAACCCAATGCTGCTGCTAATGGAGATGGTGCAGATGAAGATGGTGTGACAATCCCAAGCTTGGTTGATGGTGATGCCTTAACCTTAAATCCAATTGTCACAAATTTAACAGGTTCGGTTGCTAACTTAGTGTGTTGGATTGATTACAACGGCAATGGAACATTTGAGTTGAGCGAATCAGGAACAGCAACAGTGCCAAATGGAACCAATGCCGTTCCAATTGCTGTTAATATGCCAGCAATTCCAAGCACAGCAAGTACCGATACAAGTGGTTCAACCTACGCACGTTGTCGATTAACAACAGGAACACTTACTGGTTCAACACCAGCAGGTCTATTTGCCGATGGTGAAGTTGAAGATTATACCGTTAGCATAATCCCACTGCAAGACTGGGGTGATGCACCCGATGCAGGAGCTGGTAATGGTGCCGGTGATTATTCGACATTAATCACTGATAACGG
>JAMOMK010000116.1 GCA_027067055.1 Lysobacterales bacterium | reverse complement strand
TCTTGCCGCACTCGGAGTTATATTGGTACATGTAAAAAACAATCGATATCTCCGAGCTTAGCTTTGGAGTTGTTGTTTGATGGCAAGTACCCTGAATTTGCTAAATAGAACGCTGAATAGTTACAATTATTTTTATTCTTCCTTCTTGTTTTATCTACACAATCTAAAGCCAGTTTTTCTTTTATAGTTTTTGGAGATTTAAATGGTGGGGGTTGCGGTCGAAATGATCGTGTTAATCGCATTGTTCAAAAAATGAATAATGAAACAGGTATTGCTTTTTTTGTATCAACTGGAGATTTAATCGATGGTTATGCAGCTAGTAACGGTGATATCACCAGTTGTTTTGCTACTGATCCTGCAACTATAAATGGTAGTCATTGTGCTCCAGGAATCCCAAATGGAAATATCAGAGAAATGCTGGCACCTATTATGCAACGAACACCACTTGCTGGCTTGGAATTTTCGTTTTATCCAGTCATTGGAAATCATGACGATAACTGGGGTAGTGGTTGGTACCCTAGCCCATGTGGTGATGGGATTTGCCAACTCTTGCATAAGGATGGTGAGGTAGATGATAGTATGATTAGTCGTTATATTAATGACCATTCTGCGGCAAATGTTTGCTCGCTAGATCCTGCTGTTTCAAGTCATTCGGAGCCGTTTTATTATGCGTTTGACTACCAAAACAACTATTTCATAATTCTCAATCAGAATAATGACTATTTTGGTATGTTGTCCTGTAATGGCTTGCCCAGTTCACACGATAGTTGTGAAGAATATTGCACAGATCCGAGCTTTTATGATAATGCTTCTCGAAATAACAAGTGCTATAACATTGAACAATTTGATTGGTTGCGTGCAAAATTAACTTACGCAAACCAAAATAGTTATGACAATGTTTTTGTTTTTGCTCACGCGCCACTATTAACAAGTGGAGAAAACCATGGAGCTACAGCAGGGGCAGAACAATTCAGAAGTTTATTAGAATCAAGTGATGTAGATATTTATTTCAACGGGCACAACCATGCTTATGAACGCAGCAAAAAGGTTTTGGGTAATGCTGAAAATCCATCTGGCACAGCCTATATTACTGTTGGGGTATCGGGTGCGGCAACAGATACCAATACGGGTGATTGGTTTACTGCTGCAAATTATACTAACTGGACAGCAAATTATGCTGATTTAGAAAAAATGGCGACTTACACTGTTATCACGATTGATGGTGAAGATATTAGTGGTGTGGTTAAATCATTAGATGCAAGTTTACCTAATGATATAGTTGATAGTTTTAATTATGCAGCAGGTGCTGGTCAGCCTGATTTAATTTTTACAAATTCTTTTGAACTTCCTATTGTTGCCATGATTGCGGGGGAAGAATTGTTACCATAGAATAATATTTGGAATACAGTGGTTGATAGTTCGCCCGTGCACCCCAATAATGTTAATTATATTGCCAGTATTGGTACGAATACATCGATGCATTCTGGTTTTGGTATGTCGTGGCAAGGTACAGATATTGGTATTCCTTATACCGTTATTTCTCAAAACCAAACTACTGTTCCTATTGATTTTTTATATTGGGAGGAAAGTGACCTAAATACAGGTGGTTGTTCGACAGGAGGTGCAAATGATGTGGGTTATTACCTCATTTCTGGCAATTCCAATATTGAAGGGGGAAGTGATAAACATATGTTATTACTGCAACAAAACACTTGTATGCTTTCTGAAATTTCTAATGTCCAATTTGATGGAACCTTATGGAGTGGTAGATCTGGAGCAATCTGGGATTTAAATCAAAACTAACAAAGGCTTCTTGATTGGATCTCTGCAGATGCCTCTGGTTTGGCAATTTTACCCAGTTTGATTCGTTACGATGAGGTTTATGTTGAATAGGAAATCAAACATGCCATTCGCTTTACATTAAACAGTATTCAAGCCACTTACATACAACCAGTCACACACCTAGATGGACAAGGTGGGCATGATGCCAATAAACCTCCGATGGGATTACGGTTAAGGTTAGAAGCAGATTTTGATGTGCCAGGATAAGATTCAACTATTCAAGTAATTCTAAATGGCATGAAAAAGTATGGTATATTATTAGTGGATACAGGAGCAGACATATTTAACTCGGGAGAGCACCATGATTTACGGGATGATAACGATCTAATACGAATGTCAAACTTAAAATTAGGTGATTTTGAAGTGGTTTATACAGGGGATATCACACCATATCCGCACGAATAGACACTATAAAAAAGCCCAACTAGTGGGCTTTTTAGAACAATACTTAACTCTCTATATATCTAATTCGTCTTCGATATCAACATCATACTCATTGGAAATCATGGCTAATTGTTTTAAATTGACATCGCCTTTTAAGCTAATAATGGCTAGTTCATCGCCTTTTTCGTAAGCAATTATCATCGCATCCTGCATTAAATCACCTTTGACTTTTGCTAAAATAAATACGTTATCTCCGTGGTCTCGAACGGATACCAGTTGCTCATAACCTTTAGAAGATAAATGTTGAATTTTGTTTTCTATAATTGTGTTAAGTCGGTTACTATTGTGTGAATTATCTAAATCAAAAACAGTCACTTTAATGCGTTTTAATCCGTCCATAAGTGCTTTTGCTTCTGGGTCGTTTTCATCAGCAAATTTCATCATAAGCTTGACTAGCCACGTACCAATATTGATATTAACTTCTGGTTTTGCTCCTAGTTCGTGACGGATTTCACTGACAAAAGATTGGGCATTAGCCGCTGCAATTGTGAGTGTTAATACTAATGTAATTAATAGTTTTTTCATGTTGTACCTCTGTAATTGGATTTAACTTGATAACGGTCAAGTATTTATTTTGTTACTTATGGTTTGGAATTATTTTTGTTTTTTGTTAGAATCGAAGTAAATCGAGGGTAATTAGATGTCAGAAGACTTAAATAAGAGTGAAAAGTTAGAAAAAAAAGAAGACGAATATATTAAACCAATGGTTGCTCCTGTTCGTCAAATTAGTATGGGCGCACCTATCCGATGGTTGAAGTTGGGATGGAGTGATTTTAAAAGAGTTAAACGATTGAGTTTAACCTATGGCATTGTGATGATGTTAATCAGTATGCTTGTCACTTATGTTTCATATAGTGCTGGGTCGATTGTTTTATCGATTGCAATGGTCGCAGGGTTTTTCTTTATAGGACCAGCTATTGCTATTGGTCTGTACTCCATGAGTCGCCAGTTAGAGAATGGCGTTACACCACAGTTTTTGCGTTGTTTAAAGGAAGGCAAGAAAAACATGAGTGATGAGCTGGTTTTATCTTTCGTGTTTTTAATTATTTTTCTTATTTGGGCTCGTTCTGCCAGTATGGTACACATCCTTTTTCCATCACTTTCAGGCATGCAGCTTATGGATTGGGTGAAATTTTTAGGCGCTGGCTCGGCAGTTGGTGCTGTTTTTGCAGCTTTAGTTTTTACTTTTGGTGCATTTTCTATACCGATGTTGATGGATAGAAAAGTTGATGCAATTACTGCCATTCTGACATCGATTAATGCCGTGCTTCGAAATAAAAAAGTCATGATTGTTTGGGGCATGATTATTGTGGCACTTATTCTTGTAGGTATTGCTACATTTTTTATTGGTTTTGCTGTGCTATTACCCATAGTTGGGCATGCCACATGGCATGCTTACCGTGAAGTGGTTGATGCCGATGCGTGGGAGCTTGGACCTGGTTTAGGTCGAGATGAAGCGGAAGAAGAGTAATTTAGCTCAATTCTTCTAGTGTATCAAAAACAGCCAGAGCATGTCCTTTTACCCGCAAATTACGCCATTCTTTAACCAAGATTCCATTTGGGTTAATGATAAATGTTGAACGTACAATGCCCATATAAGTTCTGCCGTAATTTTTCTTTTCCTGAATAACGCCAAAATAGTTGCAGACTTCTTCTGATTCATCGGCGATTAAATCAAAGGTGAAGTTGTATTTAGCTTTAAAGTTTTCTTGGCGTTTTAACGTGTCTTTTGAGGCACCTAAAATTTGTGTATTTATATTTGAAAATTGTGGGTGTAACTCGGTAAAATCACAGCTTTCTGTTGTGCAACCAGGAGTGCTCGCTTTAGGGTAAAAGTATAGAATCAGATATTTTCCTAAGTAGTCTGATAGCTTTGCTTGTTTGTTTCCTGTAAGTAAAATGTCGAAATCTTTAATTTTTTCACCAATCTTAATCATTTCTTAACTCGAATTATTATAGAATGCAAACATTATCTTATTTGAAGAACAATGTCCAATTTAACAGCAAAAGATTTATACGGTTGTATGACTGCTCTGGTAACACCCATGACTAAGCAGGGTAAAATTCACCTTGAGCAATGGAAAAGCCTGTTGCGAAAACAAATCGCGGCAAAAGTTAAAGCAGTAATTGTAGCAGGAACAACTGGGGAATCAGCTGTTTTGACCGATAAAGAATTTGTCCAGTTATTGACAGTGGCTGTTGAACAATGCCACGGCACACAAACGGCAGTGATTGCTCAAACAGGCAGTATTTCTGCAGATAAAGTCATTGCCAATAATAAAGTGGCTTTTGAATTGGGTGCGCAAGCAGTCTTAGTTGTAACGCCCTATTACTTAAGAACAACGCAAGAGGGTTTATACCAACACTTTAAAAAAATAGCCGATATTTCTCCTTTGCCTGTTGTTCTTTACAATGTGCCGAGTCGCACACAAAATGATTTGTTGCCGCAAACAAGCAAAAAACTATCCTCACACAAAAAAATAATTGGTCTCAAAGAAGCTTCTCCAGATGAACAAAGGGTTGTGAAATTAGTGGATATAATCAAAGCCAGTGACTTTCATGTTATGTCCGGTTGCGATGATACTTTTGTAGATTCTATGCAGCAAGGGGCAACAGGAGTGATTAGTGTAGCAAGCAATGTTAGACCACAGGCAGTGGTGCAAATCTGTAATTTTATGGCATTAGGCGATACAATTTCGGCAAAAAAACTAAATTCTAGTCTTGATAATTTATATAAGGTGTTATCATGTCAGCCAAACCCAATCCCCGTCAAGTACCTCATGCATGAGGCGGCATTGATTGATGAAGGGATAAGGTTGCCACTGGTATGGTTCGATGATAAAAAGGTGCGTACCAGAGACGAAATTTTAAAAATTAAACAAGACTATTCAAATTTATGAAAAAAATACTATTATTGGCAGTAATAACTGCTCTTTTAAGCAGTTGTAAATATATTAAAACTCAAGAACCTTACTTAAAGGCGAAGGTTTCACCAGAGCTGAAAATTCCTGAGGGGGTAGATAAACCTAATTCCACTTCAACTTTGTCTGTTCCTCATGCAAAAGAAGGAAATATTTTTGCTAAAGGCTCAGAGATTTCTCCTCCTGACATGCCAATTCGAACCAAACAATCAGAAAAAGGCATTCTTCGGATTGAAAGTGAGAAGGGCTATCCAATACTCACGGTTTTGAAAAAACAAGATGAAGTGTGGAGTGCTATGTCAGCTATTGAGCTTGAAAACTGGGCAGTAAAAGAGAAAGATTCAGAATCATGCCAGGTAATTTTGAACTATAATGACCAAGATGCACGTGAGCGTGAGAAAGCAGGGTTTTTAAAGAAGATTTTTACACGTGACAAGTTTTATACAGATTATTCTGGAGATTTTGCCCTAACGTGTTCATTATCAGGAAAAGTTATGCAGGTTAAGTTTACAAAACTTGATGGCTCTGCTGCTAAGAGCTTTCTTGCAGACAATGTCATGAATAAATTGTATGAATTGTTGGAATAATGTACAACCGCTATCTTAGCGTTTATAAAAAAATTACCCTGCAAAAAAACTAGCTCCGGTTCTTGCCCTAATAATTGCTCTTTCTCCTTTTGCAATAGACACTTATTTGCCTACCATTCCAACAATGGTACGGTTTTTTTCTGTTGATATTCATCTAGTAGAGCTTTCGATACCACTTTATTTAATTGGTTTTGCTTTTGGGCAACTTTCAGGTAGTCCAATTTCAGATAATTATGGACGTAAATGGATAGGAATCATTAGCATGACAGTATTCCTGTGTGCTAGTGTCGCTATCCTATTTGCCCAAAGTATTGAGCAATTGTGGATGTTGCGTTTCATTCAGGCATTTGGCGGTGGTTTTGGTTTGGTAATCTGCGCAGCAATCGTTCGTGATTTATATGATGCCCTAATCCCGATATAGAAAAGTCAAAACAAGCTAGAAGCCTTGGTGTATAATGGTTTTACGACAAATCAAATACCACCCAAAGGGTGAAACCAAGGCTTATGAACATATTACCACACAACCTATCAACAACGAATGAACTTTTAACATCCAGAGGCGGATTGCTTGCAATCGCCACCTTAATGCAGAAACTAAAACTTACAAACCTAATCGACAAACATTTCGCATTGCCTAAAAGTAATCGAGGTTTCAAACCATCAGTATTTATCAACTCATTGGTACTAATGCAACACGAAGGCGGCATACGTTTAGATGACTTGAAGTACTTCAAAAAAGATGAAACCCTAACAAAATTACTGGGTTTGAAAAATATCCCAACGCCAGGTACTGTTGGTGATTGGTTACGTAGAATGGGAACAACAGGAGTCAATGCCATTTCCTCAATCAATAAAGA
>JAMOMK010000115.1 GCA_027067055.1 Lysobacterales bacterium | reverse complement strand
CACCCGTACGATGATAGCACAAGTCCTTGATGCACCTAGAAAATCCAGAAAAAGCTTCATCACCAATGAGGTGACTTTAGTTTTTCTTGGTTTCCTATGCACATCAGTTACTTGCACTCTCAAACGCATTTCTATATCGGGATTTGGGTATACGAAGGTTCTCGAAACCATTGCCGTTGGTATCGCCACTAAAAACCAGTGTTTTGCCACATAATTCAATAATGTAGGCAAATGCAGGAATAGGGCCGTGTTGTACTTGAATGGCTTTAATCGCAAAATTATTTTCTTTATTCAATATTTGTACGGTATCTTCTTTTTTTAAAGTATGTGCTATGAGCTTGTATTCATTCGATTTTTATCATCGTACATATCCGATAAATATTTAAAAGCGCCGTTTTCAATACCGAATAGTGAATCAAGAAATTCATGAGTTGATGGCATAAAATTATTTCCAAAAGGTCCAAAAACACCTAAGTCTTTTGTTCTATCACCAAACCAAGAGGCTTTAATAAATGCAGGGAAATCACTGCTGTGATCAGCGTGGTAGTGACTAAACAATATGGCTTGTAAATCTTGCCAGTGCGCACCAGATTGTCCGTAGCGAAAGGACGAGCCTCCGCCCGTATCGATAAGGATAATGGCTTTGTTATTGAGCCAGACAAGATAGCTGGAAGATGCTCTATTAGCTGTTAGCTCAGGTCCGCCAGAACCTAAAACTTGTACTTTAACAACGGCTTTTTTACATGCTTCTAGTGCAAATAAGTTGCTCGAAAGAAGAAGTAGTGCAAGTATTAGTAAATATTTAATGGTTAATTCCTTAGTTTATTTAACAACGATGTCTTTATCTCTAATGCCGTTAGCTAATTGTTGTGCTGATTTGTCTGTGATTTTCAACCCTTTATTATTAACAAATAAATACCGTCCTGTTTTTGGGTTTATCCATGATAATTGAGCTTCGATAGTCTTGCCATTGGAGTGTTTAAACTCAAGCCATGTCCCATAAGAAATTGGTCGTATTAATTGTTTGTCGGCATTATTTAAGTCCATTAAAAATTTATTGACATTAACGACTTTGCTTTCAATCGTGGGTTTGTTGGATTTATTAAAAAGAGAAATGCTAGAATGTATTTTAGTGATGATGCCATTACCAAAAGAAGAACTTTTCTTTCTTGATTGCTCTTTATGATAATTACTAATAAACTTCTTTAACTCTTTAGATTGCTCAAGGATGTCATTTTCTTGATAGGCAATAAGCTTAAGACCTTTTTCAAAAGTTGCGCAAACCTTTGATACGGATTTTTCTAATAGAATTTGAGATTTGTTTGGCGCTAAGAGGGTAAATAAATCATCAATAAAATTAATCATTTCAAGGTATTCATTTGATGAATTTGAGTGCCTAACTAAAAGTAAAACTAATAAATTTTTCCAAGGTGTTCGCAATATTTTATTTATGTACTCTGGTGTTTCATACTCTTCACTTTTATGATCTAACAACGCATCAATTGTTTTCATTGCAGTAATAATTTTATTTCGACCTTCATCAGAGTTGTTTTTAGGTGCGTGCGGTGTAAAAAACTCTTTGTTATCACTAGCAAGGTCTTTAAATAATTGAATTTTCTTATTAAAAAATTGAGCGTCAATGGGGTCTTCACTAACAATAGAATTAATAAAAGATTTAAGCTGCTTAATGTATTCTGCGTTAGTATCTTTATGCTTGGACCATTTTTCAGAGACTTTACTTATCTCATTAAGCAATAGTTTGGCTGGGTGCTGATGGTTTTGTAAAAGAGCTTCATCAGAGAAGGCATACTTGATATAGGTTAGTTGTAAGCGTGATAGTGTCTCCTTTACAGGCGCTTCAATCAGTTTGTTATTTTGGACTTGCTGAAAAATCAGTGTGATTAAATTGAGGTTGTCTTTATCAATTTGTGTGAGTGTTTGACCGTGATTAGCCTTTAGCTGAGTTAAAAAAGCATTCTTTATTTTAAGAGGGTCTTTTAATGATAAGTTGTTTTGCACTATGCTTATGGCTTGGTCAATTTGATCGCGTGTATGATTTTTCTCATTAGATTTAATTCCCACACTTTCAGGCTTTTTATTTTCGACTTTCTTAGTGGATTCCTGTTTAAAATAGTGTTTTGATATTTCTTTATAAGTCGTATTTAACTGATTTAATACGCATTTTTCAAATGATTTATACAGAACAAGTTTGTTCTGATAAGAAAGTTGTAATAGTCTAATGCTCTTGGCAAATGTCGAGACGATAACAAAAGGTGAAAGAGTGAGTTTTGTAGAATCAACAGGGTGATTATAGAGTAGTGATAACTGTTGTTTAAATTGAAAAAGTACAGCAATGTTTTCCTTTTCATATTTATAAATCAAACTATTTTGCAGTTGCTTCTCGTTTATTTCATCTTTATCTATGGTGTTATATGTTTGTTTATTTGAGCTTAGTTTAATAATTTTTTCATCAAAGTAATTGTATTTGTTTTTTTCAAATTGTATGAAAATATTCTTAATTGTACGTAAATAAGAACTGAGTATATTAAGGTTGTGTATATCAACGGATAGAAGTTGTTCGTTAGATTTATTACTGCTACTTGCTATTTCTTTAATGTCGCCAAAAAAAACCTGCATATTTGTTTTTAGTGTTTTTGAAAAATACAGGTAAATATCTGATACATAGATGTCTTTTGTAAGTCTATTGTTTTTGCTTGTACTTTTATTTGTAATCATTTAACTAAAATAAACAGAAGAAATTAATACTATCATTTTGTCTATATTAATGGGATTTTTTTTTAAATTATTGTTTAAGGAAGCAAAAAACAAGCCAGATTAATTATATTTGTTATAAATAAGTGATAAATCGACAAATTTTGCAACTATAATATTCAGGAGAAAATAAGCTTATAGAGCTAATCATTTAAAAAGGTAGAGAAAATTAAAAGTAAAATATTAATAATTGAAGATGAGTATGATATTGCACAATTAGTAAAAATGCACTTGTCAGATTTATGTGATAAAGTCGAAATAGCCAGTAACGGTCTTCAAGCCTTAGATATGGTACTAACCCGTAACTGGAGTCTAGTTGTGTTAGATTTGCGCTTACCAGGATTATCTGGCATTGATATTTGTAAAAAAATCCGTGAGAGTGGAAATTATGTTCCTATTTTAATGTTAACTTCAAAATCCACAGAATTTGATCGTGTTTTAGGGCTTGATGTGGGGGCAGATGATTATTTAACTAAAGTTTGTTAGTTCCTCTTTTGTTTCATTTAGGCATTGAATGCTTCGTTCAATTATATGATTTACTAAGTTAGTATTATTGTCCATACATGCTTTTTCTAAATATGAAGCAATTGAGCTTAATTGAGTGCACCCGATGGTTGCTGCCGAGCCTTTTATTTTATGAGCTATGGTTTTTAATTCTTCCATGTCTATTGGCTTTTTTAACTGTTTAAACTCATTAGAAAATTCATCTATATTAATCAAAAACTGTGAAATGATTGATTTCATAATCCCAGTATTTCCGCTGAGTTTTCCTATCAAAGATTTAGCATCAAATAAGGGTTGTAATGAAATGTTTTCTAAATCAATGTCGAGCTGTGTTAGTTTTAATGGTTTATCTTGGTTAGTTGTATTTAGCCAATCAGTTAAAATTGTGAGTAATGTAGTTAAATCGAATGGTTTAGCAATGTAATCATCCATTCCATAGTCATAACACTTTTGCTCATCACCGTGCATCGCATTGGCGGTCATGGCAATTATTGGTATATTGGGATTTAGCCCTGGAGAATTTGAGTTTCTTATGTGTTGTGTGGCTTCATACCCGTCCATAATAGGCATTTGACAATCCATAAACACAAGGTCAAAATCATGCTTTGTTAATAGATTAATGGCGCTTTTTCCATTGTCCGCGATTTCTACCCTTAAACCAAAAGTCTCTAGCATATCTTTAGCGACAAGTTGATTGATTTCATTGTCATCTACGACAAGAACATTTGCGGTAAATTTTTCCGTGAATTGTTGTAAATCTGCTGGCAATAAAGCTTGAGCATTTTGTGATTCATTTATCTTAGCCTTGAGTGAAAACCTAAAATTTGTTCCTCTTCCCAGCCTGCTTTTAACATTTATATCGCCACCCATTAGTTGTGAGAGTTGTTTGCTTATGCTTAAACCCAATCCTGTGCCTCCGTATTTTCGAGTTGTGGTGCTATCAGCCTGTGAAAAACGTTCAAAAATTTGTTTCATTTGAGCTTGTGATAAACCGATACCTGTATCAGTTACATTAAACTGAACTGTGCAGTGCGAGCTTTTATTGTGAGTGAGTTTACACGAAAATATTACTTTTCCTTTGTCTGTAAATTTAATGGCATTATCAAGTAAGTTTGTTAGTATTTGTTT
The DNA here is from genome assembly GCA_027067055.1 of Lysobacterales bacterium. Classification (GTDB taxonomy): domain Bacteria; phylum Pseudomonadota; class Gammaproteobacteria; order Xanthomonadales; family Marinicellaceae; genus NORP309. The sequence continues at coordinate 2,249 of JAMOMK010000115.1, read as the reverse complement.
GATTCGTCCAGAATCAGCCTCTAACCAAACATTTAATTCTGGGTTGTTATGAGGATAGATAAATTGGAGTTTCTTTTGTTTGATTCGGTTGTGCATTGAAGAGGTGGTGTTGTCAATTAATTGCATGAGATTAAATTGATGCTTTTCCATCTTTAACTGACCTGCCTCAATTTTAGAAAAATCTAAAACATCATTAACAATATCTATTAATGATTCTGCACTATTTTTGATAATGTTTGCTCGCCTTTGTTGTCGAGAACTCAACTTGTTTTGTAGCAATAAATTAACCATACCCAAAATGCCATTCATAGGAGTTCTTATTTCATGACTCATATTGGCAAGGAATTCAGATTTTGCCTGATTGGCAGCTTCTGCTTTTTTTCCTGCTTCAATTAAATGTTTTTCAACCATTTTCGTTTTTGAAATATCCCTAACGATAGAAAAAATTGCTTTTTTACCTTGAAAAGGAACAATTGAAAGTGTTACATCAGCAGGTAAATTTTTTCCATCTTTCTTCTTATAAAGCCACTCTAATCGATAGTAACCTGCTCTTTTTAATTGACCATCAATTAAAAGAGCTTTAATTTCTGATTTAATCCCATCTGGTTGTTCGTGTGCTGACAATGCAAAAGGAGGTAGATTCAATAGTTCATCTTGATTTTGGTAACCAAAGAAAGTAACGGCTGCGTCATTTACCATGACTATACTCATTTTAGCAAATATCATCATGGGATCTTCAGAATTCTCAAATAACGTGCGATATTTCTCTTCACTCTCTCTTAAGGCAATATCTTTTTGAAAGGTTGCCATTTTCAAACCAAAGATCTCATCAAAAGTTTTTTTTAAACGTAGGCTCGAGATGATTGAAACGAATAAATATACAAGGAGTAGTGAGATTAAAGGTGGCCCTAATATAGTGTTAATTGTAAGGCTTTTATACATAAGAAGTGGTAACATTAAAAAATTAAAAGTGATAATGCTAGAGAGGCTTATTGATAGAATGCCTATCGAAATTGCAATTAATCCAGTCACTATGACTTGAAGAATAACTTGATGGTAGGTGGAGCTTTCAGGATAGAGAAAAAAGAATGAAGCACTCCAAACAAGGCTGGAGGTAAATAATCCAATATTAAACACTGTTTTCCAGTATGTATAACTGACATCTGTTTGCTGTTTGAATTTCTGCCACGATATCAATCTAAATAAAATTGATAATAATAAGCAAGAAAACCAAATAATTAAATTTTTATGTGGGATTTGATCATACATTACATAGATCAAAATAGCCCCCATTGACCCCATGCCAACTTGAGTCCATGGGAGAGAAGCATAGATTAGCTTCAATTGTTCGGGTTGCATTAAAATACTGTTTTTTATTCTTGCTTTCATTTTTGTCAAAGGTTTGTGAGATATTAAAAATTATATAATAAATTATTATTTTAGGAAGCTATTCACTTGGAAATGTTTAATTTGTCTCCATATCTGAATTAATTTAAGAAAACATGAGAATATAATGACATTAAAAGCAATAATTCACACCAAAAAAGGCGATATCAATTTAGTTTTAACTCCTGAACAAACACCAGTTACGGTTGCCAATTTTGTTAACTTAGCACAAAATGGATTTTACGATGATGTATCATTTCATCGTGTGATTCCAAACTTTATGATTCAAGGTGGTTGTCCATTAGGAACAGGCACAGGTGGTCCAGGCTATCGTTTTGAAGACGAGTTTGATGCCAGCTTAAAACACGATAAGCCAGGTATTTTATCTATGGCGAATGCTGGTCCAGGGACAAATGGTTCACAATTTTTTGTAACGCATGAGCCTACTCCTTGGTTAGATGGAAAGCATTCTGTTTTTGGTGCTGTTGAGAGTGATGCCGATATGGATATTGTCAATTCAATTGCTGGTGGAGATGAAATCAAGTCTATCTCAATAGAAGGTGATGCTACAGATTTACTTGCTTCTCAAGAAGCTCGTATTAGTGAATGGAACAAAATGCTTGAGGAATAATTAACTGTACACTTTATCATTTCAAAAAAAATGATAAGAGATGGTTAAAAAGCCTGTGAAACAACTCATTTCATAGGCTTTTCTACGTAAAAATTTTACAAATAGCGGTCTGTTAGACTCATTAATTTGTCTTGATTGGTATCTTTTCCATTTTTCCCACACAGCCCCTGAGTTATTGCAAAGGCCAAAGCATCATATCTAATACCCAAATCCCGATATAGAAATGCGTGTG
>JAMOMK010000114.1 GCA_027067055.1 Lysobacterales bacterium | reverse complement strand
AAATCGAGTTTAAAGCACTAAATACAGTGCTTTAGAAGAAAAATTGAGAATTTTATGAGAAATCAAATTTTTAAAAACGTATTTACAGTTACTTTCAAGGAAAGTAGGTAGTTATGCAAAGGTCTCTTAACGATAAAAACCACCATATTACATTTGATGACAGAAATGACACGAGTGTAAATTCAGAAAGAATCGATTTAATAAAAGATGGATTTCCTTTATTTAAACTGGTTTTAAAAAATATTCAAGCAACCAAAGAAAACATTAAAATACCAGTCTTAGAAGCGGCAATTGTTCTAAAATTTGCCGCGTGTATTTCACCTAATCGTCCAGTTGAAGATAAACTGGTAGATCAAGCTGATTTAATACAGCTGATAAAGTCGGAGAATAAGCTTAATAAAATAATATTATCCACTTTATCAGAAACCATTTACACTGGTGGCAGTAATGAATTAATGCAAGTAATAGAGGACGTTTTAAATAATAAGACAATCAACTTATAATAAACCTTCGTGTTCCTTGTATAACAGAATGACGATTCCCAATGAGATACCTGCCTTCGCAGGTATGACGGCAAAAAAAGAAAGTAAACTATGATTCTAAACTGGATAGATTGGACAATAATAATCGCTTTTATGGGCTTGAGTTGGTACTTGAGTACTCAGTACAAAAGACAAAAAATTCAAAACTTGAACGATTACTTTTTAGGTGGGCGTGATTTACCGTGGTATGTGGCAGGTATTTCCATGGTAGCAACCACTTTTGCTGCCGATACACCCTTGGCAGTAGCTGAAATTGTTGCTATTAGCGGTATTTCTGGCAACTGGATTTGGTGGAATGCTTTAGCTGGTGGTTTATTGACTGCTATTTTCTTTGCTAAATTATGGCATCGTTCTGGCGTGTTAACAGAAGCAGAGTTAATCGAATTGCGTTATTCGGGAAAAGCAGCCCATTTTTTACGTAAGTTTAAAGGTGTGTATTTGGGCTTGTTTATCAATGCTTTGGTTATTGGCTGGGTTAATCTAGCCATGATTTCTATCATTCAAGTGTTGCTTGGCTTATCAAACGAACAAGCATTTTGGGTGGTGGCTGGCTTGATGTTGTTTGTGACATTCTATTCGACCATTTCAGGACTTCGCGGCATTGCTATTGTCGATGTTTTGCAGTTTAGTCTTGCGATGATTGGCAGTTTTTTATTAGCATGGTTTGTGCTGTCGTCCCCTGAAGTGGGCGGACTTGATGGCATTGTTGCTAAACTGGGTGATAAAGGCACATTAAACTTTTTCCCTCAAATTGGTGGTGATTCTGCTTCACAAATTTGGGTTTTGCCTATGGGTTCATTGATTGGTTTTATGGCATTTCAATGGTGGGCAAGTTGGTATCCAGGTGCCGAACCTGGCGGTGGTGGTTATATAGCACAACGCATGATGAGTACACGTACCGATAAAGATGCCCTGAAAGCCACTGTCCTTTTTCAAGTACTTCATTATTGTGTGCGTCCATGGCCATGGATATTGGTTGGACTCTCTGCCATTATTCTTTATCCTGAAATTGCTGCTGATGAAAAGCGCTTGGGTTTTGTTTATACCATTCGGGATTTTTTACCCACAGGCGCTAAAGGTTTATTGGCTGCGGCATTTTTAGGCGCGTACATGAGTACCATTTCAACCCAAATCAACTGGGGTGCTGGCATGATTGCCAATGATGTGTTAAATGTCAAAGAAAAGACTGAAAAACAGCAGCTAAAAATCTCGCGCTTTGTCAGTTTAGTATTGGCCTTGATTGCTTTATTTGTGACCACTCAACTGACCTCAATAAAAGCCGTTTGGGAATTTGTTTTTCAGGCAGGAGCTGGACTTGGTTTGGTGTTAATCCTGCGGTGGTATTGGTGGCGGGTTAATGTTTATTCGGAAATTTCAGCAACGATAGCTCCTTTTGTACTTTACGGATGGTTGAAATATACCGGTTCAGGAATCGTTTATGAAGCCAGTTTGGGCGCAGGGTATAATTACATATTTGTTGTAGCTGTGACCACATTAGTTTGGTTAATCACAACTTTTGCAACACCTGCTGAGAACACGCAAACACTTAAAAGGTTCTATCAACAAGTTAAACCAAATGGTGCTTGGTCAGTTGTTGGGCATATTGTTGACTATAAAGACCTAGGTAAAAAGTTTGCTACGTGGATTGGATTGACTGTTTTGGTTTATGGGGTTTTATTGCTGATTGGAAAGTTATTGTTGAGTTAATTGTAGAATCTTTTAAAATCGGTTAATGAATTTTACCAATCACCAAAAAGGCTTAGCCGCTGGATTATTTTGCTTTATTTTTTGGGGCTTTGCTCCAATCTATTTCAAACTCTTTCAGGATGTATCGGCATTAACCATTATTGCACACCGTATAATTTGGGGCGTATTATTTTTATTTGTGTACCTTGCATTGCGAGAACGACAAAATCTCTTTAAAGCGCTCAAAATATCGAAAAGTAAACTGTTTATCTTGTTTATTAGTGGCTTATTGGTCGCTAGTAACTGGTTGATGTTTGTTTGGGCTGTGACTCACAATCAAATCTTAGCCACTTCACTTGGTTATTTTATCAACCCGTTGGTCAATATTTTATTTGGTATGTTGTTTTTGCATGAACGTTTAAATAAAGCACAAATTGCAGGGCTTATTATTGCTGCCAGCGCCACCTTGTTTTTAGGGATTTACTTAGGTCAACCACCGTGGATTGCCTTATTTTTAGCGGGGACATTTGGCTTATATGGGTTGGTTAAGAAAAAGGCGGGTGTAGGACCATTAATTGGTTTGTTTTGGGAAACCTTGCTATTAATGATTCCTGCACTTATTTACCTGTTTTATTTTGCTGCACCGTTACCACAAGCTGCAAATCTAAATCACCTTTATATGCTTTTATTCTTTTCAGGATTGGTGACGATTTTACCTTTAGTAGGGTTTAATTATGCTGCCAATCATTTACCACTGACCTTGGTTGGGTTTTTACAATATATCGCACCAACCATTAGTTTTTTAATCGCTGTTTTGTTCTACAATGAAACCTTTACGCTCGGTCATCAAGTGGCTTTTGCGGGAATTTGGTTAGCCCTGTTGATTGTTAGTTGGTCACCTTTTAAACGATTAATACAAGCTAAAGCATGAACTATTCAACCATTTATTTTATTGGTGTAGCACAAGGGTTTATCCTTTGCACAACCCGTGGAATGAGTAAAAAAGTTGCAAAAAACTCCACTCAGCGTTAAAAAAAACGCAAATAACGAGCTATCCGAAGCAGAAAATGCTTGTTAACCTTCAAATTAAGTTAAGTATTGTAGACACCGCCTACAAATGTGGTTTCAATTCTAAATCTACATTTAATAGTGCTTTTAAAAAGATTATCCATCTAACACCAAGTCAATATAAACAGAGTAACACTTAATCATTTGATAAATTTACTTGTACTCATCCATGTAAACTAACCTATAATATTATATTTACATAGTTAATAATATTGCATAATATCGCAACAAATCTTTTATTTTTAATCTTTGTGTTATTATAGAAACTATTCAAATCCAATGTAAAGTAAGAATAAATCATGAAAACCACATCATTTATCATTTTGACATTAGCTTTTGCCACACACATTAATGCTCAGAACAAATCATTGCTTAGTCAGATTGAAAGTAAAAACATACAATCAACCAATTATAAAGCCCTATCAATTATTGAAGGTAGTTTTAATGTTTCACAATTAAAGTCTAGTAAAAATAGTTTAACCCTAGACCTTCCAAACAACACACAAATTAGCCTAAGAAAGACTAAATTAACAAATCAATCAATAAATAAATTCAGTTGGTTTGGACATGTAGTTGGTAAAAGCCAAAGTAAGGTGAATTTTGCAGTAGTAGATAAATCAATTTCAGGATCAATATTTTTAGATAATCAGGTATTTGAAATTATTTCATTAAATAATAATAGAGTTAGAGTTATCCAGTTGGACTTAGACAATTACGAGGCTTGTGATGGGGGCATTCCTGTAGTCACTCACAATAAAACTAAATCAAAGTCTGACAATACAATAACTGAAGCCTCAACTCAAATGGATGTATTAATCGTTTACTCTAATGATACTCTTGCTGCAATTGGGTCAGTTGCCTCAGTTGAGTCTTTAGCACAAGCCTCTATTGACAATATGAATACATCATTAGCCAATAGTCAATTACTTTCGGGGGTTAACTCTGTAAATGTGGTTGCAATTATTGGCATTGACCGAGATGAAAGTGGTGACTCAAATACAGAACTAAGCTGGCTTAAAAATAATATTAACGTACAAAATCTGCGTAATCAGTATGGTGCTGATATGGTTTCTATGATTTCAGCTACAACTGGGTGCGGCATTGGCTATGTTATGAGACTACCTAATGCGGGTTTTTCGGGATTTGCTTATCAGGTTACAAAATATACTTGTGCTGTTGGAAATTTAACCATGGCGCATGAATTTGGACACAATCTAGGTCTTGAACATAATCCTGAAAACTCCAGCGCTTGGCCTGATGATGGCTCTTTTCCTTATTCTTATGCACAATACCATGACGGGGCTTATCGAACCGTGATGTCTTATTCTGCACCCTGTACAATGGGATGTACACGTAGAATGTATTACTCAAATCCTGATGTTATGTTCGACTCTCTTGCTACTGGCGCTGTTGATGAAAAAGACAATGTGAGAACATTAGAACAAACTACTTTGATTACTGTTAACTTTAAGGAATCAATAAATTCCATTTTTTCCAATAGCTTTGAATAAGACTAATCGTACTCAGGGGGAACTAACTTCAAGGCTTCTTCAAGTGATGTTCTGCCTTCTTTAAGTAGGTTTGCTATGGATAGTCGCAAGGGTTGCATTCCAATTCGATAACATTCTGCAGCCACAGTTTCTGATGGAATTTTTTCTTTAATCATTTTGCGTAAGCCACCAGTAACGGGCATAATTTCATAGACTCCTGTTCGTCCGTGGTAGCCTGTATTTCTGCATTCTAAACACCCGACTTTATGATAGATTTTATCTGGTATTTCTAAATTCCATGGGTGTGTTAATGACACCCATGCTTCAGCATCTACTTTTGAAGATTTTTTGCAATGTGGACACAATAAACGCACTAAACGTTGGGCAATAACACCTGCCAATGTTGAACGCAATAAGTAATCAGGTACACCTAAATCCATTAAGCGATTTATCGCTGATGGTGCATCATTGGTGTGTAAAGTTGAAAGAACTAAATGTCCTGTTAGCGAGGCCTGAACTGCCATTTTTGCAGTTTCCAAGTCACGAATCTCACCAACCATGATAATATCTGGATCTTGGCGCATAAGGGTACGAATTCCATTAGAAAACTCTAAACCAATTTTTGGATTGACCTGCATTTGGTTGAGCTCTTGGAAAACCATTTCGATGGGATCTTCAACAGATGAAACATTAACTGCTTCGGTGGCCAATTTGCGCAAAGTAGAGTATAAAGTTGTTGTTTTACCCGAACCAGTTGGACCTGTGACCAAAACAATGCCATGTGGACGGTTAATCATTTGCAGCCATTGCTTAACTTCGTCTTTGGAAAACCCTAAGTCTTCATAGTTTTCAACCACTGCATCGGGATCAAAAATACGCATAACACACTTTTCTCCAAAAGTTGTTGGCATAGTTGACACACGCAGTTCGACTTCTTTACTTTCAGTTGTTAGGGTTTTGATTCGTCCATCTTGCGGTTTGCGCTTTTCTGCCACATCAATTCTCGACAAAATTTTAATTCGGCTAACAACAGCACCCATTACCAAAGTCGGTAAAACATAAACATTATGTAGTCTTCCATCAATTCTAAATCTTACTATGGATTCTTCACGTTTAGGTTCTAAGTGAATATCACTGGCTCTTTGTTCAAAGGCATATTGCAACAACCAATCCACAATATTGACAATGTGTTGATCATCAGCGGTTAAATTGCCTTTACTGCCAAGCTTGACCAGTTGCTCTAGATTTAAAATGGGATCAATAGAACGATTCTTGTGTTGTTTCTGTGCCTGTTTTACAGATTTATTGACACCATAAAATTCAAAAAGTAGACGCTGTATATCCAATGGGTTCGAGTGCACTCTTATAACATCCAAGCGTAATATACGCTGCAACTCTTCCAACCAAGAGGTATCGGTTGGTTCTGCCACAGCAAATGTCACCGAATCGGGTGTTATATCTACTGGTAATATTTTATGTTTAGTGGCATAGGCTTGAGAAACTGCATCAGTGACTTTATTAACATTAACCTTGGTTGGGTCAACTTTTAAATAAGCCAGACCATTCATATCCGCAACAAATTGTGTAATAAACTCAATGGACAATGGTTTGCCCGTCTTTTCATTAATAAGTTTATAGTCTGACAAGGTGACATAAGGGTGGACTGAGGTAACCGAAGTTAGTTTAGCATTGCGCAATATTCTTTGCGCCGAGCTTTTATCGATTATGGTATTTTTATACAGTGCTTTAACAATAGGTGAAATTGAAGCTGCGAGTGATTTTTCCGTTTTCATATATTTTTCAAAAGTGATTCTTTTAAGGTCGCTGGTAATTCTATTCCCAGCATTTTTGTTAAGTTTTTTTCTGTTAACACATCATTTATTTTTCCCGTTAATACACGAGATTCTCCACAGAACATAATAATATGTGAACAGTATTGTTGCACATATTGTATATCATGCGTCACCATTATAATGGCTTTATTTTGTGATAGCCCCTTAAGTTTTTGCATTAACTTATAACGAAAGGCCAAATCTAAATGATTCAGAGGTTCATCCAATAACATCACCGCACTGTCTTGAGCTAAAATTGTAGCAATTTCTACTTTCCGTAGCTCACCTCCAGAAAGAGCTTGAATGCTTTTTTGTGTTAAATCACTTAACTCCATTTCCTGTATTGCTTGGTTTATTATTTCTAAGTTCGCAGTGTCACTCTTATGCCAGGCATAGCGACCATAAGAAACAGCTTGTTGGACACTGCAATTTAAGCTGGACTCTTGAATTTGTGGCAAAAGAGATATTTGCTGTGCTCGCGTAAGAAAGTTAAGGCTATTTAACTCAAATCCACCTATTTTGATACTGCCTTTGGAATAATTGTGCAAGCCAGCAAGAGTATGTAACAGAGTCGTTTTCCCGGCACCATTTTTTCCTAAAATGGCCCAGAATTCTCCTTTTTTTATCGTAAGGCTTAAATCAAACAATAGTATCTGCTCATCAACGCTTAGTGATAAGTCTTTAATTTCCATCATGTTCTTTTTCGCAATAGATAGATAAAAACAGGAACCCCAAAAAAGGCAGTAAAGACACCGACAGGAAGTTGTATGGGGGCAACAACAGTACGCGCCAATGTATCTGCCAACAATAGAACAATAGCACCAATGAGGGCAGAAAGTGGAATCAATCGCGCATGGACATTGCCTACAAGTAAACGAGCCAAATGTGGTACAACCAACCCAACAAAGCCAATAGTTCCAGCCATTGAGACAGCTACAGCAGTGAATACTGAGGTTGTCAGCAAAATGACAAGGTTTGTCTTTTTTACATTAACGCCACTTTTTAAAGCAAAAAACTCTCCTCGTGCAAGCAAATCCAGTTCTCTATGGTATTTATACACACCAATGGAACCAACCACTAGGACAATGATAGGGTAAAACAAGGTTGTGGAATAACTCAGATCACCCATCAACCAAAATAACATAGATTTTGTTGATGCTGCAGGACTAAGTGTGAGAATCATGCTAATTATTGCGCCATAAGCAAAAGCAATAACAACACCACTAAGTAGTAAGTTTTGTGTGTTTATGGTTCTTTTTGATGACAATAACAATAAAAATCCCAAAGAAAGTAAAGCCGCGATAAATCCTATCGTCACAAATAACCAGAATGGAAGAGTAACCCCCAAAGCAATCACTGCAAGCTGAACACTGGCAGATGCTCCTGATATTCCGAGGATATAAGGATCTGCCAAGGGGTTTTTTACAAGATTCTGAACCAATAAGCCAGCCAAAGACAACAACCCTCCGACACTTATTGCATTGACAATACGAGGTAGTCGAATAGATAAAATAATTTCACTCCATTTATTCGAAAATAAAATTTCTGTAAAAGGAATGTAGTGTGACCCCATTGATAATGCAAGTAAGATGCTTAGGATTAAGGCCATAAGCAAAAATGGGATGGCGCTCACTTTTTTCATTTACTGCATTAATTCTACCGAAGCAATTTGTTTTTTATTCAATATCATTGTGGCATTACCATTCTTAAATAAACTCTCAACAGTAATTGATTTTTCATCAACCTTTCTTACATAACCAACAATTGGGCGGCCTCTTTTAGTTTTTATTCTTAGTTTTTTATTCAAAAATGAAGATAGTTTTTGAATGGAAATTGCTCGAGACTTTGATTTTCCAGTTTTAAATACAACGGCATTCAGGTAATTTTTTGTTGTTTTTTGTTCTTTTGTTTTTCTTTGTTTTTCAATTTTCGCTCTCTCAAGAATTTCACTCTTTAAACGCTCTGTGTTAATTTTCGTGTAATCAATTGCAATTAAATTAGCAGTGAAATAGTCAGAATTTGATGTTGATATTTCTAACTGCGAGGTTTCGTACAATTCAATTTGGTCTTGCTGCATAAAATCTGAGACGTATTTTCGCTCATCAAGCGTAATAATTGCATTAAGCTCAATATCTGGAGCTAACATCCGTTGGTAGCGCTGGGTTAAGTCTTCTGGTAATTGTTTTGAGTAATAAGTGCGAAGATACTGTTGCAAATGTTCTGCTGAACTCAGTCGGTATTTGGCATAAGAACCACCATAGTTTTGTGCGCAAATGTTGTTTCTTTTGAGATTAAAGCCATTATCAAGATAATTGTAAAACAATTTATCAACAACAAGATCTTCCAGAATGAGTTGATTTTCAAAATAGGCTGCTTTTAAATTACTTGACCATGTTGATGAAAACAGTTCATCAGCAGTCAATATCAAATCCACATCAACGCTGCCGTTTGATTGCCGTGAATAAAACAAATCCAAATTAAAAGTCTGATCAACTCCGATTAATTTTTTCCAGGCTTCTTCAGGAAATATTGTGTAGCTGCTTTTTTGACAGCCAAAACTCCCCGCATAACCAGCTAAATACATCCATAGACTTTTTTCTTGTAAAGCATCATAAATATCACTTGCGTGACTATCGAGTGATGCCCCATTAACAGAAACAGAAATAAATTCAGGCAAAAGAGTCTTCAACTTCATCGCAGAGTTCTTAAATAAAAATAACGGCTTGGCATCTATTTTAATCGAACCAATATCATAAGACTGATTATAGTTCTTTGGTGTAAACTTTACGTTTCTAATGGTAATTGAACCACCTAAACTGGTACTAATCGACCCATGTTGCCATTCTCCAATTCTTGAAGCATGATTAATAATAGCCTTAGCAAATACAGTAGCATTGTGAAAATATCGCCACGTCGGATACGATAATACCACAACTAAAAATATTAGAAATCCTATAAGTTTATTCTTCATTCTTCTCTCAATTATTTAATTACCCGAATCAAGATAGTGAATCACAGCTACTAAAAAAAATAATTGTGTTCCTTTATCCTAACTAGTATTTTACATAAAAGGCTCTGCAAAACCCAAAAAATACGTAATCATTATCGTTTGTATTTGCTTGGATGACAACCCTACATCTGGAAAACTACCCACATTCTTATAGTTTTTATAAAAATCAGGGTGATTCGTTGGTATAGCTATTTTCCCCTGACGCAATTGAAAACTACTCGAATACCTAAATGGCCAGATGTCTAAAACAGGCAGTGATCGTGATACATTAGCAATAAGCCCACTAAAAAAACTTAGCACTGGGATTTTTTTATTGGCTGCTATTGTCCACGAATTTTCAGGTAGCATGTCTACTGTTATCTTCTGTGTAAGCAACTGTGCCATTGCCTTCGATTCAATAATCAAACCAGATTCTGTATTTAGAATATCTGAACGGTGATCAAAATTATGCGAACCTATTAATGATATATTTTCATCAATTACAATTGATTTGGCATGAAGTCCAAAACGTGTATCATTTGTGGGGAAATCTTGGCCAAACATCTCTGCTTTATAGCCAGGTGATTGTTTGTATTCAAAAATATTTAAGCCTATCTTTTTCAAATACTTCTTTTTATGCTTGAATGAAATAGCATAAACATAAAATGCATCTGTTGAGGATAAGCTATTTGTTGATACTGTAATCTCAACATTTGGTTTTTTCTTGTGCAATGATTTGAGGGATTTATAAGCCTTTTTACTTAAAACCAAATAAGGTGTTTGCATTAACAAACTTGATTGAGCAGATAAAATCAACTCTTTTATCTTTAGGCTCATTTGCTTGTATGTTTTCTTTGTTTCACGATTTTTAACGAACAATTTTTCTGGTGAGTCGCTAAAGTATTCAATATTTTCAACTGCAATTGCCGTATCAACAAATAATTTTTGTATTAATTGATAATCAAATGCTTTGATACTCAATTGCACTGCCTTCGGCTTTTGTGCTATGAGCCAACTGGATTTGTTTTCCTGATTATTTAAAATTCTATAAACAATATCATCTAGATTTTCCAAAGGCACTACCCAAGGCGACTGCCAGAAATGATTGAAAGATTGCTTCATTTCTTGTGCTACAGAACCTATAGCTAGTGCATCTCTGTCTCGGTAGTTAAATTTTTCATCCCAATCAAAATAACGGTCTTGGTAGTTGCGACCACCGTTTATCCCGTACTTATCATCAACCAAAAATAATTTATTATGCATGCGCCGATTAAGAGTTGACAAACAACAGGCAAGTGCGCTAAAAAAATCAAACGCAGAAGTATGGCCTTCATTAAATGTTGGGTTAAACATTTTAACTGTAAAATTTTCATGTAAAGTTGCTAGTTCTGCCAAAAACCAACTGTTCCCCATTGAAAATAATTGATCGATAATAATATTCACTTTGACACCACGTTTAGCCGCTTCCAACAACTCTGCAAGTACCAAGTGCCCTGCTTCATCATTAACCCAAATAAATGTTTGTATATTAATACTTTCTTGTGCTGCCTTTATCAAGTGCAATCGAATCAACAGCGACTCTTCGCCATTGTCCAACAAAGTAACGTGATCTTGTTTATTTTGAATGCTTAATTGGTATAATGCACTTAATGGAGAGTCAATAGCACAACGAGTTATATCAGTGACAGGGCATTTTACTGACTTGTCTTTTTTAATCTGTGTTAGTTGATTAACCTGTTTGATAATTTTTTGGCTTGGATGGCAGGCTGTTAAAGCAACCATTAGTATGAAAACAACCATTCTAGTCATGAGACAACCTTAATTTCTGTATTTTCATAAGAAGCTAAGGCTAAGCTAAAGCCTTCTGTGTCATTGATAATAGTTAATGCCATTCCATTCATTTCTTTTAAGAGTTGTTGATTGTGATCCAAATAATTGCCTGACAAATAATACCATAATCTCCCGCCTTCTGCCTTGCAAACCGCTTCTTTTAAACTCCATAATGTATAAAATAATCGGCAGGCATGTTCAGGCACCAGTGATTCCATTAACAAGAACTCTCGTGGATGGTAATAGCGTTTAGCTAATGCCATATAATTCCGCTCACGATTAATATATTCAACATCAACACCCAGCACTTGTGTGTGAGCAAAAGCTTGAACTACTACATGTTTTGAATGGCTTACCGAATAGTGCAAACCCTCAACTGTTGGCTTACCATTTGGGTTGTAAGTGACATCATTTTCATTAATTTCTTGTTGCAAGTAAGCCGACAAATTTTTATACAACAACTTTTTTGATTGTTGCTTAACATCCTCTTGATTTTGATAAACATGCAGGTAAATCATTTTTTTGATTGAATCTTAATTTTCCCTTGTTTTTCAGGGTACTTACCTTTTACATTTTTATAGAATGCTTTAATTATCTCCATATCGGCATCAATATCACCAGTTGGCATAAAACTGTCCTTAATCCCGACTTCACGGTTTTCAAAATCTAATACAGCCATCGCTATAGGGATTTTAGCTTCCAATGCAATGTAATAAAAGCCGGTGCGCCAGTATTTAATATTTGAACGTGTTCCTTCGGGAGCCAGAGCCAATGCAATTTTATCTTGTGAGTTGATAAACTCAGCCATACGTGTGGTGAGTTTTGTGGTTTTACTTCTGTCTACCCCAAACCCACCCAAAGCTTTAAATAAGTATTTCTGCGGCCATTTAAATAAGGCATCTTTACCCATGTAACGAAAAGGCACACCAGAGGCAATTATATAAAAAATACCCAAAGGAAAATCCCAGTTACTGGTATGTGGATAAGCAATCACCACATAGCGTGGCTCTTTTGGAAAATTGTTAATAGTCTTCCACTTGAAGACCTTGAGCCAAAAGTGGCAAAAATGTTTAAGCATCGTCGAAAGGCTCCGTATTTGAGGCAACCATGGTCAAAATATCATAAGCTGCAACCACTACATCCTCTTGGTTAGTTATGGCAATATCCCATCGAACCTCGCCATAGCCTTTACCTCGACGATAAGATTTTTGTTTACACGTTAGTTTTACCCTTAAATCATCACCTGGATAAACTGGTTCGGTAAATCGCAAGTCATCCACACCATAATTGGCCAAAACTGGACCCGGATTTGGTTCAACAAAAAGACCTGCTGCCATCGAAACAATAAAATAGCCATGAGCAACACGTCCATCAAAAAAAGGATTTTCAGTAGCGGCTTTATCATCCATATGGGCATAAAATCTATCACCACTGAGGTCGGCAAACTTTTCGATATCATCCAGTGTAATCGTTCTGGATTTTGAAAGTAAGCTCTGTCCAACTTCCAGTTCTTCAAAATACAATTTAAACGGATGTTTAGGTGCTTCTTTAGTCTTGGCATTACCAATAAATTTATTACAAATTTTACTAATAGTTGTGGGCGAACCTTGCAAGGCTGTGCGTTGCATGTAATGCATAACACCACGAATTCCACCCATTTCTTCACCACCACCAGCACGCCCTGGACCACCATGGGTCATATGTGGAAGCGGAGAGCCATGACCAGTTGAAAATTCAGCACTATCACGATTAATCAACACCATTCTGCCGTGGAAACTGGCAGTATTCATCACTAAATCAGAAACAATTTCATCGTCATAGCCAAAAACCGAACCCACTAAAGAACCTTGACCCATATTGGCTAATTGTGCGGCTTCACTCAAACTATCATAAGGCATCAAAGTGGAAACTGGACCAAAAGCCTCAATATCATGAACTTCGGTGTCTTCTAATGGATTTTCACAAGCCAACAAAATGGGATTGATAAATGCACCTGCTTGGCTATCAGCTCCAAGCGTTTCAACTTCATCGGGATTGCCATAAATAAATTCAGCATATTTGGATAATTCAGCTACGCGTTCTCGCACCTCGGTACGCTGGGCTTCACTGGCAAGTGATCCCATTTTCACCCCTTCGCTCAATGGATCGCCAATAGCAATACGAGCTAGTCGTTCACTGATAGCATCAGCCACAGGTGAAAGCAATTCACGTGGGACAATAGCTCGTCGAATAGCGGTACATTTCTGCCCACATTTAATCGTCATCTCACGTACCACTTCTTTAACGTAAAAGTTAAACTCTGGCGAATCAATCTGTGTATCAGGTGTTAAAATTGAGCAATTGAGTGAATCGGCTTCCATAGTAAAGCGCACAGAATTATGCATTATGGCTTTATTTGATTTTAAATACTGTCCAGTCGTTGCAGAACCAGTAAATGCCACCGCATCTTGGCAATCCAAATTATCTAACAAATCTCCAGTTGAGCCACAAATCAATTGCACAGTACCATCAGGTAAAATACCTGACTCAATAATGGCATGAAACATCTTTTCAGTCAAAAATGACGTGTTTGACGCGGGTTTAACAATAGCAGGCACACCTGCAAGCAAGGTGGGTGCAAGTTTTTCAAGCATGCCCCAACAGGGAAAATTAAAAGCATTAATATGCACGGCAGCACCTTGTAATGATGTGCAAATATGCTGACCAATAAACTGATCACTGGCAGATAACATTTCTAAATTACCATCAACAAAAACATTATGATCAGGCAATTCTCTACGCCCTTTGCCAGAATAAACAAACAAAGTGCCAATGCCACCCTCGATATCAATCCACGAATCAAGCTTGGTTGCACCAGTTAAGAAAGACAACTGGTAAAACTCTTTTTTGCGTGACAATAAATAAAGAGCCAGTTCTTTTAGCATCAAAGCCCGTTCGTGAAAAGTCATTGCTCGCAGGGTTTTACCGCCCTTGTCTTTGGCATAATCCAACATACCCGAAAAATCGAGTCCATCAGATGAAAGCTCAAAAATTTTCTCACCCGTTATGGCATTAAAGCACGGACGAAATCCATCACTTGCAGTGTGCCATTGTCCCTTGGCGAAAGATTGAAGTTTATTCATAAGAGGTTGTAAAAAATCAAAGAGGAATATTGTACCATTAAATGTAAAACATTTTAATCATTGAAGTATTAGAGTCAATGAGTATTGCATTTGGTGAGTGTACCCACTTTACGTGGATTGACAATCATAAGGATAAAAAATTTATAATAGAAGTGCTATAATTAGCACCTATTAACAGCACCAGTATAAAATTATGTCAATAAAATTTTCAGAAGAAATAGTGTCTTTATCAGATTTGAAAGTAAATCCAGGTAAGTTTGTCAATCGCACTAAAGATAACAAAAGACCTATTTTACTCACCAATCGAGGGCGCGGAGTAGCAGTTATTCAAGGGCTTGAGGAATTTGAAAACATGCAAGAAGAGAGGGATTTTATGAAAGCAGTTACCCAAGGATTGCTAGAAATAAAAGCAGGTAAAGAGCAAACACTTGATAGTGTTAAAGTAAAACTGGGATTATAAATTGAAAATCAGTATTTCAGATTCTGCTTTTGCCGATTTACAAGATATTAAAGATTATTATAAATCTCAACTGGTACCACATGTTGGGGACAAATTTGTACATGACATTATTGAACATATTGAAACATTGCCAGATAACCCAGATAAAGGTCGAAAAGTCCCTGAATTTAATCAAGAAAAGATTCGTGAATTAATCCACCCACCTTTTAGAATTGTTTACCTGAGAGAAGAATTGACTATCCACATTGTTCGGGTTTGGCGTAGTGAGAGATTACTTCTATTGGAATAACCTGCCATTAGGGTTAGCCCAACCAACAGTTTTTAATAAACTCCGATAATCAACAAGTATTAAATTTGGTGGGTAAGCCGTGCTTACTTGAATCAGGATACCTAGTAAAATAGATAGAATCAATCATCGTCCAATTGAAAATATAACGGTAATGAAAAAAGTCTTAAAAACCTTAATTACCATAATAAACAGAAAACCCATATAAGTAACAGGCTGTTGTGATGATGAATGTTATGAATTTAATATCTGAGTTTTTTAATGTAAAAAATTTAAAAGTTTTGCACAAACTTAGTAGAGAAAAGAAAAAAGCGTAAATAATAATAAAGGGTAAAATAATAAGCCCTATAGATTTAAAAAAGCCATAGAAATCAGGGATAACATGTGCCAAACCACTTCCGCCAGCACTCACAGTACTTGAAATAAAAAGCAAAATTAGTAACCTACTGCGCATAAACATCAAACCTTGCTGCTTTTCCGATGACTTGTGAAGTGGGTTTTTTGTTGCAGACATAATCGGCTTTGACTGGGCGTTTGATGACGATTTTTTTTGCTTTTGAGAGTTTGGCTTGTTCGAACAAATCTTCAGCCATTTGCCCTTGGTGTCCGACAAAACTTTGTAAGAATGTCATTTGTTTGTTGTTTTTGGCTGATTTTTTGCTTGCAGGATACATGGGGTCGATGTAGATGACTTCGCAGGTGGTTTTTATAATATTTTGCAAGGCATCTTTTTTGTGCAGTGTTATGCTTTCAATTCCTGCCCGATTTAAGCCATCTTTGAGCAACGCACACATCAGAGGATTGGATTCGTAAGCAATTATTTGCGAACCTGTGAGTGACAAAAGATAAGCATCTTTGCCAAATCCTGCGGTGCAATCCATTATTGTTGTGGGTTGTTTTTTCTTGCCGAGTACGGCTTTGATGACTAGTTCAGCATTAAGGTGTGCTTGGGAACGAAATTGCAATTGTTTGGATTGGAAATCAACAAAGACATGATGTTTATCTTTTTTATTGAAGACAGAAAGCTTTTGCTGGTATAACTCGATATGATAATCTGTGTTATCTAACAAAACTGGGTCTAAATCCAGTGGATTTAGACCCAGTAATTCGATACGTAGTTTAACTGCTTGTGACAGCATTAAAGTCTATCTATCTGAAAAGTCTTTATAGTCCCGAGTTGTAGGACCTGTATACACTTGACGAGGACGACCTATGCGTGTATCTGCTGTTTCGTACTGCTCTAACCATTGTGAAACCCAGCCCACTGTACGTGCGATAGCAAACATCACAGTAAACATTTGTTTTGGAATACCTAAAGCCTTATAAATGATTCCTGAATAGAAATCCACATTTGGATACAACTTCTTCTCAACGAAGTACGGATCTTTTAGTGCAATCTCTTCAAGCTTCATTGCCAACTCTAATTGCGGATCATTAACACCCAATTCATTGAGTACTTCATGACAGGCTTTACGAATAATGGTCGCACGTGGATCAAAGTTTTTATAGACACGGTGACCAAAGCCCATTAAGCGGAATTTATCACTTTTATCTTTGGCTTTTGCTACGTATTTATCACAATTTGAAACATCACCAATTTCATCCAGCATATTTAATACCGCTTCGTTGGCACCACCATGAGCAGGTCCCCAAAGTGAAGCAATACCAGCTGAAACACAGGCGAAAGGATTGGCTCCAGTTGAACCAACAAGTCTGACTGTTGATGTTGATGCATTTTGCTCATGATCTGCATGCAGCATAAACAATAAATCAAGGGCTTTTGCTGCTACAGGATTTGGCTCATAGGGCTCAGATGGTACGGCATACATCATATGCAACAATCTTTCGGTAAAGTTTAAATCGTTGCGTGGATAAACAAAAGGCTGCCCAACTGAATTTTTGTAAACCGATGCCGCTATTGTTGGCATTTTGGCAATCAACCTGACTGCAGCTAAACGCCTATGCTCAGGATCAGACATATCCATCCAATCATGGTAAAACGCAGCAAATGAACCCACAACACCGACCATCATTGCCATTGGGTGTGCATCGTATTGGAAACCCGACATTAGCATTTTCATTTTTTCGTGAACCATAGTGTGGTAACGAATTTCGGTATCAAAACTATCGTACTGGTCTTTTGTGGGAAGTTCACCATTTAAGAGTAAATAAGATGTTTCAACAAAATTTGAATTTTGTGCCAACTGTTCAATTGGATAACCACGGTAAAGTAACACACCTTTTCCACCATCAATGAATGTGATAGCGCTTCGGCATGCCGCCGTTGCGGCAAAACCAGAGTCATAAGTGAAATAACCAGAATTTTTGTGTAAGGTTTTTAAATCAAATGTTGGTGGTCCCATTGACCCAGTAATAATTGGAAGCTCGACTGACTGATTTGAATCAGGAAAATTTAGTGTAACGTGTTTGTTGCTCATAGAATAACCCCTATGTTTATGTGTTTAAAACATACGTTTGATTGCTTCGCTGCCCCCAACAAAGTAACCAAAGTAAAAGATTTGACTATTTTAACTTAAAACGGAATTTTACTCCACAAACTTTGCGACTATTTTTATTTGTAAATTTTAGACAAAAAAAATCCTGACAAATCAAAAAACTTATCAGGATTTAGATTTCTTACCCTAAGTTTGTGCTTATTTTCTTCCGTATCTCTGACGGAATTTATCAACACGTCCACCAGTATCAGCAACTTTCTGCTTGCCAGTGTAAAAAGGGTGTGACTTAGATGAGATTTCAACCTTTACTAAAGGGTACTCATTACCATCTTCCCAAGTGATTGTTTCTTTTGAGTGCATAGTTGAACGAGTCAAGAATTTAAAGTCTGATGACAAATCTTGAAACACAACTTCGTTATAATTTGGGTGTATACCTTGTTTCATAATATTATTCCTAAAAACTAGCGCTTACTTGTTAAACTGCTATAAAATTTGAACGGCGTATGATAAAGCTATCTTTTGCCGTTGTAAACGATTTAGTCTTCTTTTTTACTGCTATTTTTCAATTTCAAGCCATTTAGATCCAAATCAACATCAAAGTGCTTCATTAAACTGCCTAATTGAGACATTAAAATAGTGCCATTAATGTCAATAAGAACTAACTCGTCGTTGTCATCCAAGGCAAATACGCTTAAAGATTTAAAGTTTTTCTTATCCATTTTTGCCAAAACATAAACCAAAGAGTCATCTTCTTTTACCTTTGCTAACACCTCATAGCCTTGTGATTTTTTTATCTCTGTCAATGCGGTTATCTTGGTTTTTAGCGTGTTCATTTTAACCGAATTTTCAAGATCAAAAACGGTGACCTTAATTGTATCAAGATTGGATAAAACCTGTGCAATACCGTGTTCTTCACTTTCTGTTGCAGAAGACAATAAACCTAGCATCATTGCGCCCAAATTAATTTCAACTGTTGGTTCTGAACCAACTATTGAAGCAAGAGAGGCCTCTGGCGGTTGTGGAGTCTGAGGTTGAGCCATTAGTGCAGATGTACAAACTATGCTAATTAATAAAGAGTAAATTGTTTTTTTCATAATATTCATTCCATTTAAAGGGATGCGTAAGTTTTTGCTAAGGGTATAATCAACCCAGGTTTAATGCCATTGGTATTGACTGCTGACAATGATTTCATCGATACTTGATTGATGTAATGCATGGCAACCTGTAGTTCAGTCTGTGCTTGCATGAGTTGTTCTTGTTGCTGGTGTTTGTTTGATAAGTTTATCACCAAGGCAGAAACAAAGACCATGGATAAACCAGCCATAGCCAGTCGCGGATTAAACCACGTTATCTTTTTTTCTGCTGCAATTTGTGCATACAAGTTGTTTTTCATGCTTGCTGGACACTTTCGCTTACCTGCGCATTCAAAATAATTATCTAACTCATCTTCTATCTTTTGTTCTAATACTGTTTTCATAGTTTTCTTCTTTTGTTATACCTTATTATACGACATCGGTTAACTTTTCTTTCAATGTGTTTCTTGCTCGATGCAAATACACTTTGATTTGTTGTACATTTAAATCCAAAACATCTGCTAATTGTTGATAACTTAATCGACTAATTTCTCGTAAAACAATGAGCGACTTATACGGCTCTTTGAGTTCTTCTATCGCTGAACTGATATGCTCTGATAATTCTGCATTTTGCAATTCATCACAGGCAGATCGTGCAACTTGTGTGTCTAACAAACTGTGCTGTTGGTATTTTGCTTCATGCACTCTTCGTCTAATAATGTCCAGACATTGGTTTTTAGCAACGCGGTATAACCAAGCTCTGGGTTGTTTTGTGCCTTTTTCGTTTGCTTGCCACAATTTCATAAATGCATCTTGCACAACCTCTTCTGCTTCCAAGCTGTCTTTTAACATTTGGTAGCATACTGCATAGAGACCGTTCTGATTTTTATTTACCTGTAGGCGGAACCAAATGTTCATGTATGCCTTATTTTCCTATTGTTTTAGGCTAATAACGTATATTATGTTACTTTGTTACAAAATACTTTAATTTTTTTCATCTATGCTAAATGCTACCATTAATTCCGACAAAATTTTCTTATTTAAACAATGGAAAAAACACGTATTTCAATTAAGCCTTGAAAGAGGCTCAATCATTATGATGCCGAAACCTCCAGGAGGAGTTCAACTCAAGGCATATATAGAATTTTTAAAATCATTAGAAGTTGATTGTGTTGTTTCACTGTTACAACAACATGAAATTGAACAGTTTTCACTTGCTCAAGAAGGTAATGAATGCCATGAACAAAACATCATTTTTGTCAATTTTCCCATTCAAGACCACTGCGTCCCTCAGTTTTTTTTACCTTTCAATCAACTTATAGAAAAATTATCACAGGCATTGAATAAGAATAAAATTATTGCAATCCATTGCTATGCTGGCATTGGCAGAACAGGCATAACAGCAGCATCTTTATTAATCAAAAATGGTGTACAAGTCGATTTAGCTCTAATGGATTTAAGTAAAACCAGAGGGCTTAGAGTCCCTGAAACATTAGAACAAATTACATGGCTACACCGACACAAAGAACAACTACAAGAGAGTCTTTTATGAAAATCAAATTATTTAGTATCGCACTTATTAGTTTACTTGTTATAAGTTGTGGTAAACCGACTGAAGTTAAGCCAGATAACAAAACATTGTTAGCTCAGGCGCTGTATTTAAAAGACTTCAATTTGGCACAAAGGCAGCTAGCAAATACCAAGCTTAGCAAGAACACAAAAAACCTTATTAAGGCAAACCAAATAATGCATCAAAGTAATGAACCCAGCCTGCAAAGAGAACTGGAATATTTACACCAATTCTATTCACACATGAACCCCTTTCACCAAAATTTATACAATCAAATGCGTCAATGGCTATTATTAAAGCAAATTTACCGCACAGAAATTGCACCACCTGTACGTATTTTACAACGTAAAGAGCTTTACCTTGCTCCAAGCAACATTAATTTCAACATCTGCCAAACAACACCTGCACGATGTGCAAGCGAACAACGTGCCGAACTTACAAAGCTCATAACAACAGAAGTCATTGAGCAAGAATTAAAGAAAATGGCATTAAAAGACCCCTGTGCAAATTTATCTAACAGCTTAAAAGATAGTACATTTGCCAATCGTTGCTTAAACAGTAGTAAAGGCGATTTACGTATAGAGTTACTTTCCAAGCCTTTTTTAACTCAATCCAAATGGTTGCAGGTTATTAATAATGAATAAACTCATTTTACTTATTTTCATTTCCATTTTATCAAGTTCTTTTGCTTGTGAGAAAGGCAAAGCCTATCCTGATGAAACATTTCCAGAAATTGAAATCAAAACATCTATGGGCGATATTGTTGTCGAGCTCGATCGTGACAGAGCCCCAATAACAGTCAATAACTTTTTAAAGTATGTAAAGTCAGGTGCTTTTAAAGATACAATTTTTCATCGCGTGGAAAAGGATTTTGTTATCCAAGGTGGTGGGTATTTGAAAGGTTATAAAGAAGTAGTTTCTTGTGGCAAAATTTTCAATGAATCGGGCAATGGTCTAAAAAACACTAGAGGCACTATCGCCATGGCACGCTATGACGACCCGCATTCAGCAACCTCACAGTTTTATTTTAATTTAATAGACACTCCCTCACTAGACCCCAATGCAAAAAACTGGGGCTATACTGTTTTTGGTGAAGTCGTTGAAGGTATGGAAATTCTTGATGCCATTTCACAGGTAAGAGTGGGATATAGTAAGAAAATTGACTCTACTTCTGTTCCCATCGAAGCCATTACTATTTTAGAGATTAAGATTCTTTAAAAGAACTTTCAAGTTGATTAATTTTGTTTGGAAGATAGAGTTCAAAAATTTTAAAGTCAACATGATCCACCCCTTTGATACGAGTTAAGTCATGATAGAGTGGTTGATTATAGTTTTGAAATGTGGCTCACCAATGGTACAGAAATTGGCACAACCTTAGTAGCGGATTCAAATTTAGGTTCTGTAAGTGGTTTTTTAGATAATAATAAGCCTACAGCAGTAATTTGATTTTTGTGGGTGATGATGGAGTCCATGGACAACAATTATTACCATCACTTTAATTTCCGATTCAACATAATAAATGATAGAGGATTTTTACGTGACATTATCCAACCAACAAACGCCATTTAATGTGGTTATGCCAGATACGGTAAATGTGCATATTATTAATGATTCAATATTCGTTGATGGATTTAAAGAGCCATTTTAGGATTTTATTCATCTAAATCAGCCAACCATTTATCGAGTTTGGCATTATGATAGTTTTTACTTACAATAATTTTTTTAACTTCTTGGGTTATTTTTTTGACTTGTTTTCCCTTGTTTCTTTGTTTTAAAAATTTAGCGTACTGTAATTTCAATTGCAAGGCTTGAATATGTTCACCAGAATAAATTTTAGTATTGGCTTCTAGGGCTTTTAAGAAATAATTTTCAGCCATTTGAGTTTTATCTAAATCATTATAGGCTTGTCCTATGGTTAAGAGAATCATAGGATAATCAGGGTTGGTTTCACTTCCAGTGGATAGTGTTTCTATTTCAAGTAACAATTCTAGACGTTTTTTGAAATCCTTTTTTTTATCATAAACCCGAGCAAGATTAAAACGTATGGATTTGTTTAAGCGGTGTTTAATAGGTAGAGTTTTGGTGATTTTTGTTAAGGTGGACTCTCCTAATTGTTTCGCTTCTTCTGTTTTATTTAATTTCAATAAGGCTAAAACTAAGGAGTTTTCTGTACTTAATGTGGCATCATTATTTTCACCCAGTTTTTTAAGTTGAATTTTATGCACTTGTTGTAATAATGTTAATGCTTTTTGGTTTTGTCCTTTTTGCAAGTAATTATTGGCAAGGTTTTTCTTCAAATCTAACGTTAAAGGGTAATCAGCATCATAGGATTGATTTAACAGGTCAATAGCATCTTCTAGCAAACCAATGGTTTTATCAATTTCAAAATTTCTTTTATGAATAACCGCTAACATATTCATTGCCCTAGCAACTTGTGCTCCTTTTTTGCCATAAATACGCACATAAGTTTCATAACATTTTTGTGCAGCAACCTGAGCTTGATTTAATTGGCCTTTTGCTAAATAATCACTGGCCATTTTTAAATAGAGCTGACCTAATTCAGGATAACTGGCTCCCATGGTTTCAAGGTAAAGTGGCTCAATTTTGAGAAAAATATTTAATGATTTATCATATTCTCCCATAGCATTATACAATATACCCATATCAAGTTGTGTGGAGAGCATAATGCTGTGATTGTCTGGCAGATCATAACTTTTAAGTGCTGAAACTAAAACTTGTTCAACCTTTTTATAATCCGATTGCATAAAATAAGCACCCGCCTGCATACCGGTGAGTTCGGACATTAGCGCGGTGTTTTTTTGGATTTTTGGTAATTTTTTAACATGACTTAATAATGCTAGGGCTGCTTTAGTTTGTCCCTTACTGGTAAGGTTTCGCACCCGTGCTAGAGAAAACTTTGCTTGTGGAAAGTCATCAAATTGGGTTTCATCTACACGTGACAGTAGTTGTTCAAACTCTTTTTGTTGTTTGGTATCAAACAAGGCTTGGGCTAAATAGGCAAGCATAATTGGATTGTTAGGTTTGAGATTTATGGCTTTCCTAAATAAGTCTAATGCCTCATTAGCCAAACCCAATTGATCATATGCCATGCCTAATGATTGGTACAATTCAAATTTCACATCATCTTGCAGTGCACTGTTCTTCTCTAATTTATTCACGGCATTGTTTAACAAATCTTTCGCTGTAATCGTTGCCCCTGCATGGTAATCAGGATTAGATTGACTAAAAGTTTCTAACATGAAGGCTTTTACATTTTGTGCTTTTGCCGATTCAATCCTTATTTTTTGGTTTTGATGTAATGTCAAAACTAGACTAGCAATCAAAGTGGTTAATAACGCCATTAAACTGATAAACAAGGCTTTACGACGTTTAGCAAACTTTCCTAGCCGATAAAATAAGGACTGGGAAGTGGCAGTTACGGGTAAATTATTAAGATAATTTTCCATATCATCAGCAAAAGATTGCATGCTAGCATAACGTTCTTTGGGTTCTTGAGCCAAAGCTTTGTGGAGAATGTTCTTTAGGTCTTTATCAACAGTTAATTTTTTTAGGGTGGAGTCAATGGCTTGCTCATCTTTTTCGCATGACTTAATTAACCGGTCTTTTGGAAGGAATTTTTCTCCAAACACTAGTTCAAGTGCCACAACAGCAAGTGAAAAAATATCAGTTTTGGTGCTAATTTTTTCGGAGTTTATCTGCTCAGGAGCAGCATAGTTGGGTGTCAGTGCCATTATGGTGGTTTTGTTTCCCGCTATATCGTTGTTGATTAATTTGGCAATGCCAAAATCCACTATTTTTAACAGTCCGTTTTTGTCGATGAGTATGTTATCAGGCTTTAAATCACGATGTATAATGAGATTTGAGTGAGAATAGGCTAAGGCTTGTGCGCATTGTAGAATATAGTTTATCTTTTGCTTGGTTTTAAGTTTTTTACAATAATCATTTATCGGTCTCGCTTTTTCAATTAATTCCATTACCAAATAAGTGGTTTCATCTTCGGTCTTGCCACCGTGTAACATATCCACAATATTGGGGTGTGATAATTCGGATAAGATGGTTTGTTCACTGATAAAATGTTTGAGTAATTGGGGCGAATAACTCTTTGGCGAAAATATTTTTATAGCCACCAATTTTTGTGGTTCAACATCTTTGCGTTTGGCTTTAAAAACATAAGACATACCACCTTTGCCAAGCTCCTCTAGTAGGTGATAGTCAGCTAGGTCATCGCCAACTTTATAGTTTATCTCTCTATTTTTTTGTTCTACTAATTGAGGTGAGAAGTTTTTGTCAATGTATTCAGAGGCTTGATTGCCTGAGTTAACTAAGGTGATGACCGCTTGTTTTAACTCATAGCTAAGATTGTGAATACTATCAACATGAAGAATAGCATCTGCAATAGAAAGCTCAGAGATGCCTTTGTAAATCTCTATCGCTTGTTTCCATAATTGTGTTTGATCTTGTGACATTCAATGTCCCCTTCACATGAGCCTATCATTAACCATTCGATAAGTGCTGAAAAATCATGACATATGAACAATTATTTTATTTGTAATTCTCTTTTGATAATGCCAAAAGTAATGATTTTGCTTGGTTCCACAGTCTTATAGTTTGCCTTTCTGACTTTCCAATCGCTTGACTAATTTCAGGAAAAGTCATGGTTAAGATAAGTTTATAGTTAAGTATTTTCGCATAAATTTCATCAATTTTTTCCACTTTTTCAAGCAGATAATTTAATTCCAGTATCTTAAAATCTATATCTTCATCACCTGCAATTTGAGTAAAACTTTTTGTGATTCCTTGACTCGCTCTTTTGAAACGCAGTTTAGAACGATACACATCAACCAACAACTGCCGCATACTAATGGATAAGCAATTTAGAAAATGTTGACTATTTCTGATGTTTATTTTGTTTTGTTGAGTGAGCTTGATAAAACATTCGTGTGTTAAAACCGTAGGGGTTATGGTTTCCCCTGTATTGAGTTTGTCGATTTGGTATTGAGCTATTTGTTTTATTTCATCATACAAACGCGTATAGATATCGGCTAATAATTCATTATTACCCGATTTAACCTTTTGCAATAAAACAGTAATAGGTTCTTTATTCATTATGAAATTCACCTGATTTTGTTTTATTTTACTTAAATTATAAGATTAATGTCATGTTTTTTTCTGTTAAATCGGAAAGAGGTTTATGAAAAATGTTAATTCTGCATTTTCTATAACATCTTTTTGGAGAAAATTATGAAAAAAAGTCTATTAATACTACTGTTATTCACAACAGGTTTATTGCACGCTGATAATGGTATTTATACTATTAATCAAGCTTGTGTTAGTTTTGGTTGTTTTTCAGGGGATTCCTCAGGGTACCCAATAACTATAACTCAACCAGGTAGCTATAAATTGACATCAAATTTAGTGACTACTTTTGTAAATACTAATGTGATTCGTATTACAAGCAGTAATGTCACCATTGACTTAAATGGTTTTGCTATTATTGGTCCGCGAACTTGCACTGGATTTGGATTGGGAACGGCGCCTAGTGCGAGCATATTAACTTGTACAAATGCGGGCATGACATCTGATGGTATTAGTGGTCCCAATAGTGTCGACAGTATTGTAATCAAAAATGGAACCATAAAGGGTTTTGATTCAGGTATCGCAATTCTTGGCGGTGCACATCAGGGCAATATGGTCAGTAATGTTATTGCTGAAGAAAACGAAGAAGGTATTTTGATTGCCAATGGTATTATTAAGGATTCTCAAGCCAATAGAAATCTTTCACGAGGCTTTGGTAGTACAGGAACTGGCAGTCAAAATGGTTCTTTAATCGTCAAGGACTCATCGGCCTATGGAAATTGGGCGCATAGTGCTAGTGCGCGTGTATGCAGTAATGTTTTCTTTAGGGAAAATGGTGTCATTAATAATTCTAGTGGTGGTGACTCTCAATGCGCTACCTATACCAATAATAGCTTTTGCCAGGATCCTTCAGCCAATTGCATTAACTAGGGGAGTTGATATGAAACAAATTTCAACAATTATTATTGCCTTAATGCTTTATTCACAACTAGCTTTATGCCAAGTAATACCTAGTTACCTAAGTGAATTAGATTACAGTACCAATATTGATTATATCAATTCGACACCGTTAACTCTATTTCATAACCAAGTTGCAGTTGATACTCTAGGAGTCGTTAATTCTCAGCTATCACCGAGTAAAATTTGGAATATTAGAGGAGCAAGAGTCGATGGTTACCATAGAGATTCCACTGGGTTAAATTATTTCTCATTTGATACAGATGTTACCATAGATGGTATATCAATATCCAAAAATGACATTATTCGCTGCAATGATAATAATTGTGATACACTTTCTCTTTATTTTTTAAATTTCTTTAATAATAGTCAATTTAATATCAATGCTTTTAGCATAGATCCAACAAATGGCGATGTTCTTTTTACTGTAGATTCCTCAACCTATCTCTTTCCTAGTATGCCTGTTTTGCCTTCGACTATTATTCGATACAAGGCAGCTACTGGTTATTCTTATGAATACACACCCTATGTTGATGATCCGACCAAGAATATAGATGCATTAAGCTATCTACCCAATAATAAATTTCTGTATAGTCTTGAAAACGATGATAAATTTAATTTAATTTACATTTATGACCCATTAACCGATACCAATGAGATTGCTTATACCCCTCTTAGTTTCTCAGCATCCACATTTGGTCGTTTAGATATTATGTCTCTTATGGCAACTTTCAATAATTCTATTTTTAATGATGGTTTTGAGTAGAGCAGTAAAGAGAGGTTGTGCAAAAGTCTTTAACAAAATGTATGCAGGAATTAGTAAGTCATTAATCAATATATACACTGTAATAATATATGGGTTTACCCTAATAAAAAATTTGGAGAATACAAATGAAAAAAATAGTTTTAGTTTTAATATTAAGTATATCAAACATATCACAAGCTAATGATGGCATCTTTGCCATCAATGAAGTGTGTAAAAATTCTGGCTGCTTTCCTAGTGATACTGGCGGTTACCCAATTACTATTACCCAACCAGGTAGCTATATACTCACTTCAAACCTAGTTTCCACTAGTACATCAGTAAGCGTTATTGATATTACCTCGAGTAATGTCACTCTTGACTTAAATGGTTTTGCCTTAATCGGCCCTCAAACCTGTACTGGTTTTGGTACAAGTTTATCTTGTACACACCCTAGTATGGTGGCTGATGGTATAAAATCCTCAGGCGGTTCCTATAATAACATCACCATAAAAAATGGCAGTGTGAGGGGCTTTGATGCAGGTATTGCAATCTTAACGGGTTCCTATTTTGAGAATCAAATCATGAACATCCAAGCAACTGAAAATAATAGAGGTATCACTCTACATAGTGGTGTTATTAGTGATTCGCAATCCAATAGAAATGCTAAATATGGTTTTTCTAGTGCAATCTCTGCTATTAATAATGGTTATTTAAAGGTTAAGGATTCTTATGCTTATGGCAATTTTTTGCATAGTGTTCATGCACAAGTTTGTAGCAATGTTTTCTTTTTAAACAATGGCTCAAACCCCAGTGCTGATGCCGATTGTGGGTTTTATACTGATGAAAGTATTTGTAAAGATGCTCGTTGCATTGGCCTATAATGAAAAACTTCTTCCATAGCCCAATAAAACTAGTGTGTTTTAGCTATTCTGTGTTTGTAATCCAAGCGTCCATGGCAGGAGTTGATTTGAATTTGGATTACACTACCGATATAGACTTTACCTCGTCCAGTTCTTTATCGGTTCAAAAAAATACAGTTATTAGAGAAAAGTTATCAGCCTCGAATTTAGACATTGTTTCGCAAACACCTTCGTGGTTATTTGCTGTACGAAATGCAACTGTTAATGGTTACCACAAAGATGAAAATGGCTTGCGCTATTATTCATTTGATAATGATATTGTCATACAAGGTTCTTTTGGTAGCTTAACTGTATTAAAAAATGAGATATTAAAATGTAATGATATTGCCTGCGACAACGTTTCTATTTTTTATACATTTGAAAGAAGCATAATGATTGACGCATTTGCAGTAGACTTAAGTGGGTTTATTTATTTTTCTGTTGCACATGCCACAGTTATAAATGGATTAAGTGTTTTTCCTGCTGATATAGTTCAATTGGAATTGGGGTTAAACAATTATACACTTGCAGTTAATTCACAATATCCCATTAATGGTTTAGTGATGGGAATTAACAAAAACATAGATGCCATATCAAAACTATCAGAAATTGGAGGAACAGGTTACTTTATCAGCTTTAAAGACGAAGGGTGTTTTACAGGCACTCCCACGATTTGTTTTAACAATATTAGTATAATTTTTATTGATAATAGCACAAGTACAGCTGTTGAACCTTTTGTTTCTCCAAGTTATTTTGGTACATACGAAAATCCAGTTAATCTCAATTCGCTAACAATAACTGTGCCGTCTGATTTAATTTTTAAAAATAGTTTTGAATAATGCTCTCAATAAAAAAGCCTGTGAAATGGTGACAGTGACAGGCTTTTTATTGTTTAAACGAACTTTTAACTTTATTGCTTTATCAAAAACTTTCTTGAGAAAAAAGTAAGCATCATTAACAACAAAGCTAATCCAATCCAATTTACAGCAGGAACAGGTGTTGGTGGAGCTAGTACTGCTGCTATTGTTCCTTGAATTATAAAAGGAAGACCTTGGTCAGTATTTGTGCCACTATCCTGGAAATTATCCCATGTACCTGCACCTCCATTAAATTGCAAGGCATTGCCTGTAGTTACTTGACCTGTGATGGTTATAGGTGGCGCCCAAGGACCCGATGCTCCAGATCCGTCAACTTGCCAATCTAACCAATAAGTGCCTGCTGGTAAGGTGATATTTACAGCGACATCGCTTGCCGCAATTTGACGATTGGTTGCTGTACCTGTTGTATTTTCGGCAACTCTAAGAATGTTTGAATTTACTGTAGAAGTCATTATATTGGTCGTGTCATCGCCAAATACTATGTTGCTGCCAGCTGCTCCAGGAACTCCATCCCATATTCTTAAATTTACTGCTGTTATTGTTGAAGCCACTTCATTTGTTTGGTAAGCATAAAATGTTATATCCGTGATATTCCAATCTGGACCTGTAATGGCAAAGTCATCTGCCACTCTAAAACCGCTACCTATACTATGAGCAGCTCCCAAGGAGTTCATTGCCAAAGTGTTATTTTGAAGAATACTTTCATCAAGGCCTCCTGCTCCAGTTCCTACTCCATTAACTAAAGATCCATTACTGTATAAAGCAGCTGTTACAGCAGTTGGAAAACTGTAATTACTGGTTGAAACAGCTGGGTTAGAAGAGGCTTCATTAACATCATACTCTTCATCAACACCACTGGCTGCCATACTTGAACAGGTTGCCATAAGCGCAACCAAACATAAAACTTTTTTCATTACTCACCTCGTCATTATTTTAATGGTAATTTATATAACAAAAACACCAACAATTGTCAACTAATGTAATCCTCTCATAAGATAATAGTTTTTAAACCTGCCAAAAAGTTGATTTACATAAACTTATACCTAACTTTTACCAAAAAGTTATTACCTGTGACATTGGAAAGTCCAGGGGTAAATAAATTACCAAGGCTATTGCTATTTTCTTCAAAAATTTGCCCTCCACGAGAATATACAACATAGACATTTGATAGTGGCGCTATTTCATAACGGTAGCGAATTTGTAGTGCTGTATTAGATAGGCTAAAATCATTAACAGTATTACCTGTATCAACTAAACCCCCTACTGAATCTAGACGGTATTCTTTATTAGCCTGTGCATCAATTGCAAGCCATTGAAAGCGCATACGCAATTCTTGTTTTGGGCTTATGTTGGCATTAAAATCCAGAGAATTATTGAGTAGCTTTCTTTTGTATCGTGCAAATAACTCATCACCTTCCCAGTTTACCCAATCACCATAATCCGAATAAAATACACTTAAAGAAATACTGTAGTTGTCAGTAAAATAATAACTGGGATGTAAATGCACTTCTACACCTCTTCCTTCACTAAAATAATTGAGGTACTCATAGAAGCCATGGTAACGAAACTTATTGACATTAGAACTGCGGTATATCGCACGTAATTCATAACCCGAACCTGTATTTAGGTTGCCGTGTCCTCGACTAATCAAGTCATCAACACCTTTTTCTTTGTAACGAATTTGCCACTGCATTGATGTCGCATTTTTAAATTCCTTGGTGCTACTTAATTGATAAGTTCGGGAAATAGTGTCTCCCGAGTCATTACCTTGATGAAAGAAATCAAGGTTGAATATACGCTGCTGGGTTGCTGCCGACTCATTAAATTCAGTTTGTTTGATAGTTTGATGGTAGCGAAATGTATTTAAATTGTTGCGTGGCAAAAATCCAAAATCATTAATTTCAAAATCATCATCGTAATGACTAATCTCAAAATAGTGACTGTGGTTAGGGTTAATTTGGTGCTGAACATTTAACCAGACGCTCCTACCATTTGTCTTTTCTTCATCTTGTTTAGTTGAAGCAGCGACTATCAAACTTTTGAACTTAATGTCTTCTCCCAATAAATACTCATAATCTAAAGCCAGGCTAGTTGCTGTTCGATTTATATCAACTCGATCGACAAAGGAAGTGGTTAAACCAAAGGACTGTCTTTGTGATCGGTGCAATACTCGTCCTGCAAAATAATCTCTGCCCGCAAATCCATTGCCACTGGACTCAAATGCTGCTAACATACCATAAGTAATATTATCACGGTTGTCAGTGTATTTAATAGCCGCATCAATATCACTGGCATCACCTGTTCCTGCATCAGGTCGAGAACCAATTCTGCGCGTGTGCAAAAGACGCAAGCCATTAGCTCCTTGAATATTAAACAAGGATTGGTTTTCGGTGAAAAATGGACGACGCTCATTGAAAAACACTTCGGTAGCAGAAAAATTAACAACCAACCTATCACTTTCAATTTGACCAAAATCAGGGTTGATTGTTGCTGTTAATTGCTTGCCATTGCCTGATTTCCAAAACAAATCCAACCCTACATCAGAAGAACTCTCTTGATTGTGGAAATCACGTCGTCCTGTGGCATATCCAAACAAAGAAAAGGAAGAGGTAGCAAAATCTTTGATACTCAACTCTGCAAATTCTGACATAAAACGTTGGCGTGTATTATCAGCAGCAACACTGGCATAAACTTCATTAATATCAACAATTGTTCGAGAAACATACCACTTAAGTGTGCGGATATCAGACTCTGATTTTTTCATTGAAACCACATCCCATGGAATAAATACTTCACTAACCCAGTACTCATCATTTTGACTTGTTTTTGCTGACCAATTACCATCCCACTCATTCGAGAAATTATTTTCGTTGCTAAAAATACCATCTCTAATCGAGCCACCAACACCTATTTCAAAAGAATAAGCCGCAATGCCATTATTATCAAAATCAAGAATAATTTGATTTTTATCTGACCCAATTCGTTGGTCTCGGGCAGATGAATCAGTGTTTCTTGTATCCGCAGGTTGAAAATTCTTAATGCCAAAATAAATCCCTTTTTCATCTGAAGTAACTGAAATATCCGTTTGGAATTGCGCTTTTGACAAAATATAAGGTTTTACTAAAAGCATTTTGTTAAAATGTTCTGCACCTTGCCATTGTGTATCATCAAGAATGCCATCTAAGTTAATGGCAAGAGAACTCATTGAATTAATAAGTAAAAGAAAGACTAGTTTTTTCATCGGTGTATTTTACCATGAGACACAATAATTAAAGAATCAAACGTATGAATTGACTTAGACTTTCTTGAGCTTATTAGTTCAACTTATTTGACTAATTTTATAAGCACAACGTCTTGCGCCTTGCATGATGTGTTCTTCACGGGTTATTGTTGCGAGTTCTTTAAACAGCTTTTGAAAAAGATGCAATTTACTGCGGCAAAAATTGAGACAGGTACTGGCAGCGGCACAGATGGAACAAGGGTTTTCCAATAACCAAAATGCATCTTCTTTTTCTTCAATCGTTGCCATATAGCCTTCATCACTGCGGATATTTGCCAAGGCGTGAATTCTACCCTTTAACTCATCTAAGCGGTGAAGAGCCTACCAACAATCAATAGTCCAATTCTTTGAAGCGATAAAAAGAGCCATGTTTGTTTTGATTCAATGGATTATGTGGGCTGCTCTGGTCTTGCCACTATCTGCAACGCTTGGATTTGATGCATTAACAGCATTGGCATCATTTGTGTTGGTTGCTTGTGGATTAATTGTGGCAGTGACTTTAATGCTTTATCCTTTGGCATCATTTGTTGGAAAAATACCATTAAAAGATTTTATAAAACACTGTGCACCTGTTCAAGTTATTGGTTTTAGTACCCGGGTCTTCACTGGTGGCACTACCTGCAACCATTGAAGCAACAGAAAAACTTGGCATTTCAACAAAAATTTCTGGTGTTGTTTTACCTATAGCCGTGACTCTATTTAAGTTTGCCTCGCCTATTGCCAAAACAACAGGAACCTATTTTGTTGCTAATCTGTATGGTATTGATTTATCAACAATACAAATATTAGTTATTGCCGCAGCCATCGGTATGCTTAGCTTTTATTCGCCAGACATTCCTAGTGGTGGATTGTTGATTATGACACCAATCTCTTGGTTTACCAATAGCTGGTATTGGTATACTTATTGCCGTTGACCTTATTGTCGATATGTTTATCACTAGCTCAAATGTGACAGCAAATATAACGGCAGCGGCCACCATGTCTAGGCAAGAGCGGATGTAATGCAAAAAGAATTATCAATTTACTAATAATCTGCCAGCATGTGAAGCTATTTCATTTGTATTATCAACCCTGCGGTATAATGCCGCACTACAGTCTAAGCTTGTTGGGACTTCAAGAAATGCCCATCTCTACATCAAATAATTTTCTTTGATATGAGGATTTCTTGAAGTCCTGTTTCTTGAAGTCCTGAATTACCGTATTTTTAGACTTACTTTGGTACAGGAAATCCTCTGTCACGCATCAAAGCATCAATCTTGGCATCACGACCTCTAAACAACCTGAATGCTTCTGCTGGGTCAATTGAGTTACGTGGAGCAAATAGGTACTTAACCAATTTTACTGACAATTCTTTATCATAAAACCCGCCAGGTGCTTCAGCAAAGGCTTCGCTGGCATCTGCAGTTAGCACATCTGCCCACATATAACCGTAATAAGCTGTGGCATAACCTTCGCCTGAAAAAACATGACCAAACTGTGGTGTGCGGTGGCGCATGGGCAATTGACTTGGCATATTTAATTTTGCTAATGTTTCGCGTTCAAATTTATCAGCATCAAGATTTGTTGGGTCTGCTAAATGCAACTCCATATCCATTAATGCTGAGGCCAAGTACTCTGTTGTGCCAAAGCCTTGGTTAAATGTTGCTGCTTTTTTGATTTTTGCAACCAATTGTTTCGGAATAGGTTCGCCTGTTTGGTAATGCTTTAGATAACGACTAATCACTTCGTCCGTTGACAACCAACGTTCTAATAATTGTGATTGAAACTCGGTATAATCACGTACACCACCATTTAGAGTTGGATAACGTACATTAGAAGATAAAAAGTGTAGTGCATGACCAAATTCATGAAAGAACGTTTCAGCATCATCCCAAGAGATTAAAGTCTTATCACCTGCCGCTGGTTTGACATAATTAGCATTATTCGTCGATAAAACAGTTTTTTCACCTTCAAAGGTCGTATGTGACCGGAATGTGTTTGCCCAAGCACCAGAGCGTTTACCTTTGCGAGCATACGGATCAAGATACCATAAGCCTACAAGCTTATCCGTTGTTTTATCAGTGACTTTCCAAACCTTAACATCTGGGTGATAAACACTAACCTCACCTTCAGGTAATGCCGTGAAATTGAAATTAAACAAACGCCCAGCGACATAATGCAGAGCATTGGTGAGGTTGTTAAGTTCTAAATATTGTTTGACTTCATTTGAGTCTAAAGCGTATTTATCTTTACGGACTTTTTCAGCATAATAACGGTAATCCCATGGTTTTATAGTGATGTTATCCTTATTGGCAATGACTTGCATATCAGCCACCTCTTCATCAACTCGTGCAATGGCAGCAGGCCAAACAGCTTTAAGTAAATTTAATGCATTTTCAGGTTTTTTAGCCATGCGATTTTGCAAGCGCCACTGAGCATAATTATCAAATCCTAAAAGATTAACCTTTGCTTTGCGTAGCTGTAATATTTTGGTGATGTTGGCATTATTATCAAACTCACCACCATTATCACCGCGTGAATAATAATTTTCCCAAACTGATTTGCGCAATTCTCGTTCATCCGAATAAGTCAAAAATGGATCCATTGATGAGCGTGTATTAACTACCGCATACATGCCTGATTTGCCACGAGATTCTGCTGTCGCTGCTGCTGATTTCACATAAGACTCAGGCAGTCCTGACAATTGATACTTGTTAAAAAATGTTGCGTAATTTTCTTCATCGTGCAAGATGTTATTCGCGAAATTATTGTAAATACCAGAGAGTTCTTTGTTAATTGCCGCGTATTTTTCCTTATCTGCTTTGCTTAAATCCGCACCACTCATGGCGAATCCTTCATAAGTCAATTGCACAACCCGTTGTTGATCTGCTGCTAAAGGGTTTTTTAAACTGTTATCATAAACAGTCTTAACCCGCTTAAACAATTTTTCATTTTGTTGGATTTTAGATGACATATCAGAAAACTTAGGGGTTAATTTTGCTTGAATTTTTCTAAACTCAGGGGATGACAAACTACCACTCCATAACCCATAGAAAACAAACCCTCTGTCTAATAACTTGCCTGACTTTTCTAAAGCTTCAACTGTATTTGCAAAAGTCGCAGGCTTTGAATTGTTGGCAATAGCATCAACACCAGCCAAGTTTTGTTTCATAGCATAATCAAATGCCGATTCAACATCAGCAATGTCCATTTTGTCAAAAGCAGGCGTACCACCATAAGGACCTGTCCATTGCATTAATAATGGATTGGTTTTTGAAAGATCATTTGTTGAAGTCATGGCTTTTTTTGTTTCCATCTTAGTGCAAGAAGACATTATAACAACGCTTAGAGCGAGTGATATAGCATTAAATTTCACGTGATTATCCCATAGTTTTAAAACAACTCGGATTATAGCTATTTTATATGAATAAACCAGTCCCAAAAGTCACGATTTTTAATTTAAAAATGGCTCTATGTGAAATACAGTGGGCAATCTAGTCTAAATTATTTCACATAAGAAGAAATTTACTAGTCTTATGGATTGATTGAAATTCCCTCCATTGTGTAATTTTTACTTATACAAGTAAACTCTCAACACTGGGGGCTGGACTTTAGTACTGAAAGACTGTTTTGATGAAGTATTGATGATTTAAATTGATTACTTTTATGAAAAAGCAGTATTAAAAAACGCGACTAAAGAGACTGTGAA
This sequence comes from Lysobacterales bacterium, assembly GCA_027067055.1. Taxonomy (GTDB): domain Bacteria; phylum Pseudomonadota; class Gammaproteobacteria; order Xanthomonadales; family Marinicellaceae; genus NORP309. The sequence continues at coordinate 167,288 of JAMOMK010000114.1, read as the reverse complement.
AGTATTATGGGGCGAAAGAAAAATGAGTAGAAAATTCGTTAATAGAGGCGGAAAACGCAGTGACTAGCTGGCTAATTCCAAGTTTTTCAACGAATAGTAACGTATTTTATGCCATTTTTACTCGTCATCAGAATACTTTCACAGTCTCTAAAGTCACGTCCCCAATTTTGATTGTGGGTTTGTTTTAGGCAGCTAGTATAATCATCTACCCACTTGATTTCACACAGAGTCCATATTTAAAACTCTCAACCCGTAAGGTGTGGCCTCGCCCACCACTTTAGAACGGCTTGATTATCAAGGTCTCAGAAATACTTTCGGTGGGCAAGCCCACCCTACGGCATCATTCTTTTTATAATCTGTGTCATCTGCGAAATCTGTGGATAAATGCTTTTGATCTTAATTTTTATCTTCGATTCTATTGTTTGCATTACGCGCTTTAGCGACTTCAACAAGGGTTTCTAGTCTTATGAGTCTGTCGCCATGGTTTCTTAATTCGCCTGACACATCGGTTAATTCTTTACCGACACGCTCAACTTTATCTGACAACAAAATCACTTCTTTCATAGCACTAACAGCATCTTTTAATAAGCTCATTTTTAAGTCCTTTGTGATTTTAAATAGGCTAATGTTTCGGAAATGTCATTTAGACCTTTATCTAAAGAAGTATTTGCTTTGGAAATAGCTTGTTTACTTTGGGCAATAAGCTCTTTTAATAAAAGCTCATCGCTACTGGGTTCTTTGTCTTCGATGCAACGCATTCTTATTAATTCCGAAACACTCACACCAATTTTTTTAGCTTGCGCTCCTAAATATACCTTGAAATCAGGCGTTGTCAAAATGGTAACTCTTGCTGTTTTAGCTGTCATAATTGTCGCTCGATAAATTTAGATTAATTTTAATAAACACATTATAACACACATTGTAATGATAATGAAAGCATATCCCATTGAGAAACCCCAACCACTCTACGGAATCATCCTTTTAATTACCCGTTACATTTGTACAATTGTTCTTAATTTACTCAGTGTATTCTCCATGAACCTTCGTGTTACTTTCGTTTTCCAACAAATACCTCTATAATCTCGCCATGTTAGAAAAACTGTTTAAAAATTTACCTGATTCCGTGTTGCGAAAAGATTTTTTCCGTTTGCGACAACAGTTGTTGCTAGCTAAAAGATACCCAGAGAAGCTGGAGAAGACTTTGGCGAAAGTGGACTCGGCTTCACGTCATTTTCTCAATCGCCTAAAAACTAAACCACAGATTAAATTGGCTGAAGGCTTGCCTGTTTCGGCTCGCGTGGATGAAATAGTTAAAACCATCAAAGAAAATCAAATCATTGTGGTTGCTGGCGAAACAGGCTCTGGTAAGACTACGCAATTGCCGAAGATGTGTTTATTGGCAGGACTTGGTGAAAAGGGCTTGATAGCTTGTACACAACCTCGCAGGATTGCAGCTCGCTCTATGGCAGAAAGGGTGTCGGAAGAACTGCAAACAGAACTGGGTCAACAAGTCGGTTATCATGTGCGTTTTGATGACAAATATTCAGCCGATGGTTGGATTAAGTTTATGACAGATGGGATTTTATTAGCAGAAACCCAGAACGATAAATTCCTAAACAATTATGATTGCATCATTATTGATGAAGCGCATGAGCGCAGCTTAAACATTGATTTCTTATTGGGATTTCTTAAAGAGTTATGTAAGAAACGAAAAGATTTAAAGGTTATCATTACCTCAGCAACTATTGATACAGCCAAATTCTCCAAACACTTTAATGATGCGCCGATTATCAATGTTGAAGGGCGAAGTTATCCTGTAGAAGTAGAGTATCGTCCGTTGGATGAAGATGGCGATGATTTGAATTTGGGCATTTATTCGGCAGTGACAGAAATTTATGCCAATGCTCATGATGGCGATATTTTAGTTTTTTTATCAGGCGAAAAAGAAATCTTAGAAGCGCAAGATTATTTAACCCGAAAGCATATCCGTTCGACCGAAATTTTACCGCTTTATGCACGTTTAACTGCCGCACAACAAATGCGTGTATTTCATCCAGGTTCATTGAGGCGTATTATATTGACCACCAATGTAGCAGAAACGTCTTTGACAGTACCAAGAATTCATTATGTGATTGATTCTGGGCTAGCCCGTGTGAGTCGCTATTCGGCTCGTTCTAAAATTCAGGGCTTATTGGTCGAAGGCATTTCACAAGCAGCAGCCAATCAACGAAAAGGGCGTTGTGGTCGAATTGCTGATGGGGTTTGTTATCGTTTGTATTCGGAAGAAGAGTTTAATCAACGTGATGAACACACCGACCCAGAAATCTTACGTACTTCTTTGGCTTCGGTTATCTTACGCGCCTCAGCTTTGGGTTTTGGTAGCATTGACGAGTTTCCTTTTGTTGATCCGCCAAATGATTCGATGATTGCCGATGGTTATCAGTTATTAACCGAACTTCATGCCATTGATTGCGATAAAAAACTGACCCAGTCAGGGCGAAAGTTATATCAATTGCCAATTGATGTTCAGTTAGGGCAAATATTGATTAAGGCAGAATATTTGGGTTGTGTTGCTGAATGTTTGATTATTGTTTCGGCTCTAACCATTCAAGATGTTCGAGAACGACCACTAGAACATGCACAAGCTGCGGATGCTGCCCACAAAAAATACCAAGACAAGCGTTCGGACTTTTTGACTTTTATAAATCTTTGGAAGGATTTACACAAACAACGCAAATCACAAAGCAATTCACAATTTCGTAAATGGTGTCGGCAAAATTTTATCTCTCATCGCCGTTATTTTGAATGGCGTGATATTTATGGGCAGTTAAAAAACATTTTGCGCGAACAAAAAATAAAGTTAAATACCACAACAGCAGATTATGTGGCAATTCATCAAGCTATATTATCGGGTTTTATCTCGCATGTCGGTTACAAAAAAGAGTCAGGTGATGCAGGTGGTTATTCAGGTGCTCGCAACCGCAACTTTTATGTCTTTCCAGGTTCAGCACAATTCAACCAAAAGCACGCATGGATAATGGCAGCAAGTATCGTGCAAACCACCAAAGTTTATGCGCGAACAGTTGCCAAGATAGAGCAAGAGTGGATTGAAGGTATTGGTAAACATGTTATAAAAACCACTTCATTTGACCCTTATTGGTCAAAAAAACAAGGTTCGGTGATGGGATATCAACGCTTGACTTTATTTGGATTACCTATTGTCATGAAACGCAGTTTTCATTATGGACCAACCGATGTGGAAACCTCACACAAATTGTTTATCGAAGATGGACTAGTGCAACAACAATTACGCACACGGCTTCCTTTTTATTCACACAACCAACGGTTGATTGCTGAGATACAAGCCCAAGAAGATAGGCAGCGCAAGCAAGATATATTGCTTGAACCATGGCGATTGGCAGAACTGTATGACAGCATTATTCCCAACCATATTTACAGCGAAAAATTATTAACCAAATGGTTAAGGAAACAGGACAAGAAGTGCCTACATTTTAGCCATGAAGAATTAACAAAATCAGGTAGCGCTAAACCACAAGAAGAGTTGTTTCCAGAGCAGCTTGACATCCGTGGATTAAAGCTGGATTTAGATTACCACTTCGCCCCAGGAACAGATGATGATGGCATCACTGTCACGATTCCATTACAGTGGCTCAATTCATTTACAGATGATGATTTTCAATGGCTGGTAGCGGGTTTAATTATCGAAAAGATTGAATTAATGATTAGAGGATTGCCAAAACCGATACGTCGTAACCTTGTGCCAGCAGGTGAATACGCCCAAGCCATAAGTGATTCTATCTCACCGAGTGAAGGGCAATTCTTCGAACAAATAATCAAAGAAGTCAATCGCATGAGCGGCTCTAAAACCACAAAAGAAATGTGGCAAAACAAAGAGCTGCCACTGCATTATAAATTTATTTTTAAAGTGGTTGATAAAGATAAAAATGTACGCAAAATTTCACGTGACTTTACCGACTTGCAAGAGCAATTTAGCCAAAAAGCAAACAAATCCTTTCAACAAACAGCCTCGCAAACGCATCAAGTTAATAATGCCAGTGATTGGGTCTTCGCAACTATTGATGCAGAAATCAAATTAGACAACGGCTTAATCGCCTACCCAGCAATTATCAAACAAAAAGACAGCGTTGGCTTGCGCCTCTTTGAAACCAAAGAACAAGCCGAGGCAAAACATTTGCAAGGTTTAAAAACTCTAGTTAAGTTGAAAATGCCAGCCAAGCACCGTTATTTAATTAAAAACCTGCAAACAAGTATCAAATCACAATTTGCATGGAACGAATTGGAGACCGAACAAAATTTAAAAGAACACATCATCGATGCAGTTCTACAAGACATTATCGAACAAAACTCACCCGTATTGAGTTTAGAGTCTTTTGATAAGTTATGCGCAACCCTAGATAAAAAATGGTTAGCCAAAGCAAATGAAATTTGTAAAGCCATCAATCCCATCATCGAAAATTGGTACACCGTCTGGCAAGAAATTGAAGACAAAGCCGATAAACTCACCAGTAAAACCTACGATGACATGCAACACCAACTGGATTATATGATATATGCTGATTTTCTTTATGAAGTCGAAATTGAACAAATAAAGCACTACCCACGCTTTATTAAAGGACTAGAAACCAGACTTCAAGCCGCCACAGAAAACCCAAGCAAGGAGTCTGAGAAACTAAATCTTTTGCAAAAAGTCAGCCTGCCATTTTACCAGGCTTGTGATGAAGCAGATATTTACAGCAAAGACCTGCAAGCCTTTCATATACTTTTAGAAGAATACCGCATCTCATTATTTGCACAAAATTTAGGAACCAAGCAAAAAGTTTCTGATGTGAGAATGGTTAGGGCTTGGGGCAAGATTCTTTAGTTACTGCGAGGGGCCTCTGCGCTACTTACATCTTCAAAAAACTCAACTCAAATTTATCGGATCCAAGTCTAGACTCCAGATTATATTGTTACAGATTTTATTGTTTCTTAAGAGGCTGACGATTTGTGATAGGCTTTGGTGCAGGGATTTTCTATCATTGCCATTGAAGATGAGTTGCATTTGGTATTGTCCCATTTTTTTGTACATGGGTGCAGGGATTGGGCCCATGATAGTGACGGTCTCGTTTTCATTTGTGTGAGTTACAATGTATTCAAAAAAAGCTTCTACTGTTTTTTCATCGCGTGAACGGGCACGAATGATAGCCATATAACTGGCTGGTGGAAAGCCCACTTCGGCTCGTTGTTGCAGTTCGTGCAATGCATAATCTTCATAACTTTTACCCAGTAGCAATTTAAAAAACTCATGCTCTGGGCACTGACTTTGAATAATCACTTTACCGATTTTATCTTTACGCCCTGCTCGTCCTGAAACTTGTATCATCAACTGAGACAAATGTTCGGTGGCACGAAAATCTAGTGAAAAGAAACTGTTATCGACATTGACTATCACTACTAAAGTCAAGTTGGGGAAATCATGCCCTTTGGACAACATTTGTGTACCAACCATAACACAAGGAATACCTGACTTTATTTCATCAACCGTTCGTTGCCATTGGTTGGGTGTTTTAACCGTGTCTCTATCAACGCGAATGACCTTAGTATCTTTTAAACTATTTTCGATACCGACGTGGATTTTTTCTGTGCCAACTCCCATTGTTTCGACTTTTTGTGAACCACACTCTGGGCAAAACTCAGGCACGCCATAAACACGTTCACAATGATGGCAACGCAATCGATTAATATGCTTGTGGTAAGTGACATAGGTGTCGCATTCGTCACATTCGGCTACCCAGCCACAATCGTTACAAGTTAACTTTGGTGACCATCCGCGACGGTTTAAAAAAACTAAGGCTTGGTTACCTTTTTGAATTTCTGCATCAATTTGTTGTAACACCACTTTAGATAAACCTTTCTGCATTTTGTGTGCACGCACATCGAGCACTTGAATCGAAGGCAAGTCTTGTTTGTTGGTTCGTTCACGCAACCTCAACCAATTGTATTTACCAAGCTTGGCATTATTGAATGTTTCCAGTGATGGAGTAGCAGAACCCAGGATGACGGGAATATTTTCCATCTTAGCACGCATAACTGCTAAGTCACGCGCAGAATAACGAAAGCCATCTTGCTGCTTAAAACTCAAATCATGTTCTTCATCAACAACAATCATGGCAAGGTTTTTAAACGGTGTAAAGATTCCTGAACGGGTGGCAACGATGACATCAATTTCCCCCAGTTTTGCCTTTTCCCATGCTCTAGCACGTGCAATTGTTGTTAACCCTGAATGAAAAACAGCCACACGCCCATGTATGCGTTTGGCAAACTCATGAAATAATTGTGGTGTTAGACCGATTTCAGGAACGAGTACCAACGCCTGCTGATTATTATTAACCAACTCTTTAATTAAACGAATGTAAATTTCAGTCTTGCCCGAACCAGTTATTCCATCCAATAAAAAAGGTTCAAAACCATCAACAGATGAAATAGTCTTAACGGCAACACCTTGATCTTTAGTCAATATGAAATCTGGATTTTTAGGCGGGTGAGCATCGACAAAACACAAATCTGATTTGATTAACACCTCTTTTTTTAACAACGCATTACAATGTGAGGATGCCCCTTTTTCTATATGACTCATTTGTCTGCTTTGCAGTGGTCCATTATCTTGCAGGTATTTAAAGATATTTTGCTGTTTTGTGCTTTTGAATCGGATTTTTATTTCTTCTTGTGTTAATCGTTCTTTGACTTGCCACCAGATTTCTTGTGGTAAAGATGGATTCTCTACATTTTTAAACCATTTTGGGACACCTGTAAAAATTACTTCGCCCAGTGGCATTAAATAATAACGGTGCACCTGTTGCATAAATCTAAGCACTTGAGGCGTGATAAATTCTGAAGTATCGAGAACTTTACTGATTGCTTTTAAGTTTTTAGTAAAATCACCACCATGTGTTGCAATAACTATTGCCACCATTTTTTTATTCCTGAAAGGTACAACAACGCGCATACCAACACAGATAGACTCAATGCTAATAGAGTCTGGCACAAGGTAAGTAAGACCATCAGCAAATGGAACTGGCAGTGCAACTTGAATCGTATTTCGATGAATTGATGGCATGTTGGTATGTTAATTTATTCGACCAATAAAACAAGAGTTATTTTCCAAAACAAACAATCAACATCTTAGCGCATAAAGTTAGATTTTTTCTACATACTTGCCATAAGTCATTGTTTTAATAACTTATTACGACTTATCCACAGAAATTGTGGATAAGTCTGTGGATAAGTTACAATTTGCCCACTAAAAATACAGCTATAATCCCATTGTCTTCAGTTTGGTTAATTATTAACCGTCAATATTATTTATATATACTTCAATGACTTAAAAAAATTTATCTTACATTTTTTAATACAATGTACAATTTAAAGCACAACGCCACAGTAAAAATGAAGTTTGTGTATAAACCCCCCGTAAAACAACAGTTTGGAATGTGTTCTCCCTATTTGTAATACACGTGTAAACCATTTTTATGGTCCTCCGTTAAAGGATTAACAATTACTAAAGCACTCTTATTTATGGCATGTTATGATTACAACAACAATCAACCAAACTTCTATTGAATCAATGGATAATACTGCAAAACTAAATCAATTTTTTATTGCTCATGAGAAAAAAGCTTATGCTATTGCCTTTATGTCATTAAATAATCAAGAGGACGCATTGGATGTTGTACAAGATGTTATGATTAAATTTGTACAAAAATATTCCGACAAAGAAAAATCTTGCTGGGTGCCTTTATTTTATCGCATGATTAATAATAAAGTAACCGATTTTCACCGTGCAAATACTAAGAAAAACAAATTATTTAGCTTTCCAACAAACAATGAAGAACAAGAAGAGCCACTAAGTAACTTTGAAGATAAGAATCAAATTGATATTATCAATCAAATAAATAATGAAATGACGATTTCGCATTTACAAATAGCATTAAACGATCTACCAACAAGGCAATTGCAATCTTTTATGTGCCGCATTTGGGAAGGTCTTTCAGTAGCAGAAACAGCACAATCAATGAAGTGTTCGCAAGGCAGTGTCAAAACTCACCTTTTTCGTGCACTATCAAATCTACGTTCAAAGGTGAACACAAATGAATAACCAATTAAAAAAATCAATAGATGAAATTTTAGAAGAAAAAGAAAACAAACTCTCTGGTGAGGTTCTCTCTAAACTTAACCAATCTAGACAAGTGGCATTAGGTCAATCTCCAGGGCCTAAATTTAATCCTCTTCTTTGGATTATCCCTATTGCTGCCACTGTGGTTCTTAGTGTTTACCTAATAAACCCATTGAACAACAATATGCCACAAAACACTAATGTCAATGATGGCATAATAAGCAATGACTATACTCTTGCTGAGGATATGGATGTATCGGAAGATTTGGATTTCTACTTGTGGCTTGCACAAGAAGAGTCCACTAACATCTAAGGGGATATGAAATGAAATATATTTATTTGTTTATTGCATTAACCAGTCTTGCACCTAACGCAAATAGTGTGGGCTGGAATTCACTCAGCCCTAAACAACAGCAGTTACTTGTACCCTTTGCATCTGACTGGAGCACACTGGATGAAGACACCCAAAGTTTTTTAGCTAGAAAAACTAACCTTTGGGTTCAGAAACCAAAAAAAGAAAGACAAAAGATTAGGCAAATACTGAATCGATTTCAAAATAAAAACGCACAGCAAAGAAAGACTATTCTAAACAAGTACATGCGCTTTGAGAAACTACCTCCAGCAAAAAGAAAACAAATTCGTCAAGCTCAGCGTCGTTTTAAAAACCTAACACCGGTACAAAAAAGGCAGTTAAGGCAGAAATACAATCGTATGAAACCCAAGCAACGAAAACAATTTTTAAATACAAAAACAAGAAACAATGAAAGGTTTAGAAATTTTATTAAGCAATTTGATACGGATAAACAATCTCCATTAATGGCGATGTTTAAATCATTCCCACCTCGATACAAAAGGACCATCAGGTTACACTTTAAACAATTGTCATCTCAAGAAAAACAGGACTTTACATTACACTTATTGGAATTAAGTCCAACAGATAGGCTGAAAATTCTCGATGACTCATTTAACAAGCTACACAAGTAATCAAGACTCTTAATTAGCTTATGATATAATTGGTATTCACATTTTTTATTTGGAAATTTGGCTATGCTCAAAATAAATCCAACAATACTTCGTACACCTGTTGCTGATGAGGGTATTTTATTGTTAGAACCAACTACTGGTAAATACTTTGAATTAAATGATACATCCGCATTGATTTACCAATGCCTTGAAAAAGAGATGGATATTCAGACCATTGTAGAAACGCTTGTTAATGCCTTCACTATTGATGAACAGACTGCAATGACAGATGCTCAAGACTTAATTGAGCAGTTCATCCAGAACAATATATGTATTGAAACATAAAAAAACCAGCTTAAAGCTGGTTTTTTTTACAATACTCTATTTGTTACTTATTTTTTATCGTCTTTAACTTCAATTAATTCAACTTCAAAGATAAGTGTGCTGTTTGGTCCAATTACAGAACCAGGACGAGCATCCGCACCATAAGCTAACTCAGGTGGAATAAAGAATCGGTACTTAGAACCAGCATTCATTAACTGAAGACCTTCAGTCCAACCTTTTATCACTTGATTCAAAGCAAATGTTGCTGGTTGTCCACGCTTGACTGAGCTATCAAATTCAGTTCCATCAATTAATGTTCCAACATAATGAACCACAACAGTCGCATTAGCAGATCCAGGTTTAGCCCCTTTTCCTTGCGTCATGACTTCATATAAAATACCAGAATCTGTTTTCTTGATGCCTTTTGCTTTCGCTTTTTTAGCTAAGAATTTTTTACCTTCTTCCAAGTTTTTAACTTTGTCCGCATCAAGTTTTGCCATCATCTCTTTACGGTCTTCTTCTTGCTTAGCACGTTGCTTGACTTGTAAGTCTTGCCTAATTTTACCAATTTGTTCTTGTGATAATTTTAAATCTTTACCCGCATAGGCATCATTTATACCTGCCATAAATGCATCATTATCAAAATCAATACCACTTTTCTTAATATAAGCACCGACATCAGCACCAATCATATAGTTAGTTTTCGTTTTATCAGAATCTAAGTTACCAGCAAACACTACAGATGTTGCTAATACAGTTCCAACCATTAAACCAGTTACAGTCTTTTTCATACACTATTTCTCCAAAGGAAATTCAAAATAAAATTTGTTTGTTAATATGGAGTATTTACCATATTTCAAGAGTTTCAATCACTATTATAACCATTTTATTTTTATAATCACAAAATGAAACCCTTTTTGTTTTTAAATGTCCAACTTTTCAACCTTGACAATATTTACAGGTGTTGAACTCTTGTTTAATACAATGTATCATTAGTCAACTAATTTACTAAAAAGTTCATGAGCAACATTTAATGAAAACATTAATACTAAAATCTATTATCATCAGCATACTCTTTTTGGGGTTACAAATAACCGCGAAAACAATTCCAACATCATTAAAACCCGAGCCTTACCAAAAAGAAACCAGTCGATGGCTTGTGCGTTTACTTGAACAGCTTCACTACAAACCTGTGAAGTTAGATGATGAGTTCTCTAAAAAAATATTAGATAACTATATCGAAATACTTGATCCAAATAAAGTTTATTTTTATGTTGCTGATGTCAAAAAATTTCAGGAGCATCAATTTGAGCTTGATGATGCTATTAAATCTGGCAATGTTGAACTTGCCTTTCAAATTTTTAAATTATATGTCCAAAGAATTAAAGAGCGTACAGACTACTCTCTAGAATTATTAAATAAGCCTTTTGATTTTAGCCAAGATGAAAAGTACATCTGGGACCGTGAGGACCAACCTCGGATATCTTCTGAAAAAGAAATGAACAGCCTTTGGAAAAAAAGAGTGAAAAATGACTTCTTAAATTTAAAACTTGCTTCAAAAGAAGAAAGTAAAATAAAAGAAATACTCTCCAAGCGTTATAAGCGCATTTACAAGCGTGTTAATGAGTCTAACAACGAAGATGTCTTTCAATACTTCATTAACTCTTATGTTAACTTGATTGAACCTCATACTTCCTATTTGGCCCCAAGAACATCTGAAAACTTCAAAATCAACATGAGCCTTTCATTGCAAGGAATTGGCGCATTACTTGGTTTTGAAGATGATCACGTAACTATTAAAAAAATAATTAAAGGAGGTCCTGCTGAAAAACAAGGAGGGCTAAAAAATGGAGATAAAATCGTAGCTGTTGGGCAAGGAGATTCAGGAAACTTTATCGATGTTGTGGGCTGGAGAACTGATGATGTGGTGGAAAAAATTCGCGGTGAAAAAGGCACTATTGTTCGATTGTCTGTCATTAGCGACGATGACCTTATTGGAACAAAGCCTCATACAATTACGATTACCAGAGACAAAGTTAAGCTTGAAGAACAAGCTGCCCAATACCAAATCCTAAATGTGCATTTAGGTGATAAACTACATAAAATTGGAGTCATTAATTTGCCTGCCTTTTATCTTGATTTTGAAGCTAAAGCTCGAGGAGATAAAGATTATCGCAGCACAACTAGCGATGTTAAAAATATTTTAAACGAATTTAAAGAAAAAAATGTTGAAGCTCTAGTGATGGATTTAAGAAACAACGGTGGTGGCTCTTTACTTGAGGCTCGTGACCTTACTGGTTTATTCATTGACAAAGGGCCTGTTGTACAAATAAAAAACTCAAGAGGGAGTGTTCAAGTTGATCGTGATACTGACAACTCAATAGCATGGACACAACCAATGGTCGTTCTTGAAAATCGTTCTTCTGCTTCCGCTTCAGAAATTTTTGCAGCAGCACTTCAAGACTACGGAAGAGCGGTCATTGTTGGTGAACGAAGCTTTGGTAAAGGCACGGTTCAAAGCCTTATTCCATTGGATAACTATAGCAACAATAAGGAACACCCTATGGGGCAACTCAAACTAACCTTATCTCAGTTTTTTAGAATAAATGGTGGCAGTACACAAAACCGTGGGGTAATACCCGACATACATTTCCCTATACGAGCGGGATCAGATAGCTATGGTGAGAGTGAATATGAAAATGCTTTGCCTTGGACAAGTATCAGACGATCAAATTATACCATGCAAGGTAATTTAACTCGGGACATTCCAGTACTACGTAAAAATTACAAATCAAGAGTAACTGTCAATCCTGAATTTGGCTTTATTGATGAAGATCGAATAGAATACAACAAATTAAAAAAAGACATTACTGTCTCTCTATCGGAAGAAGTAAGAAGGCAAGAAACTCAAGAACGAGAAGCAAAAAAAATCCAACGTAAGAAAAAACGAGAGGCTATACTCAAAGGTGAACTTAATCCGTTAATTTCTGTTGTTGAAGTTTTATTTGATTCTGAAGATGACAATGCAGAAGTTGATAAAACCGATGATGAAGATGAGTTAACCAATACAGAAAATAATTCAGAACCAGCTGATGACTTTATATTAATGGAAGCTGCTCGGATTGTAACAGATTTAATTGAAATAAAAAGTGAAAAATTATTAGCTCAAACTGACAAGATTGAATCAAAGAAATGAAAGCATTAATCCTAATTATATTGGCTTTTATTATCTACAATCTCGGCTTAGCAATGTACTACATGATAAAAGACAAAGGACAGGGAAAAAATACTGTGCGATTCTTGACGGTAAGAATTGCTATCAGTTTTGCTTTATTTATATTAATTATATTTGCATTAAAAATGGGTTGGTTGCAAGCACACTCCATTCTCCCAAAGGCATAACCCCCATCAATTACAGAAGAAAGCAATAGTATACTTCAAGTTTTAGCTCTGTTGAAAAAGCTATACAAAAAACATTCAGTGTAAAAAAAACGCCTTATTTCTAAGGCGTTTTGTCACTAATTATTGTTGGCGGAACAAGTTAAATAATATAAACAAATATAAATAAGCCTAACCAAACGACATCAACAAAGTGCCAATACCAGGCCACCGCTTCAAATCCAAAGTGTGACTCAGGTTTAAAGTGACCTCTAATCATACGAACAGTAATGACTGTTAACATAATAGCCCCTAAAGTCACATGCATGCCATGGAAGCCAGTCAACATAAAGAAAGTCGAGCCATAGATGCCAGATTTTAGCGTCAAATCAAGATGTTGATATGCTTCGATATATTCCTCCACTTGGAAGAACAAAAATATTGCACCTAGTACAACCGTTGCAATTAACCAGCCAATAACTTTTTTACGCGCACCATCGACCAATGCATGGTGAGCAATCGTCAATGTAATTGAACTTGTCATTAAAAGAACTGTATTAATTAAAGGCAAATGGAATGGATCAACTAGTTCAAATTTACCACCTATATTACCAGGGCCATTTGTTGGCCAAACACCTTCGTATCCAGGCCATAATTCTGCATTAGTAAATACGCCTGTTCCTTCACCGCCTAGCCAAGGAACGGTCATATTTCTAACATACCATAGAGCGCCAAAAAAACCTGCAAAAAACATAACCTCTGAAAAGATAAACCAAACCATTCCCATACGAAAAGAGGCATCAACTTGAGGGTTGTACATATTACTTTCTGATTCTTTAATAACTTCTCCGAACCATCCAAACATCATAAAAATTAACGTAGCAAAACCTAAATACATAACTATTGGGGAGTCCAATTGATTGTTCATGTATGTAGCAGCTCCCACTGCCGTTAATGTCATGCCTATTGAACCAACTATTGGCCATTTAGCTAACTGTGGTACATAGTATTGATTATTGTTTGTATTTGACATATTACCCTCTTGTTTATATGTTTCTTCTTTACGACTCTAACTTAAAAAAAGTATAAGATAAAGTCATTATTTTTACATCAGCTGCCAGTTTTGTATCAACGATAAACGTTACTGGCATCTTAACCTCTTCGTTTGCTTTTAATGTTTGCCTAGTGAAGCAAAAGCACTCTGTTTTATTAAAATACAACGACGCTTTGCCAGGTGTTACACTATATGTAGCTTGTCCTGTAATGTCTTTATTCGACAAGTTTTTAGCATAAAATTCAGTATGATAAAACTTGCCTGGTATAACTTCCATTTCAAATTCTGTTGGCCTAAATTCCCAATTAAGTTCAGAATTCACACTACTATCGAATTGAACGGTTACTTTTCTATTCTCATCAATAATTTGGTTTCTTACTAAGTCAGCATCAACTTGACCACTTGTCTTACCATTTAGCCCTGTAATTTCACAAAACGTGTTGTACAAAGGAATCAAAGCAAAAGCAAATCCAAACATTAAAACTGAAAAAAGAGCCGTTTTTATAACTGTTCTATTCATCTCTAATCATTTTACCTAATATTAAGCATATAAAATGCTGTAAAAATAGTAATCGCAAAGAAAACCAACCCAACCGCTGTGCGACGGGCTGCTTTTCTTCTTTTTTCTATTTCTTGATTATCCACTTTAATATTATTCAATAATTATCAATGTGAAGACACATGAGCTAAGTGACCATCATTAACTGGCGCACCATCTTGGAAAGTATGGTGAGGTGCTGGCGATGGAATAAACCACTCCAATCCTTTAGCCCCTTCCCAAACTCTACTTGTTGCTTTGGTCGTACCTTTACCCTTTATGGTTCTCCAAACAATAATACAAAAGAAAATTTGAGCCAAACCAAATGCAAAACCACCAATACTAGACCACATATTAAACTCTGCAAATTGTGTTGAATAATCTGGAATACGACGTGGCATACCAGCAAGACCTAAAAAGTGCTGTGGGAAGAACAAGACATTAACTGAAATAGTAGACCACCAAAAATGAATCTTGCCGAGTCTTTCTGAATACATATTGCCCGTCCATTTTGGAATCCAGTAATATACTCCACCGACAATAGCAAATACAGCACCAGTTACAAGAACATAATGGAAGTGCGCCACTACAAAATAAGTGTCATGGTATTGGAAGTCAGCAGGAGCAATAGCGAGCATTAACCCTGAAAAACCACCTATGGTAAATAATATGATAAATGCGATAGCAAATAACATTGGCGTTTCAAATGTCATTGCTCCTTTCCACATGGTTGATACCCAGTTAAAAACTTTTACACCTGTCGGAATTGAGATAAGGAATGTTGCATACATAAAGAACAACTCTCCGCCCAAAGGCATGCCCACTGAAAACATGTGATGTGCCCAAACTATAAATGATAAAAAGGCAATGCCAGCTGTTGCATAAACCATTGAAACATAGCCAAATAGGGGTTTGCGAGCAAAAGTTGGAATGATTTCTGAGATAATACCAAAAGACGGTAAAATCATAATATAAACTTCAGGATGACCAAAGAACCAAAATATATGTTGGAATAAGACTGGATCACCACCACCAGCAGCATCAAAGAAACTAGTACCAAAATAATGGTCTGTTAATAACATTGTTACCGCACCTGCAAATACAGGCATAACAGCAATCAACAAAAATGCAGTAATTAACCAAGTCCAAACAAATAGTGGCATTTTTAAATAACCCATATTTGGTGCACGCATATTCATAATAGTAGCAATAACATTAATAGCTCCCATAATGGATGAAATACCCAACATGTGAATGGCAAAAACTGCAAAAGCTAGATTATGTCCACCTTGTAATACCAACGGTGGATATAATGTCCATCCAGCAGCAGGAGCACCACCATCCATTAAGAAGGTTGATGCAAGCATGGTAAAGGCAAAAGGCAATATCCAAAAAGACCAGTTATTCATACGTGGCAACGCCATATCTGGCGCACCAATCATTATTGGTATCATCCAGTTAGCAAAACCAACAAAGGCAGGCATTACAGCACCAAACACCATGATAAGTGCATGCATTGTTGTTAATTGGTTAAAGAAATCTGGTTGTACGAACTGTAAGCCTGGCTGGAATAATTCCAACCGAATTATCATTGCTAATGCACCACCAAAAATAAACATTGCAAGTGAGAAGATTAAGTATAATGTTCCAATATCTTTATGATTGGTTGTCATTAACCAACGTTTCACAAACCCCTTTGGCTTGTGGTCATGATCGTAATCATGCGAATGTGTATCTGCGTGACTCATTATTTATACCCTCAACTATTCTTTATTTTTTTAACGTCTTTTGGCTGTGCAGCATCTTTTGCTGTATTACCCCAAGCGTTTCGTGTGTATGTAATCGCAGCTGCTATATCACTTTCAGACAAAATGCTGCCAAAAGCTGTCATCGCCGTACCCGCACGACCAAAAACAACTGTTTTAATTTGTTCATCTAATGGTCCATTTACAACTGCACTACCATCTAAAGCAGGAAATGCAGGAGGCATACCTTTGCCAGTTGCTTGATGGCAGGTCGCACATTGTGAATTGTAAACCTCTTCACCCTTACTCATTAATTCTGCTTTAGACCATTGGGTATTATTTTTAACTTCTGCGACCTCTTGCTCTCCTTTTTGAGATTTAACCCAATTAGCATAATCCGCTTTAGAAACAACATTGACAACTATCGGCATAAACCCATGATCTTTACCACATAATTCTGCGCACTGACCACGATAAGTCCCTACTTTTTTAACATTAGTCCACGCTTCATTTACGAAGCCAGGAATTGCATCGCGTTTCCAACCAAACTCAGGAACCCACCATGAATGAATAACATCATTAGCAGTTAACAAAATACGAATATTTGTATCAACAGGAATAACTAAAGGATGGTCGACATCTAACAAGTAGTTTTCAACTGTTGTAGGATTAATACCAGACCCTATTTGACGCGCAATATTACTATCTGACTTCAGTGTACTTAAAAATGAAATACCTTCATCTAAGTAATCGTATTTCCACTTCCACTGGAAACCAGTCACTTTAATTGTCATATCCATAGTAATAGACTTACCATCTGCATCTGTTGGAGCTTCCATCTTAATCAATGCAGTTGTAGAAGGAAAAGCAATAATAATCAAAATAACAATAGGAATAACTGTCCAGATAATTTCTGCTGTTGTGCTGTGTGAGAATTGTGCTGCTGTCACACCTTTTGATTTCCTATGAGCAAACATAGAATATATCATGGCACCAAACACCAACACACCAATGACAACACAAATCCATAAAACAATCATGTGTAAATCATAGGCAATTTTCGAAAATTCGGTTACACCTTGTGTCATGTTAAGTGACGACTTTGCAAATGCAGAGCCACTTACTAACACCCCTAATGCAACCCATAGGAGTTTTTTTAAACTACTGCTTGAGTAGCTTTTCTGTTTGTTCATCGATTTTTTACCCTCAATTATTCTTTTCTAACAAATTTTAAATACTTTTAAAAAAAGCATTTAAAAATAGCAAATATAAATTTTAGATTAGATTTTGCTAATTTTTGGAATTTTATCACGAGCTATCACAATTAGTCTTGTGGATTTTTGATTTTTGTCAAAGTTTTTTAATTTTCATGCACATTATTTTTGACATTTATCAAGTCTATGATTAATTATCATCAAATGAATACATTTTAATTTATTGAAGTTTCTAGATTTTGATAAATTTGTAAATAAGATTTAGCCTTATTTTGATTGGACATCATTACTCAAGGGAATATAATACTTATCTGCTGTTAACTAACTAAATAAAATCATGAATGCCAACACTGTAACCCCTTTAGATTTTTCAAAAAATTACCTAGCTGATGAAAACACACTAATAAACCAATTACTCGAACAAGCTAACCCCGGCTTTCATAAACGCCAAGAGATTAAATCACTAGCTGTCAAACTAGTTAAAAATGTTCGTTCAAAGATTGATGAAATGGATGGTGTTGATGCTTTCATGAAAGAGTATGATTTATCATCCAAGGAAGGCATCGTCCTTATGTGTATGGCAGAAGCCTTATTGCGCATTCCTGATAAAGAAACGGCAGAAAAACTGATTAAAGACAAGTTACTTGATGCCGATTGGAAGTCACATATGGGCAGAAGCGATTCACTTTTTGTTAATGCCTCCACATGGGGGTTAATGCTAACAGGCAAAATTATTGATATTGATTCAGATAAAAAAGGCTTTTCACGGATTTTGGACAAATTGCTTAACCGCACAGGTGAGCCAGTTGTCAGACAAGGTGTTTACCAAGCCATGAAAGTTATGGGCAGGCAATTTGTTATGGGAGAAACAATAAAAAAAGCACTGAAACGCGCTACGGGTAAAAAGCATAGACTCTACCGCTATTCATTCGACATGTTAGGAGAAGCAGCACTAACTAAGGCCGATGCCGATAGGTATTTAGCCTCTTATATGCGTGCAATAAAATCTATTGCAGAATCTAATAAAAAGAAAATCATCGAAGATGCTGCCAGTATTTCCATAAAGTTATCCGCCCTTCACCCAAGATATGAAATTGCTAATGCACAACGCGTAATGGCTGAACTCGTCCCAAATGTAAAAAGAATTGTTGATTTAGCCACTACATTAAATGTTGCCGTAACAGTCGATGCAGAAGAAGCCGATAGACTTGAATTATCGTTAATGGTATTTGAAAAAGTTTATACACAAACACAGGCTGGTTATGACGGCTTTGGCTTAGTCGTTCAAGCTTTTCAAAAAAGAGCCCTTGGCGTTATTGACTTTCTTTCGGAGTTATTCAATTCCTATGGACACAAAATACCACTTAGACTCGTCAAAGGCGCGTATTGGGATACAGAAATAAAACGCTCCCAAGAACAGGGATTAAGTGATTATCCCGTTTATACGCGTAAGGTAAATACCGATATTTCTTACCTTGCTTGTGCGCAGAAGCTACTGGACAATAGAACTAAATTTTATCCTCAATTTGCCACACATAATGCAAATACAGTTGCAGCTGTTCGTGTAATGGCAGGTGACAACCTAGGCTATGAATACCAACGCTTACACGGCATGGGTCAAGCACTTCATCAACAAAGCATTGATTCTAAAGGATTAAATGTTCCTTGTCGCGTGTATGCACCTGTGGGCACGCACGAGGACTTATTGCCGTATTTGGTACGTCGATTATTGGAAAATGGAGCGAACACCTCTTTTGTTAATCGTTTGGTTGACTTAGAGTTAGACATCAATGATATTACTAAAGACCCTGTTGAGGTCGTCAGAAAACATCTAAACCATCGTCACCCTCAAATTCCTTTGCCTAAGGATATTTTCCAACCTGAACGCGTTAATTCTGCCGGCATAAATTTGCAAGATATAGCAACATTACAAAATTTAGAAAGCAGACTAGAAAAACTCAAAACTCAAAAAATCACCGCAACTCCCTTAATACTCAATTACAAAGGTACATCAAAATCAATAGAGGTTCATTCACCAGTTGATTTAGATTTCATTGTAGGACACGCCATTTATGCAAATGAACAAGATACCAAGTTAGCCTTATCAAACGCACAAAACGCTTTTGTCAACTGGAATGAAACTTCTGTCAGTGAACGTGCCAAAATCATCAATAATGTGGGCGACTTGATGCAAGAGAATCAAGACATGCTTATGTATTTGCTTCGACACGAAGCAGGAAAATCATTAGCCGACAGCATTTCTGAAATCAAAGAAGCCATTGATTTTTGCCGTTATTATGCCGCTCATGCAGTAAAGAAGATGAATGAACCACTAAAAATGCCTGGCCCAACAGGCGAAAGTAATTATTTAAGCCTGCAAGGCAAGGGTGTCTTTGTTTGTATTAGCCCTTGGAATTTTCCTTTAGCAATATATGCCGGACAAATTGTAGCTGCATTAATCACAGGCAATACTGTGATTGCCAAAGCTGCCGAACAAACCTCAATTATCGGCTACTATGTCGCCTGCTTAATGCAACAGGCTGGTGTTCCTCAAACAGTTTTACAATACGTCCCTGGGTTGGGTCGTGAGATTGGCAACACTTTATGCCAATCCAACAAGACAACAGGCGTTGTTTTTACGGGTTCAACAAACACAGCACAGATTATTAATAAAAACCTCGCCTGTCGTGACAATGCCGCTATTGCGACTTTGGTGGCTGAGACTGGTGGACAGAACTGCATGATAGCGGACTCATCAGCGCTACCAGAACAATTGGTCAAAGATGTAGTGGCATCGGCTTTTGTCAGTGCTGGACAACGCTGTTCTGCATTGCGTGTGTTATTTATCCAAGAGGATATTGCTGATAATGTAATGAATATGCTGGCAGGAGCTATGGATGAAGTGACTATCTCCCACCCAAGCAACTATGCCTGTGATGTTGGCTCATTGATAGATAAAACAGCACTTGACAAACTTAATGCTCATGTTGAATTTATGAATGAAAAAGGTAAATTGATAAAATCTTTAAAAGTACCTTCAGAACTAAAAGGTTACTATTTTGCCCCACAAGCCTATGAAATTGACTCTATTAGTATACTTAAAGAGGAGGTCTTTGGCCCTTTCTTACATGTCATCCGCTTCAAAGCCAAAGAACTAGATAGAGTAATCGATGAAATAAACAACACTGGTTATGGCTTAACCTTTGGTATTCATAGCCGCATTAATAACACCATCGAACATATTGCCAACAAAATCCGGGTTGGCAACTGTTACATCAACCGCACCACTATCGGTGCTGTAGTTGGTGTTCATCCATTTGGCGGCATGGGATTATCTGGCACTGGACCCAAAGCGGGTGGTCCAAGCTACTTGGAGAGTTTTGTTACTGAAAAAACTATTACCAACAACATAGCAGCCGTTGGTGGCAATGCTGATTTATTAGAGATTAGTGAAAACTGAAAAGCCTTGTATATATTAACCCTGCGGCATAATACCGCAGGGTTAATAATTAAGGTTTATAACACAAAACCCGTAGATTAGCACGATGACTCCAATAAAACTTAATCACTTTGAGTCCATGTTTTTGAATAATCATATCCATAGTTTTTCGGTTAAAATAACCAATGTGCTCAGGTGGAGTTACGCGGTTCCAGCTCACAAAATCCTGAGGGACTCTTCTATGCCCTGCATCTGGAGTCGTCAGATACAGAAGCGCACTTTTATTCATTAGTTCAATTAAGCTTGTCATAAATTGACAGGGATCAGGAACATGCTCTATGACTTCTGCGCAGTAAATAAAATCAAAAGTTCGCCCCATTTTTACTAAAGAGTTTGTAGTTATTGATTTAAACTCATTGTGTGGAAACATTTTTTGAGCACGTGTGATAACAGGCTTATCTAAATCAATACCCATAGATTGATACCCTAAACGATGCGCTGCTTCAACCGTTGCACCAATACTACAACCCACGTCTAAAAAATCTTTACCTGATGTTTTCTGATGTCTTTTTAGTCTTTTTAATTTGAATGTCGATGTAAAAATTTTTTTTCTTAGCTTTTTCAAATAACGCTTAGTTTGCCTATAATCTTTATATACATCCTCAAGTTGCGTTGTTGTTGGCATAGGATTAACATAAATGAAATCGCATGAAGAACAAATAACAAGTTTATAACCGTTTTTTTCTCCAATAGCCACAAAGCTAGTTTCAAAGCATAAAGGACAACTCATGTTAATTTATACCATGCCATTTACTTTAAAACACATACCCCAATGAGAATATCCACAACTCATCATTACCACGTAATATTCTATCAGGGCCTCTTGCATTAGCATCTTCGTAGTTAATATTTAGCATAACAGAAGAGGTTGGCTGCAATCTTAATCCAAGAGTTATACGCCTTTCATAATTATCTGCTATTGATGAGTCAAAGAAATTTTCAATTGTCGCTTCATCATACTGAGTGACAAAACTCAAACGTGCATGTGGAAAATCTGCACCTAAGAAGTTTTCAGGCAACAGTCCATTTATTGAAACAATATTTCTTAAATAGTACCCATCTAGATGGGTGTCGGCACCAGTCTCTTGCTCAATATCCATATCTGTGTACTCTCCAAGAATTTCAAACCAATCTCTTTTGTAATCAAAATCAATATTAAAGCCTGTAATATCCTTGGTTCCAGAATCGTTATAGGCACCACTGTAATAACTTAAACCAACATTAAATCCTGATGTATTCTGCAAAACCAACTTGCCAGCAAATGCTTTACTGTTATTATTATCGAGACCAAAGCCTTGTCTTGCTCTTCTCATTCCTGTTGTGGTGATATTATCATCTAAGCCAGCTATAACATATGCCTGATAATCCGCTATCCATGAGTCAGAAAGATTAAATCTTCCATTAATTCCAAATCCATTTTCAGACCAAGCAGCAGGTGCAATCGCATAACTGGTAAGTGGCTGAGAAACAACTTCACGAATAGGTGCAAAGTGATCTCTTTCGATGTTGCCAAATGGTACAAGCAATATACCACCTCTAAAATTCATCCACGACGTTAATTGAATATCGGTATAAGCTTGCTCCACTAAAACCTCACCACCTCGTGATGTTCCAACAGCAGCAGCACGTTCAAACTCCAGTTCAGTAAAATAACTGATTCTTTTGTGTGGCTGACCACTAACAATTAACTCAAATGATTGACCGTCAATGATTGAATCTTGCCCATTGACTTTACCAGCCGTTATTGTTCCATAAATACCAATATTCGGCTTATTACTTTGTTCAGTTGTAATTCGTGCCACTTCACTTTTGTTCTCTTCAATTTTCTCTTGGACTTCACTTAAAACTTCATTTAATTGAACAGCATAAGCCTCTAAATTTGCCAACCTTAATGCATTTTCCTCCGAAACATCGCTGCCCATATCTTTTCTAAGGTCATTTATTTGCTGTTGAAGACTAGCAAATCCAGCCTCCAATCTTTTGATTTTTGTTTGGTAGTCAGCAGCTACTCCAACATTAGTGAGTAAAATCAAACTACTTGTCAAAAGAATAATTACTATTTTTTTCATAAGGTCACTTCCATTAATAACGGGTTGGTTTTTTTGTTTTGGTAAAATCCAATAAGGGAAAAATCTCCCATTGAGGCATTTGATTGAGCGTATAAAGTAATTTTAACCAAGTTATCTTGTAAATTTTTAATTTTTCTAATTTCCACTTGATTGAACCCTGAAAGACCCCGCATAATTTTGAAATTATCAATAGTGATACCTATTGGTAATTCAATGGTAATTGACTTAGTCGTACCTCTAGATATTTGTGTATCAGAACGTGTCTTTAATGTCACTTTCTTTTCATTGTGGGTAAGTTGTGGCAATTGAAAAACAGGTTTATTATTTACTTTCTTTTTGGGCCTTTGATAGACAATAACAGGTGGTTTGTACTCATCTTCCACTACAGGATTTACTTCCTTCTTAGGCTTTTTGACCACCTGAATAGGTTTTTTCTTAGGTTTTTGAACGGGTCTTTTCTGCGGCTCTTGTTTAGCACTAATTTCTGCCAATTTTTCTTTTTGCTCTTGCGCTGCTTTTTTTAATTTTTCAATTCTTGCCAGCTCTTGTACCGCTTGTTTTTCTTTCTCTGCTTTGGTGGCTGCCTCTTTTTTCAACCTTAAGACCTCGGCTTTTTTTCTTGCCGCTTCTTTTGCAATTTTTTGCTTAGACAATTCCATTGCTGTTTGATTATCTAGATAATTTTTATAAAAAAGTCCAGCTGCAACCATAACAATAAACAGTGCAAACAATGCCAACCATTTTGTATTGCTTTTAGGAGACTCTCCAATAAGAACTGTCCTTTCCTGTGACCTCAAATCTTTTGAGTCTGCGTTTGGTACAATTGTCTTCTTTAAAACTATTGGCTTGACAATTAATTCCAACGCCATTTGTAGGTCCTTGGGAGAGTTCGGTCTCTGCTCTGAATTTTTATCTAAATACTTATCTACTACATTTGATAATTCAATCGGAATATTTGGATTGATTTTATTTAATGAAACTGGAATTTTAGTCAACAATCGTGTCATTGTTGCTTCAAATGTATCTGTAGCAAATGGGTTATTGCCGCTAAGCATGGTATAGGCCAATAAACCCAGCGAATAACTATCCGATGATTTTGTATGAGTGGTATCTTGAAGAATTTCTGGCGCTAAATATTTTGGTGTTCCAATAAAAAAACCTGTTGCTGTTAAGCCTGTATTTTCACCTGTTGCAATACCAAAATCTAATAATTTTGCATCACCTGTTGGCAACACCTGGACATTGCCTGGCTTTAAGTCTCGATGAAGAATTTCTTTTCGGTGTGCAAAACTAATGGCGCTGCATAAGTTCAATAAGACTTTTTTATGTTCTTCTAGTGTGTGCGGTTGATTAATCCACTTTTCTAAAGACAAACCATCCAAATATTCCATAACTAAAAATGGCTTATTGTCATCGATGCCATATTCCAACAAGATAACAATATTGGGGTGAGAGATTTCTCCCATAGTGCGCGCTTCATTTTTAAAGCGTTCTAACGCTTCTTTATCGCCTGTTGTATGCAGCACCTTAATGGCAACTTTTCGACCAATATCAGGATCCTTTCCAAGGTACACAACTCCCATTCCACCGACCCCTAAGGTGCCAATAATAGGAAATCTGCCAATTTGTTTTGGTTGTTCTGTCATCTAATAATATACAGTAGGTTAATAATAGTGACATATAGTAACTTTTAAACCTATGCCATACAAGATTAGCGGATAAATTTCAAAAGAAACGATATGTTTGTGACCAGTATGACTCACTAATTAATAAGAGTAAGCCAGGTAAATAAAACAATCGTTTTATTTTATTTTATTCAAATCCAGCACCAAATATTAGCTCGATTATTTCAACTTTTGTGACTGTTGCTAATCCAATACCACCGATGCCAATTATCTCTTTT
Organism: Lysobacterales bacterium; assembly: GCA_027067055.1. GTDB lineage: Bacteria > Pseudomonadota > Gammaproteobacteria > Xanthomonadales > Marinicellaceae > NORP309. Next base: position 142,407 of record JAMOMK010000114.1, on the reverse strand, counting down.
ATTATCGGTATTGAGCTTGTCGTGTTTGCTGCACCATCAGGGTTGTCTTCTAATTCTTGCTCTACAAGTTCTATTGTGCCACCAGATATTATCTGTGTACTTGCATCATATACAGCCTCTTCAATTTCCATTTGCATCCCTACCTGAATCATCGAGAAAAATACATTAATGTCAACATAGTCATCATCAATTTCAAACAGTGAAGTAGATGCATCAATACTTATACCGTTGAGCTCAACCGTGGGCTGATTAATGGCAGTAATATCTCCTCTTAATTCAATGTCTTGGCTATCGGGGGTACCCTTATCTTTAACCCTTCGTGCAAATAAGTTTCCTGCAGAATCCATAAACCCACGAACTTCAATTTGTCGTTCTGATGAAAGCCCAGATGAAATAATATCATCATCATCTCTCGTTTGTGGTGTTATGAATATTTGCTTGCCAAAAAATGTGATACTTTCTCCAATAGTTATATCTGCTGGCATTATCGGTGCAACAAACTTAACTCTATGATGAACAAAACGTATCGTTGCGGCAGTAATAAATCGCGTATTGGTATCAAGAGTTCCCTGTATTTCTAGCTTGGTTCCTACATCAATATGTTCGACCTCGCCATTATCAAAACTAGTATTAGCATCAAAAAATATTACTAAATCATTAATTCTAAAAGAAGATAAATCAATAATCTCTGAAACCATTGCCTCCACCACAACTGGGATGCTGTCGTTTGGGTCTTGGTAAACATCTGGAGTTTGGCATTGGATACTTGTTAGTGTTGTTAATGCATTACCTGTTACATAACTGGCATCAGGCGTTGCTTTAATCTCTACAAATACATTTTCAACAAAGCCATTGATACAATCTGTTGCTGTTACTGCATTGGTATTAATGACTAAACTGCCGATGGTAAAATCAGTCGCCGTGATGTTTCGTGCAAAACCGCGAAGCTTCCACTGCGTTAATGTATTATTTAACTCTAACCGGGATAATTGCATGGAATTATCACCTGAATTAATTGCACCACTTACAGAAACAATGTCACCTTGTTGCAAACTAGCAACAGAGGCAATATTGTCTAAAACCGTTTCTGCAGTAGTAAAAACTCTTTGATCAAGTACCCTTAGTGGACCAAGTGATGTTACTGGACCTTTTATATCGGAAATCAAATCAAGCTCAACTAAAGTTCCTTGAGAGATTGTAGGGTTCACATCTTTTGCAACTCTAAATTGGACTTTAAAGCCTCCTGTACCAATAATAATTGATGGTTGGCTAACAATAACTCCATCTTTGCGAACTATTGTATTATTATCTATTGAGAAATCTCTAATACCGTTCACAGTTAGTGTTTGTGCAATAAGACTACTTGATATTATAAGAAATAATATTATTATAATGTTATGTATTTTACTATTTTTCTTCATTAGTTTTCTCCTCAAAGTAATATGCACCTAGCCCAATTGTATAGGTGTTACTTGATGTTTCACTTGCCAAAGGTGTTAATTTTTTATCTATTGAAACTAAAAGCTTATTGGTTTCTTTGTAAATAAATTGCTTAGCATCCTCAACTTCATTTTTTGGTATATGTAATCCAGCCACAAGTTTTTGAAATCTCTTCTGGTTAGCATCTTCTATTTTATCATTAAAAACTAATGTATTTAAAAGGTCTCCCGTTGACATCCCAGATATTTCAAGATTCAATAGCTTCTGCTCACTTGGAATAATTGCATAGTCATTCCTCAAAATTTTCACCTTATTGCTATTAAGTACAACAGATTTAACATGGACCAACTCATCCAATACCGACCTCATGGTTGCTCCACCACTATATTCTTCCACCAAAGTGGTGAAAGACACATCTCCCACAATAGGCAAAGATAATGGCAAACTACTTTTATCTAAATATTTATCATTACTTGTCCAGCCAGATAAAACTTTGATTGCACGATTCCACTTTTGCTCAGTCACCTCCAGTGGTTTTTCTATTTTTAGCACACGATCTATCTCAACACGAGAAAGACCTGTTAAAACAGCGACTCTTGTTTTGGTTTGTTTTTTATCGGGATTGATTCGAAACTCTTTATTTCCCAATGCCACATCCACATAAATTCTTTTCAACCAATCCGATGCTGTTTGGAAGGGAACAGAATTTCTCAAGAACAAGATGACTACAGGTTTAAAAACACGGTAAGCCATATAGCTTAATAGACGATTGAGTTCAGCAATTTTGGACATTTTTATCAATAGATATATAATGTAGAGTTAAGTATATCATTATACTTTTACCAGATATATTTGTAAAGATTTTTACATATACATCCAGTAAAACTATAATTAAACTTCTATAATCCACACTCGATTTGATCAATACCTACTATTTTGCTAGCATTTAATGCACCCTGACCATAGATACCTATAATAGAGTCATAACTCACAGAGAGTGAATTACAATCATTTATCTGCATTTGCATTGTTCCCCAGTCGATATTATTTACATTATCCGGGTTAAAATTATCTCCAAAAAATGTACCATTCTTCTGACTTATATTGGCAAAAGTTATGAGATGATTATCGTCAATCGTTCCGACATCTAACATCCACTTTTGATTACCTTGGTTATCGTATGAAAACCAATACATCAGGACATTATTATTGCCAAGATACTCTAAAAACCAGCCTTCACCATCATGTGATGGGTCATACCAAGCACCAGATATTCCATCTAAAACATCCGTTGACTGAGCATGTGTTGTACAATTTGCTCCAGATAAGCTGGTTAATCGAGTTGTTACATGATCACCATCACCATAACTACTACTTAATGCATTGTAATTAATGGTTCCGCTGTTACAACCATCAAACTCGAAAGAAATATCACCCCAAACCTGTCTTTGCACCGCTGCAGGATCAAATGTAGGCCCAAAAACCCCACCAGAGGTTATTTGTACGTTTTCTAATATAATTCGATTATCTTTGTAAGTACCCGTTCCAATCAACCATGCCTGCTCTGCTTGATTTGGTAAGTAGGTAAACCACATCATCAGCACGCCATTATTGGGCAACATTTCAAGTATATAACCTTCTCCACTTCTATTGGTATCAAACCACGAACCCGATGCAGTATAATCAATTGTAAAATCTGAAGGACTCACTGTACTAGCATATATTTCCAACTCGCCCAACACTTGCGAGGAGTTATCATCCTCTTGCTCCCATAAGACCAATACTTCGCCACTATTACTATTGTACCCAAGATCTACTCGCCTAGCATCAAAAGTAAGCAATCCATCTGGACCAGCATGAGAAAGTCTTTGACTTGTTTGCCCTAATCTGACTTGTGTTTTTGCATCCAGTCTTTGCATGAATATTTCAAACTCTCCATCAACACCTGTATCCGCACGGTAAGCAACCAGATATTCTTGTGATTGCTTCAAATACTTGATATTTGGCCTAAAGGCATCAAAGTTGTTATTTCCAGCTGGACCGATATGACTTATGGCAAAATCATCCTCTCCAATTTCACCGCCATTGGCAGCCAAAGTTTGTCCAAAAATTTCAAATTCATTACCTACATAAACACCTGTTGCTGGATCTGCTGACCAAACAACAAGGTATTGGTTGTCAACACCATTCCATGCCACGGATGGAAATTGAGCAGAACGTGTGGCAAACCCAGGAACTCCTGTCTCTGATATTTGAAAATCATTTGTACCCACTTCTGCACCAGAGCTGCCATTTAATCTTTGCCCATAAATTTCAAACTCACCACTAACATGACCATTCGTGTTATTATCTCCATACCAAACCACCATAAATTCATTGTTTGTTTTGTTGTAGGCAATAGCAGGAGAATACGCATCATAAATTGCTTGACCATCTATTCCCATGCTTGAAATTTTAAAATCATTAGAGCCAATTTGACTACCATTTGAGTTTAATTGTTGCCCATAAATCTCAAACTCACCAATAGCATTAGCCAAGCTTCCATCTTCACCCCGCCATACCACCATAAAATTATTATTAATCTCGTTATAAGCAATCGCAGGATCAATCGCATCATAGGAACGGTTGGCAGTAGGGCCCATGTCTGAAATTTTAAATTGCGCACCAATGAATTGACCATTACCAGCATTAATTCTTCTGCCCCAAATCTCAAACTCTCCTTCTACTGTATTTGCACCACTGACTGAATTAGTATCACCATACCAAACAACCATATATTCATTAGTTTGAGGATTGTATGCAATATCAGGTTTTCTAGCATCGTACTTAGTATCCCCTGATGGTCCCATTGCACTAACCTTAATTAGACCCGCAATTGGTGCATTAGTCGATGCATTTATTCGCTGAGCGTATATTTCTACTGCTGTTTGTATACTTGCGCCAGCACCCGTTATAGAATCTGTACCCTCAAAGACAATTAAATATTCATTGTCTTGCACGTTAAATGCAACAGCAGATTCCTCTGCATCGTAATTTTTGTTTAAATTCGGCCCAACATGAGTTGTGCGAATTGGAGTTGTCACATTAATTGCAGCTACCTGCAAACTGACCATTAAAAACATGAGTGAAATAAAATTTTTCATAATATCCTCTGATTAAAATTCAAGTTGAAATCTTGCTTGAACTATATTAAGTGTTTGGTTAATTCCAAAGCTATTTGGTGTTGCTTTCGCTTGTACATAATTAAACATTAAGCGATTTTTACTGGTGAAATAATAATTAATGCCTAGAGATATATTTTCTTCATATCCCGCATTAAGGCTCTTGTCAGTTAAATCTAAATAACTGTAACGTGCTGATATTTCCCACGTCCTGTATTTTTTTACTTTTGTTGCTGCCCATTCTCCTTTTCGAAAACTAAAACGCCTTTTACCATTAAATATCTTGCTAACTATAAAGTACCCACCATCATACTGAAGGTCTGGCTGGACAAAGCCTCTGGTAAATTTATTGGCAATATATTCTGCCTGCATTGTCCATGACTTTTTCTTCCATAAAGCTTCTAAACCATATCTTTGTATCGAGTCAACAAAATATATCCTGCCTGTATCAAGCAATCTTTGGTTAAACGTACTAGATTCTGGCAATGTTCTAACCCTAATTCTTGTGTTTGGTTTTCGGTATTGAAAAGAAGCTCCAAAATAGAATTTATTATCTGCTATTTTAATCTTTTTACCAAAACGTGTGGTTAAAGCTTTCCCATAAAAACTTGAGCTACCCAAGTCATAATGATCATCGCCAAATAGCCCTATGCGCATATTCCAACCTTTGCCATAATGAACAAAATTAACTCCAGTTCCAAAACGCTCACTCAAGGAACTAGCGATTGAACGCTCCATAAAAAAGTGGTGCTTTGAATTACTCACACTATCAAGGCTAAAGGGCATTTCCATCTTACCAAGATAGAATTCATTCCGCTTATTAGGTCGATAACGCAACCAAGCAGCTTGTGTCGAACCTTTGCGAGTTCTAACTGAATTTGAAAAATCCGACTGAAAGTAACTTGAAAACTTTTCATTGAACTTGGTAAATAAGCCAAATCGAAAACGTCTAACACCCCATTCACTTTCAGGGAAAAGCCCTTGATCATCATCATAAAAACTATAATCAACTTCCATTCTCGAACCTAAGTTGTAGGTTACTTTAGCATCAAGCAAGCAGCTAAAGCCTAGCAATAGTATACAAAATAAATTTTTCATCTTTAATCAGTTTGCTGAAACCAACGAGACACTTTCCCACATACGTGGCCTAACGTATCAGCCAAACCAAAATCATGCGTAACGTTATCTAATATCTCTAAACTTACTCTGTTTTTAATTGATTTATTTTTAAAGCATTGATTCATTTCATTTGTCCAATTCTCAGCACGTTCCAACCTGTTTTGCCCTTGCAATCGATCAACTCTCTTACTTTTATTAAGTGATTTATCACGGAGGTAATCTTTTTCTCCAACATAAACTCTATACTTAACTCTTAAGAAACGCATCATTTCAAAGTCAATATCTGTAAACTCATCCCTTAGCTTTAATCCATAAGGATAGTATTCATCAAATTTTGGCATGGTATACCAACCAGCGGCGACTATTGCCACTTTATTGACATGAGATGGGTGGGCAAATGCATAACGGTGTACAAATTGTGCGCCTGCAGAAAATCCAAACAAATTAATTTTGTTGGTTTTTACAGCATGCTCACTTGAAATTTCATTAAGAATTGCCTGTAGAATATAGTCAGCTCTAGGCCCCTTGTTCTGACGACCTAAACGCTGGTAGTCTGTGGCAAATTCTTTTGTAAAAACTGGCGCTATTAGCAATGTATCTTTTGCCATATGTTCACTAAAATTGGCAATTATTTCGCGAGCATTACGTGAAATACCATGAACCAACACCACTATATTATTTATCTCCTTATCACTTTTGAGGTAATAGTATTCCAATTGATCACAGGAAGATAAACTTTCTTTTTTAATTATTGTATTAATCTTTTTTGTATTTTTATTATCTTTTTGCATAATCATTTATCAATCTCACTGAAGAGTTGTTTTTCTTTAACATGTCAATATCCCACTCTTTATGGCAGAGTTTTATTAATTCACTATTATGAGTAGCCATAACAATAGTGCCTTTATAATCGGCTAATAAATTTTTAATTATTTTCAAGCCCTGTTTATCTAGATAGCTCTCAGGCTCATCTAAAATCAATATCGCTGGTGCTCCTAATAAAGCCCTAAATAACAATATCCTTGCTTTTTCACCTGAAGATAAATTTTTACCACTCTCCAAAATTTTACTATTTAAACCTTTTGGTAGCTTCTCAACCAACCCATCAAGTTGACAAAAACTCAACAACTCATCTACTCCTTTGATTTGATCTTTAGCCTTTCGATAAGTTAGATTGTTAAATAAGTTCCCTCTTATCAATCCCGCCTCGGCTGAGGCATAACCGATATGAGCAGCCCTGTCTTGTGAAGATGTTTTATTTGGAAGATTTCCATTGATACGTACAAGACCTGAATCAACTTTTATTAAACCCAGAACAAGCTGAATTAAAGTGCTTTTGCCCGAACCATTTGCGCCTGTTAGTGCAATATGATCCCCTTTTTTAGCATTTACTGATAAATGCGAAAATATACCTCGAACATTAACATCTCTAAAAACTATTCGTCCTAATGATGTTGCATCTTCTTCTATTGTTGTTAATGAGCTTCTGCCCCTAACAATTCGAGGAATGGCATACAGCTCTTGAATTTTTGAAATTGATAACTTTGCCCCTTGATAATACTCTTGCAAACGACCGAGTTCTCTTATTGGAGAATTTAGAAATAAAATAATACTAATGAGTGCTGTTATCTCATCTAATGCAAGTATGTGGTTATTAAGTCCATTAAAAACAAAGAAAACACTAATTAATATAAGTGAAGATGAATCACCTATACCTCGCAACAAACCCAAGAACACACCTTGCTTTGCAATGTTCTTTTCTAACTTTCGTGCTTGTTTATTTATTCGTGCAACTTCATAACCTTCCCTACCCATTGCTCGAATCATTGCCAAAGAAGACAGCCTTTCAACCAACAAACTATGAATGGCAATCCGATTTCTTCTCACTAACTTAATACTATTTTTTAGAAAACTACCAAAATACACAGATAGTGCAACAAGTGCTACTATTGTAATCAATATTGTCATACCCAATAACACATTAACCTTAAAAATCAGTAATGTTGTTAGTGCCAACAACAAGCTATGAGTAATCAATCGAGAAATGCCTAAACTTAACCAACGCTTTAATGCCGATAAGTCACCTGCCAAGCGCGAAGATAAATTACCAATTGTCTTAGCCTGTATATCTCTAACAGATGCTCGCATTAAACGCTTTAACAAACTGGAACGAATGGAATTAATATAGCTTTGTGACATTTTTTCAGAAACATATCGTTCATGAACTCGCAAAGCTATTATTAATAAAGCAGCAATTAATAAATAAACAATAGTCATTATATTTATTTCTTGCTGATTTCTTATTTGTGAAGCCAACTTTTTCACCCAATAATAACTTCCCACAACCACTAATGATTTTAATAAACCATTAGTTATCAGCTGCGCTATTGAAAACTTTGACTTTTTCCAAAAACGAGCCGGTGGGTTAAAAGGTGAAAACTGGTTTTTCATAATTAATTATTTTTTAACGCTTCTTGTTGCTAAACTTGATGCTGACAACAAATCAAATAAATGATGGCCAAATCCAGCAGCTACTGTTTCTTTTTTCTTAAAGATTGGCGTTGAAGTCATTTTCTCAACTTCTTGCACTCCCAGCGGGTTAGATGAAACAACACCGGATATACCCAATACGTTATAGCCCAAAGATTGCAACCAATTATCTCCATAAAGTGCTGACGAACTATCACCAGCAGTATAAATCATGGCTGTTGTTGCATTAATTATTTCTGAGGATTCAAGCAAAGCCTTTGTTTCTCCTTGCAATATACCATCTGCTACTTCGACTACAATCACATCAGTTTGGGGTGTTTTTAAATGAGCTATCATTTCATCAAATAGTTTTACTAAACTTTGATTAGACACCAAATAAGTTGAGACCAAGCCAGCATCGGTAAAATCAATAGCTGCCGAAACACCGGCATCTATAAAATGCCATAAATCTCCACCAGAACCCGTACCAGTTACCTTTGCCGCAGAGACATTAAACCCATCGGCAACAAAACCTCTGATTAGACTTGCAACAGTGGTCGTCTTGCCTGCATTCATTGAAGAGCCAGAAACTAAAAGAATTGGAATATCCTTTGATGAAGTAACTTGAGGGCTATTTAAAACATTATACTGCTCTAAATTCAATACAACTCCATTTTTATTTCCCAACAAACCCAATGGCTGAATCTCTGTTGCAGGTTTCACTTTAGGGCTTTTAAAGCGCATATGAGAGGCTACACCACCGCCAGCAACTAAATGACAAGCACTTAAATCTTCTGGAACAATAGATTCAAATTGGTCAGGGGCATAACGGTTTCCATAACAGACAACTATTTTATCCTTCACAAACATCCGACTTCTTCGACCATTTGGCTGTTCAATACGACAATGTTGTCTTAAACGAGTCACCTCACAAAGTACCAAGTCTCCCGCCTTAGGCTTCACCTCTCCCGTTACTAATGTTTGCGCATCATCTAAGTTAACATTTCTTGTGGTAAATGCACGCTTACATGTATCCAGCTCAACCGGCAATGGCTGTATCTGAATATTATTTTCCACTTGCGTTTTAACAAGTTCAATTTTTCTTGATTGTGTTCTATTTTTCATAATTACCTCAAATGTTTCTAGCACTCTTTATATTTGTGTTGCCGCTATTTATATACAGTCTTAAAAATTAGTCAATATTATTTTGTAAATATATTTACATATTGTGACTAGGGTCACACTATTATCAATTTAACAACCTATTGTAAGTAAGCAATGAGTCCAATATGGCGCACTTGATTCATTAGAGAGTAGCAATAAATTTATCAATCTAAATTAATAAAGACAGCATACTTTTATTAACCCGGCAGCATAATACCGCAATTCAAGGGGGTGGAAAAAAGTTGTAAAAAAGCTCCACGAGTTGTGTAAAGGTTTTTATATAAGCAAACGCTAATTAGTGTTTTATAATTAATTTTGTTATAATACGCGCGCTTAATCCTAAGCGCAAACATGGGCTACTTATGACTAATACTACACAATCTGCAGGTACGCTATTTCGAGCGGCTGTAGAGGACAACAAACCCCTTTCTGTGGTTGGAACAATTACTGCATTGACCGCTCTAATGGCAGAGAAAATTGGACACAAAGCCATTTATTTATCTGGTGGCGGAGTGGCTGCCAATTCTTTAGGTATGCCAGATTTGGGTATTTCATCACTAGAAGATGTGTTAATTGATACACGTAGAATAACAGATGTGTGTAAATTACCTTTGCTTATTGATGTTGATACTTGCTGGGGCGGTGCATTTAATATTGCTCGCACAACCCGCAGTGTTATCAAAGCAGGGGCAGCTGCCATGCACATGGAGGACCAAGTGGCAGAAAAACGCTGTGGACATAGGCCCAATAAAGAAGTAGTAAGCAAGCAAGAAATGGTTGACCGTGTTAAAGCCGCAGTTGATGCACGTACCGATGATGAATTTGTCATTATGGCACGTACTGATGCACTGGCAATTGAGGGCATAGATTTAGCCATCGAACGCATGGTCGCCTATGTGGAGGCTGGAGCTGATATGATTTTCCCCGAAGCAGTACAATCACTTGCCCAATACCAACAAATTAAAGCCGCTGTTAAAGTACCTATTTTGGCAAACATTACGGAGTTTGGCAAAACTGAATTGTATTCACAACAAGAATTGGGTGCACACAATGTAGATATGGTTTTGTACTGTTGTGGTGCTTATCGAGCCATGAACAAAGGCGCTCAAAATGTTTATGAAGCACTTTTAACGGATGGACACCAGCGTAATGTCATCGACATTATGCAACCCAGAGAGGATATGTACGAATTTTTGGGTTATCACAAATACGAACAAAAATTAGACGAGCTATTTTCAAAGAAATAGCTTTAATTACAACAATAAGCGTCATTCCTGCGAAGGCAGGAATCTAGTCAACCAATTGGAGATTCCTGCCTTCGCAGGAATGACGGGAATATAAATTACCGGAGAAACAAATGTCAGAAGTTAAAAAGAAATCAGGTGCAGGCTTACGCGGGCAATCAGCAGGTGAAACTAAACTATGTACCGTGGGCAAAACAGGCTCTGGGCTAACTTATAATGGTTATGATGTTGCTGATTTAGCTGAAAATACTACGTTTTATGAAACGGCTTATTTAATTTTTCATGGTGAATTGCCTAACCAATCGCAATTGGATGAATATTCTGCCAAAATTATGGCGAATCGCGACTTGCCTGAAGCCTTAAAAGCAACCTTGGAAATGATTCCCAGAGATACCCACCCAATGGATGTTATGCGCACCGGTGCATCTATGCTTGGCAATTTAGAGCCTGAGGTTGATTTTTCACAACAACAAGATGCTGCTGATAGATTGCTAGGTGCTTTTCCTTCCATCATTTGTTATTGGTATAAGTTTTCTCACGAAGGCGTGCGTATTGATACAGCTTTAGATGACGATTCTATCGGTGGGCATTTTTTACATATGTTGCGTGGTAAAAAACCCAATGCACTTCATGCTCGTGTAATGGATGTGTCTTTAATATTGTATGCAGAACACGAATTTAATGCCTCAACCTTCACAGGAAGAGTGGTCGCATCAACTTTATCTGACATGTACTCTTGTGTAACTGCAGCAGTTGGTGCATTACGCGGACCATTACATGGTGGTGCCAATGAGGCAGCAATGGCAATGTTATCGCAATGGAAGTCTGTTGAAGAGGCAGTTACAGGAATTGATGAAATGCTGGCAACCAAGCAATTAATCATGGGCTTTGGGCATGCTGTTTATACCGAAAGCGATCCAAGAAACGCACTAATAAAACGCTGGAGCAAAAAATTATCGGATGATGTAAATGATGAATGTTTGTACGATGTATCTTGTGCGGTTGAGAAAAAACTTTGGGATGAAAAAAGAATTTTCCCCAATGCCGATTTTTTCCACGCATCGGCTTATCATTTTATGGATATACCAACCAAATTATTTACACCGATTTTTGTGTGTTCAAGAATAACTGGCTGGGCAGCTCATGTGATGGAACAACGTGCTAATAATCGTATTATTCGCCCTAATGCTGATTATGTTGGTGTTGGTCCAAGGGAAGTTATGCCAATTTCCGAAAGGACTTAAAGCGTAACGCGAAGATCGCAAAGACGGCGCAAAGTCCACAAAGAAAAAAGTAGTGAAGTTCTTGTGGACTCCTTGATAAACAAAACAAAAGAGTATAATTTAACTGAACAAGACGGTACCTACATGCTAAATTGTACACTCATTTCATTTCTTCTCTACAGAAAATTAAAGGCAACACCCACGATATTTCCAATCAAATATATTTGATGTGCTTTTCTATTCCATGCATGTGTTAAAATACATTCTTTCAATATCATTATAGGAGTAATATATGGCTAAGGGCAAAAATGCACAAAAAGCTGTCAAAAAAGAACCTAAAAAAACCTTAAAGGAAAAACGCTTGGAGAAAAAAGAAAAGAAAGAAAATCAACGGTAAATGACTTTGTTGGTGGCAAGATGGTTGTCGCCAAATCGGTCAAATTAATTGATGCCTAATATGCACTTGATAAAGTTTTAAAATAACATTGTCACAACAAATTCTATTCTTTTTTTAAAATATAAGATAACTACTCACACCAGTCATTCCTGCGAAGGCAGGAATCTATAGGGTGATTTGTATCATTAATTACCACCCTTCACACTAATATTTATGAGATTACCGCCTTCGCGGGAATGACGGAGTGAGTAGTTACAAGATAAGATAGACTGAGCATGAAAAATCCAACATAGTGATACTTAGATTGTGATAGAATTTGGAACTTTAAAAAATATAATCATACACCATTTATGAGTTTGTCGATAGCCTGTCGCTGAGCTTCGTACCTCAGCACCAACCTTGTATCATTCACACGTGTATAAAAAGAAGCAATTTGATTCGAGATTGTATGATTAATTGTAAATCAGGATAATCAATGAAAAAAAGAATAGTCATAGGAAATAACATATTTAATTTTAAAAAAGATGCTTTAAATTTTTATAAAACCATACTAAATTCATATAAATTCGGCGAAATATTGAATCCCACGGATTTTGAAGATGTAATGCAGTTGCTAAATTTACATAGACGAACTGAAGAAAAAATTGGAGTAGGGATAAAAGATATTAAAGTTGATGAAGTACGATACAAAACCAAGTGTTTTCATTTGATAAGGAATGACTCTACTATTGAAGTGTTCTCATACATTGGTTGTATCAAAGGAAGTGACTCACCTAGAACAAAATTTAATAAAGCTTGTAGAGAATCAATTAGTCAAGATTTGCGAAATGTGAAATTGTCATTCTTTAAGAAACACTCAAAAAAGGGACAAGTTAGATGCCAGGAAACAGGTGAACTTTGTTTTTGGGAAGAACTAAATACAGACCACAGACAGCCAAATACTTTTTCGATAATTGTTGATAGGTTTATTGAAGTTCACCAAATTAATGTGGAGGACATTAAATACATTGAAATAATGGATGCGGTTTTTGAATTTGAAGATAAAACATTAATTGAAAAATTTCAAAATTACCATAAAGAAAAAGCCCATTTAAGAATAGTGAAAAAAGGAAATAATTTAGGTCGCTCTTTTCAGGCAAGAGTGCAACAACAAAAGAAAGATTTGAAGATTGAATAACCCCTGCTTTTTTGTCTCTTGGGATTAGTAACTACAACAGTATATACTAAACAAAAATAAAACAGGGAATAAACGGGAACACCAACGATATTTACCACTGCTATTTAAAATGTAGGTAGTTGCTGAGGTACAAGAGGGTGTAAAATAAAGACGTAATACTTTTTTGAAATCTACCAACTATATTTGTAGGTATAACTATTTAATCTAAACTTTGGATATTTGCTTTCATTTAAGAGTTACGTCAAAGTAAGCGGGGACACCCACGTATTAGACGACAATTAACTTGATCGATTTGGCGATAACTATTTCCTAACATAGGAAGCTTTTATCTATGTAACTGCACAATTAGCCACCATAAATTAAGGATAAAGTGGGCTTATTGATTAAAAAATACCACATTAAATGCTTTGACCTTACGATAAATAATAAAAAAAAGAAAATATCTATTGAAATATGGGACTTTTAGGTTCAATATTAATGTATGAGTATACAAGCACGCAAATTAGAATTTATTCAAGAATTTCTCGAAATACAAAATGAGGATGTCATTTTACATTTAGAGAGTTTAATGAAGTTAGAACAAAATCGTAATTTGTCACCTATGTCGATTGCAGAATTGAACGAAAGAATTGACTTGTCAGAACAAGATTTTGCTCATAATAAATTCAAAACTAATGATGAGTTATTGCAAAAATATAGCTAATGGCATTTAAAGTAATTTGGTCAGAATTTGCTGAAAATCAACTGGATGAAATTTTCAATTACTTTAATCTCAATATATCACCACAAATAGCCAAAAAATTGGTATCAAATATACTACATCACACTCAAAAACTAGAACGCACACCGCGTATGGGACAAAAAGAGTCTTTGCTAAACAATAGAATAAAAAGTTATAGATATTTGATCCATACAAATTACAAAATTATTTATTCAGTTCTTGAAAAAGATAAAAAGGTTCACATTCATGATGTCTTTGATACAAGACAAAACCCAGTTAAATTAGAACGGAGTATAAGTTAAATTTTTGGGCAATGTAAAATCAAATGCTCTGACCCTAATGATATAAATGCAAAAGTGTATTTAGTGAAATTGTCTTTTTTAAATTCCAAGGGATGTTACCCATTCTGTTGTAGGTTGGTGCTGAGGCACGAAGCCCAACATTGTGGTGTTTGAATTGACAATGAATTTTATTGGAACTAAATTTTATTTTTTTGTTGAAAGGCTTTTGAGTTAACCGATAGCCTGATGTTGGGCTTCGCGTTGCTCTGCCCAACCTACGCGCTAGAACGCACACCGCGAATGGGACAAAAAGAGTCTTTGCTAAACAATAGAAAAAAAGTTATAGATATTTGATCCATACAAATTACAAAATTATTTATTCAGTTCTTGAAAAAGATAAAAAGGTTCACATTCATGATGTCTTTGATACAAGACAAAACCCAGTTAAATTAGAACGGAGTATAAGTTAAATTTTTGGGCAATGTAAAATCAAATGCTCTGACCCTAATGATATAAATGCAAAAGTGTATTTAGTGAAATTGTCTTTTTTAAATTCCAAGGGATGTTACCCATTCTGTTGTAGGTTGGTGCTGAGGCACGAAGCCCAACATTGTGGTGTTTGAATTGACAATGAATTTTATTGGAACTAAATTTTATTTTTTTGTTGAAAGGCTTTTGAGTTAACCGATAGCCTGATGTTGGGCTTCGCGTTGCTCTGCCCAACCTACGCGCTAGAACGCACACCGCGTATGGGACAAAAAGAGTCTTTGCTAAACAATAGAATAAAAAGTTATAGATATTTGATCCATACAAATTACAAAATTATTTATTCAGTTCTTGAGGAACAAAAATTTATTCATATTCACGATATTTTTGATACAAGACAAAACCCAAATAAACTAACCCGAGGTGTAAAATAGAGTATCCGAATAACTTCAAATGTTTTGAGCCAAACGAGAATGTAAATCAATATTTAAATGAACTCTATTCTTTTTAAAATGTAGGTTGATGCTGAAGCACGAAGCCCAATATTTGGATATTTAATTGAAACTATATTTTGGAATTTTTTCGTTAAATGATTTATAAGTTAACCGATAGTCTGTCGTTGGGCTTCGCAAGCTCAGCCCAACCTACGTTTTCTTTACATATAGTCATTTACTTTACATTTAGATGTGAGTATCCACTCAGTATATGATCGTATGTTAAGATTAAACTCTTCATAATCCCATGTTGTAATGGCTTCTTTTACATAACATGTACATAGATTATTAGCAACAGTTTCAATCATTTTATTACCTTCGGAAATTTTAGCTTTAGTTAAAGAATTTCCTGTTCCTTTGAAGTAATCAAAAAATGCTTTAGTTGCAGATTTCTTGATTTTTGTAATGCAAACAGTTTTTATTTCATTAATGTGTTTATTGTCCCACCCTTTATTAGATTCGCAACTAACTAGAAAAAACAAGTTAAAAGCAATAATAAATAATTTCATTTTTTTCATAAATACACCTACAAAATTTAGTAAAAAGAGTTGGAAAAGCCACTTTATGTTACATATTGATTACACCAATCATATTTTAGGTATAGGTCAATATATACAATAATGATACTGATAAAAAAATCATTATACTTCTTCAGAATTTAAAAATCATAAATGTTTTAATAACATAAATTGGTTTATAATTTAAGGTTGTTAATTCATCGTAGTATTTAGTGTCAATTAAATCAATTTAAATATTATTTTTTATAAGACCTATATTTCCTGCATTTTGAATTAAAACATTAGCATTTTCATTTGTTAGCTCTTCTTTTATTGTATAAACCAATCCTTTCTCTATCAAATTTATTTTCTTTTCAATAATGTACCCATCGTAATCCCTTTGAATTATTTTAAATGCTTCCTGTATTTTTAAATCTGTTTTTGATGAAAATATAGTTCTAAAAATAGATAAATCAATGATGAAGCCAGAAATTTCTATCCATGAATGACCATCCCAATTATTCAATAAACTTTCTTGACCTTCCAATAATAATTTAACAGGGCTGTGATTATAAACAACTAATTCATTAAGTTTTAAAGAACCCGTTATGAATTTTGCTGATAAAGTTGTGTGATCATTTATCATAGCAACCAAGAATGCACTCAAATATAGACAACTATTCCCGATCGAATTAGTACTTTCAAGAATTTCCTTAACTATTCCTTGTAACTCTTTCATGTCTTTTTTTATCACAGTTATATTTAATTTTTCTTTGGTATATACAAATCCGTAATTGTTCCTTCAAACACTTCGGCACTCATGGCTACGCTTTCGGCAAGGGTTGGATGTGGATGAATGGTTAAACCTATATCGGCGGCTTCGCAGCCCATTTCTATGGCTAATGATAATTCGGAAATTAACTCACCCGCATTGGGCCCTGTGATGCCTGCACCTATGACTAGGTCGGTGTCTTTGTCGAATATTAGCTTGGTGAAACCTTCGGTTCTATCTAAGCCTAAGGCACGTCCACTGGCTGCCCAGGGGAATTTGCCTAAGCCATAGTTAATGCCTTTTTCTTTGGCTGTGATTTCGGTTTCGCCTACCCATGCCACTTCGGGATCGGTGTAGGCCACGGATGGAATAACAAGAGCATCGAAGAATACTTTTTCGCCATTTGCCACTTCGGCTGCCACTTTGGCTTCGTGTGTGGCTTTGTGTGCTAGCATCGGTTGTCCGACGATATCGCCGATGGCAAAGATATGGTTTACATTCGTGCGTTGTTGTTTATCCACTTCGATAAAGCCACGGTCGGTCACTTGCACACCTGCTTTGTCGGCATCGAGCTTATTGCCGTTGGGCACACGTCCAACTGCCACTAAAACTTTATCATAAGTTTCTGTGTCTTTTTCATCAAATTCAACTTCCAAGCCATTCTTTTTGGCGGTAACATTGGTTACTTTGGTTTTGAGTTTGATGGCTTTGTAACGCTTTTTCGATAACATCATCAATGGACGAACTAAATCTTTGTCTGCTCCAGGAATAATTTGTGGCATCATTTCGACAATGGTTATTTCTGTACCAAGTGCCGAATAAACCGTTGCCATTTCGAGTCCGATTATACCGCCACCTAAAATCAACATGCTTTTTGGAATATCACTCATTTCTAAAGCATCGGTAGAGTCCATTACGCGTTTATCATCCCATGGGATATTGGGCAATTTAAAGACTTGTGAACCTGCGGCAATAATGCATTGAGCAAAGCTTATATTTTTACCGTCAACAGCCAAGGTGTGGTCATCAACAAATTTGCCTGTGCCGTTGACAACATTAACTTTGCGTTGTTTTGCCATTTGTGCCAAACCACCAGTTAATTTTTGGGTGATTGAATCTTTCCAGCCAAGCAATTTATCTTTGTCTATTTTTGGCTTACCAAAATCCAAACCGTGTTGGTTCATGTGTGCGGCTTCGCGAATGACTTGAGCTGAATGCAGCAAGGCTTTAGATGGAATACAACCGACATTTAAACAAACACCACCCAGTGTTTCATAGCGTTCGACCAATGTCACTTGCATACCTAAATCTGCCGCACGAAAGGCTGCAGTATAGCCACCTGGGCCACCGCCGAGGACTAGGAGTTCTGTGTCGTAATCTTTATTGTCATTCTCCGTAACACCTCCGTCATTCTCGCGAAGGCGGGAATCTCCTGAATCTGCCGTGTTCTTTTGCGAGGATGACAATTCTTCTTTTACCTGATTCCTGTCACCTGATACCTCATCCCTGACCTCCATCTTGGCAATAACCGTTCCTTGTTGCACGATTTCATCAATGGCAACTAAGATTTCAGTAATTTTTCCTGCATGAGGGGAAGGAATTTCCATGGTGGCTTTTTCGCTTTCCAATGTGATTAAGGCATCATCTGTTTCTATAGTTTGACCTTCACTAACTAATATTTCGATAACCGGAACTCCATCAAAATCACCCATATCTGGGACTTTTATTTCTATAACTTTAGTACTCATTTTAAAGTCCTCATAATAACATCTTCTTTAAATCAGATAATACAGCCGATAAATACACAATAAAACGGGCAGCATCAGCGCCATCAATGACACGGTGGTCATAAGATAGGGATAATGGCAGCATCAAACGAGGTTCGACTTCGCCTTTTTTGTTGTATTCAGGTTTTATCTTAGAGCGACTTACGCCTAAAATTGCCACCTCTGGTGCGTTGATAATCGGGGTAAAGGCTGTTCCACCTATCCCACCAAGAGACGAAACAGAAAAACAACCGCCTTTCATATCCGCAGGTGTGAGTTTGCCTTCGCGGGCTTTTAAGGATATTTCACCCATTTCTTTGGCAATATCCATGACTGTTTTGCTTAATACATCACGCAGCACCGGCACAACCAAACCGTTTGGTGTATCCACAGCAATGCCAATGTGGTAGTATTTTTTCATCACTAAATTTTCGCCACCTGCATCTAGTGAGGAATTAAATCTAGGGAATTTTTTCAGGGCTACCGCTACCGCTTTGATGATAAACGCCAAGGGTGACAAGCTGAACCCTTGTGCTTTAGCATCGGCTTTGTTGGCTTGTCGGAATGCTTCCATGTCGGTGATATCAGATTCGTCAAATTGGGTTACATGTGGAATACGTACCCAGTTACGGTGCAAATATTTGCCTGATATTTTTTGAATACGTGATAAAGCTATGGTTTCAATTTCGCCGTATTTACTAAAATCCTCATTCGGTGGTGGTAACACTTCAAAAGTTGGCGTGCTGTTGACAGTTCCACCTGATTGCATGGCTTGTTTGATAAAGGCTGTCACATCTGCTTTAGTGATGCGACCTTTACGACCTGTGCCAGAAATGACATTAATATCTGCTCCAAGCTCTCGTGCGTATTTTCTTATCGCTGGAGATGCATGGGCTTTTTTGCCTGAAAGTGTTTTGGCGTCAACCACAGGTGGTGCTGCCTTTTTGACTTGTTTGGGCATGGGTTTTTCAACCACTTTTTTAGGTGCAATAACAGCGTCATTCTCGCGAAGGCGGGAATCTCCTGAATCTGCCGCGTTCTTTTTTGAATCGTCACTTGCTTGCTGAGATTCCTGCCTGCGCAGGAATGACGAGTCAACTTCAATTTCAATTAAATCAGTACCTTCAGAGACTTCATCACCGACACTAACCATCACTTTTGTCACGACACCTGCCGTTTCTGATGGCACTTCCATGGTGGCTTTGTCCGATTCGAGTGTGACAATTAAATCATCTTTTGCGATAGTATCACCCACAGCAACCAATACTTCGATAATTTCAACCGCACCTACATCACCAATATCTGGTACTTTTATTATTTCATTACTCATAATTACACCCCTACTGGATCAGGTCGCGTTGCATCGATGTTATAAAGCTTAAGGGCTTTGGCAATCGCTGTTTTGGGTAAATCACCTGAATTAACCAAAGCCAAAACAGTGGTGTAAGCGATATGAAATTTATCCACTTCAAAGAATGAGCGCAGTTGTTCGCGCGTATCTGAGCGACCAAAACCATCGGTACCAAGTGTGTAATATTCACCCTTAATCCACGGTCGGATTTGTTCGACAAAATCATGCACGTAGTCACTGGCAGCAATGATTGGGCCTTTGGCTTTATCTAAACATTTTTCAACATGAGATACTTTGGCTTTTTTCGTTGGGTTTAATCGGTTAAAGCGTTCGACACTTTGACCATCGCGTTTAAGTTCGGTAAAACTTGGGCAAGACCAAATATCACAATCAACTTTGAAGTCTTTTTTCAGCATCTCACTTGCGGCAATAGCTTCACGCAAGATAGATCCAGAGCCCAACAATTGTGCTTTAATCTTTCCTTTTGTTTGCTCCAGAGCATACATACCTTTGAGAATATCAGCTTCACTGCCTTTTGGCATTTCTGGGTGCGTGTAGTTTTCGTTCAACAAGGTGATGTAGAAATACACGTCTTCATGATTAGCATACATGCGCTCTAAACCGCTGTGAATAATCACTGCCACTTCATAAGAGAAGGTTGGATCATAAGAAATACAGTTAGGAACAGTTGCGGAAATTTGATGTGAATGACCATCTTCGTGTTGAAGACCTTCACCATTTAATGTGGTTCGACCCGATGTTCCACCCAGTAAGAAACCTTTAGTTCGCATATCACCAGCCGCATAACACAAGTCACCAATGCGCTGAAATCCAAACATGGAATAGTAAATAAAGAATGGAATCATTGCTACACCGTAGTTGGCATAAGAAGTTCCTGCGGCTATCCATGAGGACATAGCACCAGCCTCAGAGATACCTTCTTGCAAGACCTGTCCATCTTTGCTTTCTTTATAAAACATCAACTGATCAGCATCTTCAGGGGTATATTTTTGCCCTTGGTGCGAATAAATACCTAACTGGCGAAATAATCCTTCCATACCAAATGTTCGCGCTTCGTCAGCAACAATCGGCACAATATGTGGTGCCAACTTCTTATCACGTAGCAATATTGACAACATACGCACAAAACTCATAGTGGTGGAAAACTCGCGCTCGCCAGAGGCCTTCATAATGCTGGCAAATTTATCCAAATCAGGAATTGGTAGAGTGTCATAGTTAACTTTGCGTTGTGGCAAATGCCCCCCTAATTCTGCACGGCGTTGTTTGAGGTACTGAACCTCTTCAGAATCTTCACTTGGCTTGTAATAAGGCACATCATCCAAATCTTCATCAGCGATAGGGACATTAAATTGGTCTCGAAAATGCTCAACAGCCGAGGTTTTCATCTTCTTTTGTTGATGCGTGGTATTTAAACCTTGACCAGCATCACCCATGCCATAACCTTTTACTG
Source organism: Lysobacterales bacterium (assembly GCA_027067055.1). Taxonomy (GTDB): domain Bacteria; phylum Pseudomonadota; class Gammaproteobacteria; order Xanthomonadales; family Marinicellaceae; genus NORP309. The sequence goes on along the minus strand of JAMOMK010000114.1, from coordinate 121,174 downwards.
TTTTGGCCAATATCACCGTCGGCTGACCTTTGTGTTCATTTGCTGCGGCATAAGCGGCATACATTTTATGTGGGTCATGTCCGCCACGATTTAAACGCCAAATGTCTTTATCAGTCATATTAGCAACCATTTCTTTGAGCTCTGGGTATTTGCCGAAGAAATGTTCGCGCACATAAGCACCATCTTTAGATTTATAATTTTGGTAATCACCATCGACAGCTTCTTCCATGCGTTTTTTCAACAATCCATTGCTGTCTCTAGCAAGTAAGGGGTCCCAATAACCGCCCCAAATAACCTTTATGACATTCCAACCCGCGCCACGGAAAACACCTTCGAGTTCTTGAATGATTTTACCATTACCGCGTACCGGTCCATCGAGTCGCTGTAAGTTACAATTAACTACAAATACGAGGTTATCGAGTTTTTCTCGTCCTGCCATTGAGATAGCGCCGAGAGATTCTGGCTCATCCGTTTCGCCATCACCTAAGAAAGCATAGACTTTTTTGTCTGTCTTATTAATCATATCGCGGTTTTGCATATACTTCATAAAACGAGCTTGGTAAATCGCTTGAATAGGACCCAATCCCATGGAAACTGTTGCAAACTGCCAATAATCAGGCATCAACCATGGATGTGGATAAGAGGACAAACCCTCGCCATCGACTTCACGCCTAAAGTTATCCATTTGCTCTTCATCTATACGTCCTTCCAAGAACGAACGAGCATAAAAACCAGGAGCACAATGCCCTTGTACATACATTAAATCTCCGCCACACTCATGCTCAGGGCCTCGGAAGAAGTGATTAAAACCTACATCGTAAATGGTGGCAGCAGATGCAAATGAGGCAATATGCCCACCAAGAGAACCAGGGCGACGATTGGCTCGTACTACCATTGCCATAGCATTCCAACGAATAATGGCTCGAATCTTCCATTCAATTTCGGTATTACCTGGAGATTTTTGTTCTTGTGCAGTCGGGATGGTATTTAAATAAGCTGTTGTGGCTTCATACGGCAGATGGCCTCCAGAACGTCGATTTAAATCAATTAACTGCTCAATCAAAAAGTGTGCCCGCTCAGGGCCCTCTTGTTGAATAACGGCAGTTAATGCATCCAACCATTCTTGCGTCTCTTGTTTATCAATGTCTTGTGAATCTAAACCCACTTTACTGTTATTGTTTATTATTTCTGTCATTTGTTTTCTCTTTTACTCTGCTTATTTTGAGCATCGACAACAGCGATGGCTGTCATATTAATAATGCGACGCACCGAAGATGTTGGAATTAAAACATGGGCGGATTCTTTTGAACCGAGCAAAATGGGTCCAACGGTCACTCCTTTGGTGAAGTTTCTTAATAAATTAATTGCCATATTGGCAGAATCCAGATTAGGCATCATAAACAAATTAGCTCGACCTTGAAGCTTTGAGTTGGGGAACATGCTCTCACGCAACTCCGGAATTAATGCAATATCTGCTTCCATTTCACCTTCCACTTCCAAATCAGGCGCTTTCTCTTGCAAAATTTGTAAAGCTTTACGCATTTTTTTAGGACTTTCCCCTTCACGAGAACCAAAGCTAGAATATGATAACAAGGCAATACGCGGTGTTTTACCAAAATCGCGTAATTTTTCAGCGGCTAAAATCGCTGAATCAGCAATTTGTTCTGCCGTAGGATTTGGGTTGACATAGGTATCACAGAAGAAGAAATTACCATATTCAGTTGCAATCCCACTTAAGGTAGCTGCGCTATGGACACCTTTTTGACAGCCAATAACTTCTTGAACATACCCCAAAACAGTAGTGAATCGACCGGTTAAACCGGCTAACATGGCATCTGCCTCTCCACGCTTAACCATTAGTGCTGCGATGAGTGATGAACGTGTTCGAACTATAGCTTTGGCTATTTCCGGTGTTACACCTTTGCGTTGCATAATTTTATGGTAGAGCATCCAATACTCTTTAAATCGGGTATCTTTTTGAGGATTTACCAATTCAAAATCGCGACCTATTTTTAGATTGATTCCAATTTTTTCTATACGAGCCCTAACAACTTTTGGGCGACCTATCAATATCGGGGTTGCCATTTTATCGTCCAAAATAGTGCGAACAGCGCGTAATACTCGTTCATCCTCACCTTCTGCAAAGACTACTTTTTTTGGATTGCTTCTGGCTTTATCGAATATCGGCTTCATCATCAACCCACTTTTGAACACAAAATAACTTAAAATATCTTTATATTCTTGCATGTTTTCAATCGGCCGAGTTGCCACACCAGAGTCCATTGCCGCTTGTGCTACAGCAGGTGCTACATACAATAAAATACGCGGGTCAAATGGTTGCGGAATCAGGTAATCTCGACCAAAACCTTTAGCCTCTCCATCAAATGCCTCTGCACCGACATCGGAGGATTCTTTTTGTGCCAGTTCTGCCAATGCATAAACACAAGCCTTTTTCATTTCGTCATTAATAACTGGAGCGCGCACATCTAATGTACCCCTGAAAATGTAAGGAAAACACAAAACATTATTAACTTGGTTTGGAAAATCAGACCGACCTGTTGCTAAAATTGCATCTGGACGTGCTTTGAGTGCCACATCAGGCATTATTTCTGGAATGGGGTTTGCTAAAGCTAAAATAATAGGGTCTTTTGCCATTGGCATTATCATCTCAGGCTTTAAGATACCACCAGCCGAAACCCCTAAAAATATATCAGCATCAACCAAAGCTTCACTCAGGCTTTGTTTTTGTACGCCTTTGGCATAAGAACGTCTTCGTTCTGATGGACCTGTTGCGATGTCTTCTCGTGATTCATATAAAACCCCCTTCGAGTCAGAAACAATGATATTTTCTTTTTTTACGCCTAAATCAACTAACAAATCCAAACATGCCATTCCTGCCGCGCCTGCTCCTGATGTTACCAATTTAACTGTTGTGATGTCTTTTTCAATTATTTTTAATCCATTAATAACTGCTGCACCTGTAATAATTGCCGTTCCGTGTTGGTCATCATGAAAAACTGGGATTTTTAAACGGCTCTTTAACTTTTCTTCCACATAAAAACATTCAGGGGATTTTATATCCTCTAAGTTTATGCCGCCAAATGTCGGCTCAAGTGATGCAATAATATCAATCAGCTTATCGGGATCCTTTTCATCAATTTCTATATCAAAAACATCCACGCCTGCAAATTTTTTAAACAAGACTGCCTTGCCTTCCATAACAGGTTTTGCTGCCAATGGTCCTATATCTCCCAATCCAAGAACTGCTGTTCCATTGGTGATGACTGCCACCATATTACCACGAGCAGTATACAGAGATGCTGTGGATGGATCCCTTTGGATTTCCTCGCATGGTGCAGCGACACCTGGAGAATAAGCTAAAGCTAAATCTTTGGCTGTGGTTAACGCCTTAGTTGCCACAATCTTAATTTTTCCAGGAGGAAAATCTTGGTGGTACTCTAAAGCCGCTTTTTTAATGTCTTCTCTTAAACCCATTGTTGTCCCCTTTGAGTAAGTAGTGAGTGTTTATAACTCACGTTTTTCGGACTGACCATTTTAAGTTATTTCAACACATTACACCATGAGAATTGAAACTTTTAAGACTCATTAATATTTTTTTATGGTTTTATGGCTCTCTAGGTTTTGACAACATAGCGATTGGAATAGTTTGGCGAACCCAATTATTATTTTGACCATCATCAGGATAATGGACATCCATAGTCAAAACTCCAGCTTCGGTTAAATTTTGCGATGCTTGATTCAAATTAATGGTAATTGTTCCTGCTGGCAAACGCGTTAATTCCACAGAGTTTTGTGAACGTCCATAACCGTTAACTTTCTCCATATTAATTGTAATGTCTTGATTCAACTCAAAGCCTTCTTGCGTACCAATCACCCAAACAGGTTGACCTGTTTCATCATAAAAATACATCGTTGCTACCACTAATTGTACGTCATCTGTCTCTTGAAAATTAAGTGAAATTCCCCAGCCAGAGTCATTTTCTCCTGCCCACCAATGACCTGATAAATCATTTTCAGGGCGTTGAGAAAAGGGAATGATTTCTTGGATACCCCATCCAACTGATGGTTGGTCAAATATCTCAAAAAATGCTCTTGAAATATTTTCACTATTTAAGAAGTGACTACTAAAAGAAAGACGCCCTCTTCTTTGCACTGAATTGTCTATTTGTGCAATTTTAGTATCGTAATTATAACGGTAATATATACTTCTTGAATTATTTGCTTGAATTAATGAGAATCTGTTCTGATAACCTAGGTATCGCTGCAATGCCGAAAACCATTCTGGATTACCTTCATCATCATATGTATAGAAAACAGAATAATAAAGGTTGTCTCTACCTATTTCATCGATTGAAAAGCCATGCCCATTGTATTGAGAATCAAAATAAAGTCCAGTTGCCACACCTTCTTCTATTTGAGTATTAATTTTAATTATTCCACCATAAGAAATAATAAAATCATTTTTTAAATCGCTATTAAAATTTACAACTTCTGCAGAATTTTTTAGCCCTGAAACTACATAAGCACTACTGCGAAAAACTCTATAAAACGATATTTCTGTTTCTGTACTACCATTTATATACACATCATAATTATTGTTTTGGTATGCTAACAAGTCATCTTTTCCATCTTGATTCCAGTCAACGGTTTGTAATTGCGCTGGTATTTGATTAATAAGGTCATGCAACCCACGCCTATGAAACCAAAACGAATCATCGTATTGATGCTTGACAAAACTTCTTTGACCCTGATTAAGCCATATGTCATGACTTTCATTTGATGTCATTATATCTAACTTTCCATCATTATTAACATCCATAAAGGTAAAGCTAATCACAGATTCAGCAAATGGTTCTGTTGCAGTGAAATTCATCAGTCCATCGTTATACCAAATTTTAATTGAATTGTTAGCAGCTCGATTGCTTGCCACAATATCAATCGCACCATCTCCATCCATATCAGCTAGTTTAAATTCTCCATTTCTTGCACCAAACTCCAACCGCCCTATCTCGACCAGCCCAGCAGAGCCACCAAGTTGGCTAATGATTATTGGAGCATCTGTAGTATCTGCCACCATCACAATCTGGCGATTATTGCTCGATGAGTTCAATTGTGCTACTTTTGCATTGAAGGTCACTTCAGGTAATGCTAAGGCTAACCCTGGGTCGACTAAGCGAGGATAAACATAATAACTATTTCTTGGCACGTTATCCATTGTTGGTGTTGTCACAATAAGATTTTGTTCTCCATCTCCTTCCAAATCTGCAAATATAGCATACTCATAAGACCTTAAAAAACCATTGCCGCCTCCAAATTGCGAGCTAAAGGCTTCAAATTGTCCTTGTCCATCACCCATCCACAGAACACTGCGAACAAAATGAGATGCTGTGAAGAAATCGGGTTGGAGTTCGTGACTTTCACAAACTCCATTGAAATTAGCCGAGCTAAAAATATCAAGAAACCCGTCATTATTGTAATCTGCCGTATCAATGGTTTGACTAAATTGATTTTGGGATATATTTGATAAGCTAAAGTATTGACTTTCACCAACAGCATAATAAGAATTAATCCAAGTTTGTTGTTTTATTCCTGTAAAAACCACATCAGGCAAACCATCACTATTTAAGTCTATTATTGTCGGCAAACTATCTACCGTATATTTATTTCCAAACATAAAACTGCCTTTGTGCAACCCTTCTGAATGTAAAGTGACCTGCTTTTGCCATATGCCTTCTTGCTGCTTGTATAAAAACAATAAATTTTGATTATTTAAACTACACGAGCTGTTGTTCCTATAAACAGATGCTATCCATAAATCTTCTGTGCCGTTATTATCGGCATCTTTGTTATATAATTTACCTATTTTAAAATCATTAATGGCAAAGTCTTCAGTTGCTAAATTAAAGTCATTAATAGCAAAGTGACCCACTCCATCATTAGTTAACAACTTTAAAAAATCACCTGTTTCGCCATGAAAGGCTAACATTAAATTTTGTGGTTCGTTAGTTCTCAAAGGCATTTGATGCAAAAGAAAAGCATTTAATGGCAACTCAACACTGCTTAGCAATTCAAAATTTCCTTGACCATCATTTATCCATGATTGCAGTTCGTTATTGACAACTTGAAGCAGGTCTAGCTTGTTGTCACTATTAATGTCACTGAAGCTATGAACTTGAGCTGTTGTGTCTATAATGCTGTCAATTTTTGAAAAATTTAAGCCCCCTTGATTAATAAAAAAACTGTCTTGGGTAAGAATATCCAAATCACTATCTGCATCTATATCTACAACATATAATTGCTTTGGAATAGAGCATAAATCTGAAAACCCTACAAGATTAAAATTGGCATTACCATCATTTAGTGCAATTTGACATGATTGCATAACAATATCCAAATCTCCATCTTGATCAATATCAACAACAACACTAACAGGACTTGAATAACCGATGCCTAAATCATGAAATAGCAATCCATTTTCTCCTGATAACATCATTGACATGACGGAGCCTGGGATTGGGGCAATCGGCACAGGAAATCCTCCTTCAATCATATAAATATCACCACCTAAGGATAGGACATCATCTATCCCATCGCCATTAAAATCTGCAACTACTTTTTCAAAAGAATTACTTAGGCTGCTATTTGGATTGGAGAACTGAAGGTAATTTGACCCTGAATTGTCTTGCAAAATTTTGGATTCAAATGTAAGTGAGTTGACAGAGCAAGAAAGTAAAACCGCACTAAGGCCTACTAGTTTGAACAGTATTTTCATGAGATTACCTTTTTTTCTTTATAGTTGTTTACTATTATACATTCACTGACGTTAATTTTAAGTTAAACTAGTGATAATTCAAACACATCTGAAAACATGAAAAACTCTTTCTTTTTTATCCTTTTCTTACTATTTATATCGACTTATGGCTTCACCAAAACAAAAAAATACTATGAAACACCTCAGTTAGGGATTTCCCAAGCACAACGCTTAGCGCAATTGCCTATTGATTGTGTAGAAACTCAGTATCCTTATAAATTAGGTCAAACCTTAGGCAGTGAAAAAGACTTAAAAACGCCAAAAGAAATGCACCCCGCTTTTTATGGCTGTTTTGATTGGCACTCAGCTGTTCATGGACACTGGTCAATGGTTTCTTTATTAAAAAGCCACCCAAGCATAGAATCTGCGCCACAGTTACGTTCGCTGCTGAAAAACCACCTAACACGCGCAAACATTGCCAAAGAAGTCGAGTATTTTCATGGTAAGTATAATAAATCTTGGGAACGCACTTACGGCTGGGCTTGGCTGTTAAAATTAGCACAAGAATTACACACATGGGATGATCCTTTAGCACGAGAACTAGAGAGCAACCTCAAACCTTTGTCTGATTTACTGGCTAAAAAATTCATTAAATTTCTACCTAAACTTTATTACAATGTTCGTGTTGGCGAACATCCCAACACTGCTTTTGGCATGGCTTTTGCATTTGATTATGCTAAAGCACTTGGCGATGATAAACTCGTCGAAACTATTACTCTAAGAGCTAAACATTTTTACCTTAATGATAGAAATTGCCCAATTAAGTGGGAGCCAGGGGGCTTTGATTTTTTATCTCCTTGCCTAGAAGAGGTGGATATTATGCGAAGAGTCTTAAAGGAGAAAGAATTCCACTCGTGGTTACGGCATTTTTTACCCAAAATACGTAAAAAGAAATTTGACCTCAAAGTTGGTGTGGTCTCTGATAGAAACGATGGGAAACTCGTGCATTTAGATGGTTTAAACTTTACTCGCGCTTGGGTGCTTTATGGCTTAGCCAATCAATATCCTCGGTATTCTCATTTAAAAAATATTGCCAATAAACACATGCAATATTCCTTACCCAACCTAGTTTCAGACAGCTATGAAGGCGGACATTGGCTTGGTAGCTTTGCAATTTATGCACTTAATCAAATACAAGAGTAATTTATACAATGAAAAACCTATTTAATAACTTAGGTCCTGGTGTACTCATAGCTGCTGCATTTATTGGACCAGGAACAGTTACCATTTGTACGATTGCAGGTGCTAAATATCATTTCGTTTTACTCTGGGCAATGGTGTTCTCTATTGTTGCAACCATTGTTTTGCAAGAAATGTCTGTTCGACTTGGCTTGATTAGTCAAAAAGGATTGGCTCAAGCTGTACGTGAACAATTGCCAAACCCTGGCACTAAATGGGCTGCAATGTTACTGATAATGTCTGCAATTTTGGTGGGCAATGCTGCCTATGAGGCAGGCAATATTAGTGGTGGTGTTTTGGGGCTAGAGACTTTATTCCAACACTCTTCTTTTTCAATGGGGAATTTGACGATTAACCTCTTTAGTTTAGTTATTGGGTTAGTCGCTTTTACTGTACTCTGGATTGGTAGTTACAAGTTTATCGAAAAAGCTTTAGTCATATTGGTCATATTGATGTCATTGGCTTTTGTGGTTACCGCTATCATGACAGCTCCTAATTTATTAGCTGTTACTAAAGGTTTGTTAATTCCTTCTTTTCCAGAAGGTAGCTTATTTGTTATTATCGGCTTAATTGGTACGACAGTTGTGCCTTACAATTTGTTTCTTCATGCTTCGTTGGTACAAGAAAAATGGTCAGGAGAAAAAGATTTAGCTATGGCAAAACGTGATACATTAATCTCAATCATTGGTGGCGGCATAGTGTCTATTGCAATTATGGTTAGTGCTGCTGCCATTAACGGAAGTGATGTTCGCAATGCTGCTGATTTAGCTCAAGGTTTAGAGCCTTTATTTGGTAGTTACGCCAAATATTTATTAGCTATCGGTTTGTTTTCTGCTGGTATTACCTCTGCCATTACTGCACCGATGGCTGCAGCCTACGTCGCCTCTGGTTGTTTTAATTGGCAAACAAACCTTAGGTCATTTAAATTTAGAGTAATTTGGATCTTTATCCTCAGCATAGGAGTTGTTTTTTCATCAACTGGCTTTAAATCCATTGAGATAATTAAGTTTGCTCAAGTTGCTAATGGTTTATTATTACCCTTGGTTGCCTTGTTCTTAATTTGGGTTATGAATAAAAGCTCTCTTTTAGGTAATTATACCAACTCTTTGTTACAAAACATATTGGGCTTTTTCATCCTTATCATTACTTTTGGTCTGACCCTAAAGTCTCTTGGGAAAGCGTTTAATTTTTTCTAACCAAAAAAATCCCTACTATTGCAGGGACTTTCTCTGTTTTCTTTCAATATATTTCTGAAGTTGAAAAACTTCTTTAGCTTACTTTAAAATCTCTTTGTTAATTGTACTGCAACTCTTCTGCCTTGATTAACAAAAACATACTTAGATATTGCACCAATCGGTGAGCCTGATAGCGGTGCATCACCACCAAAAAGAATAATATCTTCATTTGTTAGATTCTCACCCATAATAGCTACATCCCAGCCTTTATTTGGGTTTGATAAACCAATGCGTAAGTTTAACATTTGATATGCTGGCTGCACCAAAGCTGGATCTAAACTTGCTGATGCATGATATTCATCGGTAAAAAAGACATTAAAGGTTGTATTAAGCTCCATTCCACCTGATAACTCCATATTATGGTTGGCACTAAATGTGCCTTGATAATCTGATACTAGCTGATTTGTTTGACCAGAGTAGTCACAAAATCCATCCGCCGCCTGAGGTCCGTTTGGTGTTTGATCAAAGTTACAACGGCCATTGGTGTAATCATTAAATTCAAAATCTGTAAATGCCAATGAGCCAGTCAAAGTCAAACTGTTAGTGGCTTGCCATCTACCATCAAGCTCCAAACCTTTAACATCTGCCTTAGCAGCATTACCAACATTAAAACCTAAAGTTCCGTCAAATATTGAAACTTGTAAGTCTCTAAACTGGGTATAGTAGGCTGCAAAGTTTAGTTCTGCCGCACCATCTAATAGACTAAGCTTTCCACCAAACTCAAAGCTTGTGGCTTTTTCACTAGCAAACTCAAAAGCTTCTTCTGAGGTGGCTGATGCTCCTTTGTTGTTTCCTCTAAAGTCAAAGCCTCCTGACTTGTTGCCTTGAACCGCACTAATATATAGCATAGTATCATCGGAAACATCCCAGTAAAGCTTTATATCTGGAGTAAATGCCGTATCTGAAATGCGACCAGCAATTGGATGACCTCCCAACCTATCTGTAATAGTTGGGTCAACTAAATTAAGCACGTTAGAGGAGCCAATATCAAAAACCAAACCATAAAAATCAGCGGCTATAGCTTGTTGTGGAGATAATGGGCTGCCATCTATGCTTGTTATTGTTAAGTTTTTTGTACCATTTTTAGTTTCATGAGTTAATCGTCCACCCAGTTGCAATGTCATGGTATCATTAAAGTCCCAGTCAACTTGACCAAAAACTGATGCTACAGAGCTATTAACTGCCGCTTCACGTGGAGCTGCTGTATTGGCAAATAAATTGCCGATATTAGCACCTGGAGGAAAAGCTGGATTACTATTTAACAATGGTACCAATATTGAATTGCCAGGAACACTTAGCCTATCACTAAATCTATGCTTACTGTCTTGATAATATCCACCAACTATATAATTTACTGGGCCATCGAGGTTTGAAGTTAGACGAATTTCTTGTGAAACTTGGTCAAACTGTTCTGAAAGAGGTAAAGTAAATATATTTGCACCTGTAAAATCACAATCACAATTATCGGTGAATTCAAAGTTTGAAATCCCTGTTGTTGAGCGTAGTGAATGGTCATCTAAGTCCCAGTCCAATATCAAAACAGCTTCAAACTGATCATTGTTACTAAAGTCTCCATTCGCATGACGTTTGCCATCAAGGATATTGTTTAAAATTGACGGATCTTGACCAAACAATCCAACAGAAGGAGGACCTGTCAAAATTTCAGAATAAGTTAACCCAGTAAAAGGTCCAGCTGCTGCTGGTTGCTCACCTATGGTTTCTATATTTCTGCCGACCACATCAAACTTAGATGATTCGAGCTTTAATGTACCCATCATTGTATCGGTAAAATCAAATTCAACCGTTGTTCTTAGTGTGTAATCTGACTGCTGTGGCTCATCTCTATTTAGTGTTAGATTTTCTACATAGCCGTCAAGTTCGTGATATCGACCTGCAATGCGATAACGAAACCTGTCATTAACTGGGCCTGATAATACCAACGATGCTTCTGTTTCGCCAAAGGTAAACCCATGGTTTAACGTTACCTCACCCTCAAACTCATTGGTTGGTCGTGCTGTAGTCATATTTAACGCTCCAGCTATTGAGTTTTTCCCGAACAAAATGGACTGAGGTCCACGCAAAACTTCAATTCTTTGCAAGTCAAAGAATGGAGCACGTGCCTGTTGTGCACGCCCGTGATGAATACCATCAACATAAACACCTACAGACTGTTCAAAACCCTGGTTATTTCCCGAGCCTATTCCACGAATAAAGACATTTGTACCAATACCACTTTCTGCCATGGTAAAGTTTGGAACTGCAAACTGTAAATCCGCCATCTTTTCAATATTCTGCTCTTTTAGTAATTGACCATCAACTACTGCAACCGAAATTGGCACATCTGCTAAGGATTGCTCTCGTTGCTGTGCTGTCACAATAACCTCTTCTAAAACAGGAGTATCATCCTGTGCAAGTATCACTGTTGGTGCAATTATAGCTGATGCCATTGCGGCATTAATACAAACGGTTAGTATAGACTTTCTAAATTTCATAATTTCTCCTACTGAGTTATTTACTCATTATTTATTAGGTAAGTTTTCTTCCTTGACAATAAAATATAGGCAGTATTTATGTTAAGTTGATACTGTTTGCCCCCTATGTTTTTCCAAGTACAGTATATTAACATAAAGTTAACTTTTAGTTAAGCTCGCATATTTTTTTTAGTCTCAGGCTATGGTTTTTGAATTGCAATATCGGTATAATTGTTTTATGAAATTTAAAATTAACTGTGACTTGGGCGAAGGCATGTTAACTGATGCCCAGTTAATGCCATATCTTGATGAATGTAGCATCGCTTGCGGAGGTCATTATGGAACTACAGATTCAATGACTCAAACAGTACAATTAGCAATTAAACACAATGTTTTGGTTGGTGCACACCCTTCATTTCCTGATAAGGAAAATTTTGGTAGAAAAGCTGTATCTATTTCCTCTGATGAACTTACTGATTCTCTTTATAATCAAATAACACATTTTTTAAAAATTTGTTCACAACTGAATATAAAAATGAATCATATAAAGTTACATGGTGCCTTGTATAATTTAACTTGTACCGATTTAAAGTTAGCACAACTAGTTTTAGATGTTTACTTGCGATTAAATTTTGATTTTATATTATTCGTCCCTTATCATTCTATTATTGCAGACTTAGCAAAGAGTAAATTTTTACTTGCTTATGAAGCCTTTATTGATCGGCGTTACAACAACGACCTTAGCTTAGTAAACCGAATGCACCAAAATGCCATTATTGACAACCCAATACTAGCATGTAGACAAGTTAGTTCTATCATCAATAATGGTTATGCCACAAGTTTAAATGGTGAAAAAGTTAAGATTAGAGCCGATACATTTTGTTTACATGGCGATAACCCTACTGCCTTGGAATTAATCCATTATTTAAAAAAACAATGCCAATAACCATTTTACAATTCGGCATATCTGGGCTGCTTATCTCTTGGGAAAACATTATTAGCTCCAAGACAAGTCGCAAAATTTATCATTTTAATAAAGTTATACTCAAAGTTTTTAAAAATGAGATAGTAGATTCTGTACCTACCTATTGCAGTCTTACACTCTACTTCAAGCAATCAACGTCACTTATAAAATTAAAAAATCAACTTTTCAATATCTATCATACGATTGATTTTTCAACAGATATTAATTCTCACCATTGGAAAATTCCAGTTTGTTATCACCCATCATTAGGCATTGATTTAGTTTCGCTATCAAGTACTCTCAAATTATCAATTGACGAAATTATTCTACTTCACAGCACTCCTTTATATACGGTTGACTTTATTGGGTTTCTGCCTGGCTTTCCTTATTTGAGTGGATTAGATACACAACTTCATGCACCACGACTTTCATCTCCAAGACCTCTTGTAAAAAAAGGATCTGTTGCAATTGGAGGAAAACAAACTGGTATTTATGCTAACACCTCACCAGCTGGTTGGAATATTATTGGCCGTACACGATTTGAGTTGTTTAATGCTAAAGATATTAACCCTTGTCCAATATCTCCAATGGATACACTCCAATTCATACCAATAACTCTCTCTGAATTTAACACGGCTTAACCAATGATTAAAATTCTTTCAACAGGGTTTTATTCTTCAATTCAAGATGCTGGACGTTTTGGCTCACGCCATCTCGGTGTTCCTGTGAGTGGTTGTATGGATTTATATAGTTTTAACCTAGCAAACGCATTACTAAACAACTCATCTGATTGTTCGGTTATTGAGAGCACATTTATTGGACCTACTATTAAATTTTTATCCCCTACTTATATCGCCATTACAGGTGCTCAATGTCATTTATTACTTAACTCTAAACCTATTCAAATTAATACTGTACTACAAATATGTAAAGGTGACATTTTACAAATTGGTAAAACAATTCATGGCTGTCGTAACTACTTATCAATTATCGATGGTTTTGACTGTGAAATTATTTTAGATAGTCAATCACAATATAATGGTTTAACAAAGTCTTCAACATTACAAAAAAATCAAATTATTGTCATCAATAAAACTAGTCGGACAATCAAAAATCGAACGACTGTTAAATTGAGTCAAAATCTTTTTACTCATGAAAAACTTGTCGCATTTAAAGGACCGGAATTCTGTTTGCTAACTGATGAGCTAAAACATAAGATTTTTTCAAGTAATTTCAACCTCACTTCCCAATCAAATAGAATGGCCTACTTATTTAAACAAGACATACCCTATGGAATAAATGATATTATTACTTCTTCAGTGCAAGCCGGCACTGTACAACTTACACCATCTGGGAAAATTATTATTCTTATGCGTGATGCGCAAACCACTGGTGGATATGCTCGGGTTTTACAACTTCCTGAACAGTCTATTTCACAGTTGGCACAACTGCCATTTAACAAAAAAATTAAGTTTAGTCTTGAAGATTAGGCAAAAAAAAAGCCCTACAAAATAGGGCTTTTTTTAAAACATTAATATTTTAAACATCTTTGTTGTTTTCATCTGATTCTAAAGTTTTCTTGGTTTTTTCTTCTAACTCTAATTGACCTTTTTTCAAATCCTCAATAAGTTTAATTTCTTTTAATGTATGTTTTTCCCATGCTCTTGCATCTTTTAACACTTTTTTAGTTTTCTTTGCCTGTCTAAAGGCTTGCAAGGCACTTTCATATTGCTTCAGGTTTGAATAAGCCATTCCCATCAATAAGTAATTATTGCCAGGGTTACTTAAGCCTCCTTTTTCTGCAGCTTTCTTTGTTGCATTAGCAGCTTTCTTATAGTTGCCCGCATCGAAATAAACACCTGCAAGTCGAGCAAACAACAAACCTTTGTCCGATAATTTTGCAGCTTGTTCCAGTACTGGAATTGCCTTATCATGCTGATTAGCTTGCGCCCATGTATTGCCCAGTGTTTCAATATTCTTCTGGTTTTTTTCAATAGCACCGCTTTTCATACCTTTTTCAATTATCTTAGCCGCTTTATATGGCACATCTTGACCTAGAAACATATATGCAAGATTTAACATGTCCTTGCCTTTGTTTAAATCTCCATGCAAATACAGCGAATCAAATACGGTCAAACGCTTCATGTCTTGGCCCAATTCTCCATACATACCAGCTAACTGCTTTAAATAAGTCGATTTTGGATAAAGTTTCACCAATTGCTCATAAGTCTCTGCAGTTTTTTTATAATCACCTTTGTCATAATAAAGAGCTGATTTTAAGCGTAACCAATTTTCTTTTACCTTTCTTCCTGCTTTTGTCTCAAGTGTTACTGCTTTATCAACATTAATTAAAGCGGAATCATATTTTTCTAATTGGTAATAGGCTTGAGCCAACATAATATGAGATGTTGGTGTTGGCTTTGGTACTTCTTTTAGCCACTCATTCATGTACTTAATACAAAGTGGAAACTTTTCTAATTGGAAATACAGCTGAGCTACCGTATATTTTGCTTGCAAAGCAAGAGCTGGTGTCGTTTCTGGTATTTTAATTACTTCCAGATACGCATTAATAGCTTGCTGATAATCCTCCTTTGATGCATAGATAAAAGCATAAAAGTTGTACATCTGAGACTTACCATAACCACTGACTTTACCACGCGCTTTTAGTACATCTAGTTCAGCTAATGCTGCTTCATGGTTGCCTGCTTCAGTAAGCTCTTGTGCTTTCATTAATTTTTCAAATGTTTTCGCATCAATTGCACCAGTAGCCTGTTCTTTTTTATCATGTCGACCAGCTTGAACAAAAACGGAAAATACTAAACTAATGATTATAACTAATAATTTTAAATTTTTCATAATTCTAATCCGCCAACTTAAAGGTAATTCTTGTTCTTACACCTGGTACATCTTGAGGCACACCATCGACAACACGAGGTTTATATTTATAACGTAGAGCTGATTTAATAGCTGCACGATTAAATATATTTTCAGGTTTTGCTTCAATCACCACTGGATTCAATACAGTACCTTGCTTAGTCACTGTATACGATAATATCACATAGCCTTCAATACCACGAGAGGAGGCTCTTGATGGGTATTGTGGTGCCACCTTTACGATAGGTAGAAACTCACCATCTGATGCTGATAAACCAGTTCCTATACTCAAATCTAAATCAGCACTCATACTATCAGGTGCGTTTATTGCTCCAATATTTGAATCTGCATCAATTTGATCAAAGTCTTGTTGTGGAATATCTGGTGGTGGTTGCTCGTCCACCTGAGGTTTCTCAGGTTTTTGAACTTCTCTATTCGCCATTAGTTCAACTTCTGGCATAAAAATATTTGGCATTTTTATGCTTTTTGATTTATCTAAATTTAAATCACCCATCTCAATTAGTGCAACCATCAGCATTATTAATGCTGCTGTTACTACAAATGCCAATGGCACAGTAATGATGGCTCTTTTAATAACCATATGTTTTACTCCTCTATTGGGTTGATAAAGATATTTTACCAGGGTCAACTATCTCTCTGGCAGCATCAAGTACTGCAGTAAATGTCTTAACAGACGCTAATTCATCTGCTTGAATGACAACCCCACCTTCTGGATTTTCTGCATGTAAACGCTGAATATTCGCTTTAACCGAACGTACATCTATTCTACGCTTATCCATCCAAATGGAGTTATCTGCACTAATTGCAATTAATACTGTTGTGTCATCTTTCTTATTTGATGTACTAGCTGGTGGGCGATTGATTTCCACACCGGTTTCTTTAATAAATGTAGCGGTTACAATGAAAAATATTAACATGATAAATACCACGTCCAACATTGGAGTCAAATCAATGGCTCCTTCTTCTTCACCTGCTGATTCTGATAGAAAACTTCTACGCATAGTTCTTCTCTTTTAATTTGTTTATTTATAGTAAAACTTAACTTTTAAAAACGATTGTTAACTCAGATTGTTCCATGGGTTTGTCAGTTCAAAGTTTAAAAAACGATTTGACGGAAGTCAATGAGTTTTTTAAACTGCCGAAATGGCAATCCCATGGGGCAATATGTTTAACAATTAGTCTTCAAAGGTTAAGCGTTCCTCTATTTCATTACTTTCTTTATCGGCTAATTGAGTAACAAACGTGTTTGCAAATACACCCGAAAGTGCGACAACCATCCCAGCCATTGTTGGAATAGTTGATTTTGAAACTCCGCTTGCCATTGATTTTGCATCGCCACCGCCGGTAGCTGCAAGTGTAGAAAACACCTCAATCATTCCTGTAACTGTACCTAATAAACCCAACAATGGTAACAAGGCTATTAATGTTTTAATCACTGGAATATTGTGGTTGATTTTTTCTTGCACTTCTGAAATCAATTTTTCTCTAATTGCATGAGCGTTCCATGATTTATGTTCATTTCGTGATGTCCAAACTTTCTGAGCTTTGGAAAAATCATGTTTAAAACTAAATTTTAGGTATAAATATTTATCTAAAATCATTGCCCACATAATAAAGGTTGTTCCTGCAATTATATAAAGTACAGGTCCACCTTTATTAAAAAAATTATCAATAGCTTCAAATATATCTAATAAATATATTAGCATTTTGCGCTCTCCTTATTTGCGCTCTGCGCGTTCTGCTAGGATACCTGCACTTTGTTCTTCTAAGACATGCATAATGCCTTTTGCCTTGCCACTTAAGAAAGTGTGTAACAATAAAATAGGGATTGCTGCAACTAATCCTAGTACGGTTGTTACTAACGCACCTGATATGCCACCAGCCATACGTTTTGGATCACCTGCACCAAATATAGTAATTGCCTGGAACACTAAAATCATACCTGTTACAGTACCTAGCAATCCTAACAATGGAGCTACCATTGAAATAATCTTAAGCAAAGGAAGTGATTTGTTGATAGCTGTTCGTTCTTTTAAAATTGCTTCACCCAACCTCAACTCTAATGTTTCAACATCTGCATTTCCATTAGCTTCTGCGGCTAACAACACACGTCCAAGAGGATTTTTGTCAGATAATGTATCTGACTTAATTTGTTTCTTAACTTTAGCTGAAACACCACCTAACACCAAGAATCTCCAGAGAGACAACAAAATCCCAAAAACAGCTACAGCAGAAATGATATAACCAACCAGTTTACCTTCGTGCCATTTTTCAATCAAAGTAGGAGTATTAATTAATGCAGTTAAATAACCACCACCAGATGGACCTGTTGGATCAATTCCAACTGGTGTAAAACCAGATGAAGAATTTTGTAACTCTTGAGCACCTGCTTGGTAATCAGAAGGTTGTCTTGCCAAAATACTCAAAGTCCCGTTATTAGGCTTATACTCTAGATAGTTGCCATCTGAAACCATATTGAAGACACCAATTCGAACCACTTCTTGCTGCCCTTCAACACCAACTTTAGCTTGGTATTTTACAACGCTTCCTGATTCGGTAATTTCACGGTGCATTTCAAACCAAACTCTTTCTATATCTTCCATCGAAGGCAAGTCTGTTGATGAATTCATTTTTTTAATAAGTTCACTTAAAAATTCAATTCGATTTGGAAACTGAGTACTGGTAATAGAGTTCTCGAAATTTACACGTAAATCAGCAGCTGATGAAGTTAAGTGACCAAAAAGCTCTTTTAGTGAGCCTAGCCTTTCATCTCGCTGCTTTCTTTTTTCTTCAACAATTAGTTCATTTTCATTAAACTGAACTTCCATCTCTGCTGCCTTTTTTTCTAAGGATGCTATTTGACCTTTAACATTACGGATTTTTTGTTCTTGTTGTTGTTTCTGTTTTTTGAACTCTTGCAAACGTCTAGCGTTGTCAGCACGATCAGCAGATCGACCTGCTTTTACTTTACGTAATAAATCACTCATCGATAAATCAGCTGCATAGCTCATGCTACTCACTGAAAATATTAATACTAGAGTGGTTAGAAGTGTTGTAATTTTTAAAGTCTTCATTATTTAGCTCCTACTGGTGCTGAAATTGGTAAACTCATGACACCAATTGATGCCTGTTTATTTGCCATCTTAATGCCATTTTTAATAGAGTTTCTGTAAGTAGTATTATCCAATTCAACCCATGATTTAGTTGCTTTATCATAGACAGCACTTAACTTTGTATCTTTAGTTTGTGCAACTAAAGCAATACGACCAACTCTAAGTATATTTACATCCTGTTCTTGTCCATTAACTTTAATAATGGCAGAATAAGAATCCATTTTTCTTCCATATTCATTTTCTATCTTGTAAACTTCTAGAACTTGACGGAATTTTTCAGAAATATCCACTTCTGATTTTTCAATATTTTCTTCAAGGAACAATATACGCTCAGCACGTTCTTGCTCATGAAAGGGTAAATCCAAATCAACAAAATCTCTTAAGCTTCCAACCATCTTAATAATAAGTGGCAGCATTTGACGTTCAATTAATGCCACCTGAGCTGTTGAATTTTCAAACTTTTCAATCAAAGCCATTTGACTTTTTATTTGTGTATCTAACTGATCGTTATAGACTTTCAAACCATCAACTTGTTTAAGTAAACTACGGTATTCTACTAATCGTGCCTGTGATGAGTCGACAATTTTGTCCACTTGTGCTTGTGATTTTTGTGCGTCTTTAACCTTTGCAGCTCCTGTCTTAACAACTTCATTTAGCTGCGCAAAGCTTGCAGTTGCACTTATAGCTAGCACTAGAGCCAGATATTTTTTTGATTTAATCATTTTTGTGCCCATTTTGTTTAATTCTCTTTTTTAAATTTCTTTATAAAAAAATACCCACTATAAAATAGTTACAGCAGGTATTTTGTCTTATCGTTATACTCTCATGTCTTTAAACATATTTATATAACTTATAGGTCGTAACGGAACCTGAGGTAATAGAATCCACCACCAAAGCCCAATGGTGAGTTTTGGTCATATCTACTTCCAGAACCACTACCTGGTTGAGGCAGTCCATTAGCATCCAAAGCAAGTTCACCATTATCCTGCAAAGCAAAAATTTCATCTGGATACTCATCAGTTACATTTTGCGCACCAAGAGTAATTGTCATATTATCATTGATAGCATATGCCATTTCAAGATCCAAACTCAAGTTGTCGCCTACAAATATATTATTATCTGTTCCATAATAACCACTGTTATGAGTTAAGCGACCTAAGAATCTCCAGTCACCAACCGTGTGATTAGCAGAGAAATTCCAACGAGTCTGAGGCAAGCCTCTTTCTTGTTCAGTAATTCTCTCGCCACCAAGTAATGTACCAGTTGTTCCATCAGGAAGAGTAAAAGTATCAACTCTAACTACTTCTGTTTCAGTGCGATTGAATGACAGTACAAAATCAGTATTGCCATTACCAATTTCAGTTGAATAAGTAGCTACAACATCAAGACCTCTTGTTTCTGTATCAAAACCATTGGTAAAGAAACGGAAGTTTCTTAAGTTAGCTGCACTGGTAATACCTGATGCCAACAAAACATCAACTTCCTCTTGAGACAAAGCATTGTCTTGAGACAAGGTAATACGATCATCTAAATTAATAGCGAAATAATCAACTGTTAATTCAACTGGACCAATGTTTGTCACAACACCAAAAGTGAAGTTTTGAGACTTTTCCGCATCTAGTGGTTGACCACCACGAGAAACAGCCACTGGGTTAGTTGCTGGAATGGTTCCGTTATTAACTAATTCACCAGTTGCACTGAACTGTGTTGATACATTAAATGTATTAGATTGGCCTGGAGTTGGTGCTCTAAAGCCAGTACTGTACGCACCACGTATTGCAAAATCATCGGTAAACTCATAACGAGAAACAATTTTTCCGTTAGTTGTTGTACCAAAATCCTGGAAATCTTCAAATCTCAAAGCAACACCGACTAACCAACTTTCTGTTACATCTGCTTCTAAATCAACATAAGCTGCATAGTTTGAACGTTTAAATGTACCACCTGCTAAGTTTGAAAATCCAGGAAATCCATTTGAAGCAGAACTAAAGCCTTGTGCAGCTAAAGGTCCAATTTGGAATGAAGCCTGATCGCCTACTTTAACAGTGAAAGCTTCTTGACGCCATTCAGCACCAACTGCAACATTTAAACCAGAATAAAAACTAGCCACTTCAAATTCTTTAGATAAATCAATGTTAACATTTTTTTCCACTTGCTCATAAGCACCTGGATCAAATACAGTAGGTGTATCTGGACCTAATGAGGCGTTAATTGTGTTACGAATGGTAAAATCAACAAAACTGCGTCCAAATGAACCGCTCACATCGTATGCCCAACCATTGTCCATTTCTCCTCTTAAACCAACGGTTGTTGCAAAATCTTCAACTGTACCACCGAATCTCGGAGTGAAACCACCAGGAAACATACCCAAAAACGAAAAACAACCCGCTGCTTCCAATGCTGCCAAATCAGCAGGATCAACGGCATTGTTTACCACATTTACTCTTGGGCAGTTTGAATTATTTGTTGCACCAGGAGTTAGGTCAGCCGTTAATATTGTTGGAGTTGCATTATCCCACAAAGCCCTTCTAGTTGGATCGGACTTTCCCGGTCTTGATATATAACCTGAACCATCTCCAATATCTCTTGGGCCTTTATATATCCCGCCTCTAGTTACAGGGTTACGGAAGAAAAATCCACCATCCACTTCTTTGGAGCCATAGTTACCAAAAGCATAAAACTCTTTATTACCGCTTAATTCTACGCCCATGTTATAAACAAGCTTTAAATCATCATTGATTATTGGCTGGCCCCAAATTTGCGCAGGGTCGGCAACAGCTGTATTGCCCGCCGCAATTAATGCAGCAGCATCACGACGTTGAACTGAACGATCCGTATCATCAGATTCGCCGTATTCAAATGACAAGTTTACAAAACCGTTGTCAGTAAAAGGCAAACCAATATTTCCAGCTACATTATAAGTCGCACCATCACCTTCATAGTATTGACCATAACGTGCTTCGAAAGTAGCGCCATCTGATGCATCTTTTAGCGTAAAATTCATTACACCAGCAATGGCATCTGATCCGTATTGAGCAGCAGCGCCATCACGTAGTACTGCCACTTGCTTTAATGCGATGGCAGGGATTTGTGAGATATCTGGACCTTGAGCCCCATCAGCAACACCGTTACCAAGCCACGAAATAACTGCCGAGCGGTGACGACGTTTGCCGTTAACCAATACCAAAGTATGGTCAGGTGCTAGTCCGCGTAAATTTGCAGGACGAACCAAAGTTGCCGCATCACTAATAGGCTGTGTCATTACTTGGTAAGATGGTACTATATTTTTCAATAATGTACTAAGGTCCGTTGAACCTTGGTTTATAAAGTCTTCACCACCAATCACATCAACAGGTACAGCAGAATCAGATGCAGAACGAGCAGCACGGCGTGAACCTAATACTACTACTTCTTCAACATCATCCGTACCATCTTGAGCAAAAGTTTGTGATGAAAAACCAATTGTTAACGGGGCAAACATGCTTAAAAATAAAGCCGTTCGTTTGTTAAATTTTGTTTTCATTGTTTTTAGTCTCCCAGACTTGTTCTAAATTAAGTTAAGTTATAAATTTTGACGAATAACATATATTCGTATCGCATAATATAACAGGCTCAAAACACAAGTCAAGCATCAATTAAATTATTGCGAACAATAACATTCTTTAATCTGAGCATAAATTTCAAAATCAAACTCTATCAACAATTCTATTAAGTCATTTGGCAATTTTCTTATACATCATTCTTAGAGTTAAAGTTACACATTAGCTTATACCCAAATCCAGATTTTATACTCTTTTTTAATAAATATGTCTATTGAGTCTTCTGGGTATAGGTTATGCTGATGTCCGAATGCATTCTGGCTCAGGCAAGATGGAAGGTCGCAAAATAAAAGTAACAAAGCTAACATCGGTGTATTATGGAAATATTGTAGGTAGGCATGAAAATGCGACAAATCAAAAACTGTCTTCTTAGTGCTTGACCGAGAAAGGAATCGTAGAGAGGAAAAGCCTGGTTTGAAGCAAAATATTTCATTGATTTGAAGAGAATAGCTCGCTATTTGATGAGAATAATGGAAAATTTTGGTCAAATCCAGCTTTTCCGCAGTAGATTACTTCTTTCTCGGTCAGGCACTATTTACTAAAGCCCCCTTAATGTTTACTTATTTGACTCATCTGTTACGTTAAATAAGAGTGATAGACCAAGCTTATAATTTTAGAATGAAACTAATTTAATAGAGAAACAATATGAACTTATTACATATTTCAGACATACATTTCGGTACTCGTCACTGGACTGGCAATAATCAACAGCTTTTGGATGAAATCAATTCTTACGCTGCCGATCTAGTGATTAATACTGGTGATAATACGACCGATGCTTTGGAAAATGAATACATCGCTGCGGGACAGTTTTTATCGTCTATCAACTGTAAAAATATCATTTCTATTCCTGGAAACCATGATAAAAGAAACATGTTATCTCAAGATTTCTTCAGAATGTATATAGATAATGCCGATATTATTTTTCCTTCAAACCCTGAGAAATGTAAAAAGAGTAAAATGTTTCTAGATGATTACACTCAAGGCATCAAAGAAAAATGTACCGACATAAACTTTATCAAAAATCTGACCATAGATGGACAATCGTTATTAGTGGTGTGTTTAGATACCAATGTGGTTTATAAGGATAATGGTTATGTTGATAAACAAATTTTAGATGCGGTATCGAATAAAATCATAAACTATTCTTATGACAAAATCATACTACTCAACCACCATTCAATATTGGATACCGATTATGACCCTCTCTTTAACTCAGGTAGAGTGATTGATTTTGTTAAAAAACATAATATTAAACATGTGTTCTGTGGACATACCCATAAATTAGAATTATCGCAATATACTGACTTATATAACGGACACTCTTTCTTTCAATACAAGAATGGTTCACTGACCTCTTTTAACTCACCTAATGATTCAAATATGTTTTTATTCTTTGAGAATTTTGCGGAAGAAAATATGAAAATCCATATTATAAGGATTTATCATAATGATGGTAAATTGAGTTTCAAAAAAGAAATTATCTCTAATAAACAAGGATTGAATTTATGAAAAATACCGCGAATATGCGTTGGGAATTTCAGATTGTCGTTAGCATGTGTATGGGTTATGCGATGCTAATGCTTTGTCGTACCGTTGTTGGAGTTGCCGGTCCAGCGATGTTACTCGACCCTGAATTAGCATTAGATACGGCTTCTTTTGGCGCAATATTAGGTTGGGGGACGGCAGGTAATCTGACTGGCAAACTCACCAATGGTGTTTTGGCCGATAAAATCGGGGGTACAAAAATTTTCATTGCCGCTATCGCCATGGCAGCAATAACCACTATAGTCTTTGGTACACTTTCAAGTAATACCGCTTTTTTTGCACTTTACTTTTTAACCATATTTGCAAAGTCCGCAGGTTGGCCTTCGATGGCCAATATTATTCGTGTTTGGTTTACTCATGCCAAACATGGAAGAGTGTGGGGATTTATTGCCACCAGCTCAAGAATCAGTTCGGTTGCAACTACATTATTATTGAGTAGCCTATTATTAGTAATGACGTGGCGTGGCTTGTTTTTTATCGCCGGTGCCATTGCTCTTTTAAGCGCGATTATACTACCAAGATATTTAAAAAAATCTTGGCAAGAAACTGGTGAGCTATCCGATGAATCAGAACAAACGGTAGACGAATTATCAGCTTGGTTTAAAAGCCATCCGCTCAATGGTGTTGGTGCTCTAGGTGCTATTCTGGTGTTTATTAAAAGTCCACGTTTTTGGCTGATTAGCCTTGGCATTTCATCGCTAGCAGTTTTGTTTGAATTTCAGGTATTTATACCTATTTATCTTAGCCAGACATTTAGCCTAGCGCCAGCTCAGGCTGGCATGGCCTCAGCAGCATTTCCTTTAGGTTGTCTAGTAGCGGTATTTTCTGCTGGATTTATTTATGACCGCTTATCTAGCAAGAATGTTATCTTCGTTTTTGGTGCAACACTTGTGGTTGCCATTCTTTGCTTGTTAAGCCTTTATTTTTTAGGCACTATTGAATGGAATGCTGATTTAGAATTAGTATTGACTATTGTATTGATATTTTTATTTGGTTTAGCCATTTCACCCTCCTATTATATACCGATGAGTGTTTTTTCGATTAATTTTGGCGGCAAGCATTGCGGGCTTTTGGTGGGTCTAATTGATGCTCTTGCATACTTTGGTGCAATGATATTTGATTTTGTTGGTGGTGAAGTGGCAAACAAAGACGGCGGCTGGCAAAATTTCATATTAATTTTAATTGTAACTTCTATTGTTTCTACTGTGATAATGGTTAGTTTTCTTTACCTTGAGTATACCAAATCCTCACTAAAAAAAGAAAGCTAGAAACCTGCTTTTAAATTCCTAAACAAAAAAGCAGTGTCCCGGCTGCTGGCTATTTAGTGCTTTCCCGCAGTAGATTACTTCTTTATCGGTCAAGCACTAATTATGCGTATCATCCATGATACTTCCCCACACCCATGTGGGCGTATAGGCAACATGCACCTCATACATAATTATGTATGAGATTAGTGCCTTCGTGGTAATGACGGCAGGGTGTGAGCAGTTACGAAATTTGTAGAAGTAAGTTTAGATATTAATTTGGCTTAAGCACCTTACCAAAATAACTTTCAGACATTTTTCCTTCGCGCCTGGCAACTTTACCATTGACTATAATAGTATCAAAGCCTTGGGCTAGCTGATGAGGTTTTGGATGACTGACCATGGCCTTAACCTTGTTAGAGTCAAAATGATAATAATATCTGCCTTTTTACCGACTTGAAGAACTCCTCTAATCATTTATACCTAATATTTGAGCTGATTGTGAAGTCATTTTTCGTACAGCTTCGGGTAAAGACAGTACTTGACGTTGATTGACATATTAACCCTGCGGTATAATACCGTAATTCAGGACGAAAAGATGTCCAAATTTAGCTTTGTCGCAGTAGGTTTCCCATTCTCGAACAAACTCCCAGTATTTCATTTAACTCTAGAGTCGTTCAATTATTGCATCAGTAAAATCTGCTGTCTTAGACGCACCACCTAAATCACCAGTTAAGCGATCCTTATCACTTAAAACGCCACGAATAGCTTGACGGATTTTTATGGCTTTATCATGCATACCCATATGTTCCAACATAAGCGCTGCTGCCAACACCAACGCTGTTGGATTAGCAATTTTCTTTCCAGCAATATCTGGAGCTGAACCATGCACCGCTTCAAATATCGCAGAATCTGTTCCAATATTAGCACCTGGTGCCATTCCTAATCCGCCAATCAATCCAGCACATAAGTCAGAAATTATGTCTCCAAAAAGGTTGGTTGTTACTATAATGTCAAATTGCTGAGGATTCATTACCAACTGCATACAAGTGTTATCAACGATTAATGTGTTGAATTCAATTTGCGGGTATTCTTTTGCCACTTCTTCTGCCACTTCTAAAAACAATCCTGATACCGTTTTCATTATATTGGCTTTGTGCACTGCCGTGACTTTTTTACGATCAGCTTTTACCGCAATATCAAATGCGTAGCGTATAATGTTTTCACACGCTTCACGAGTAATAACAATTTCCGCTTTTGCTACTGTTCGTTCTTCATTAATAAATTGGCCTTCTTGGCGGTAAGCCCCTTCGGTATTTTCTCTTACTGTTATAATATCAATGTCATCAAACTTTGACTTTGTTCCAGGAAAGGTAATGGCTGGACGAATATTAGCATACAATTTAAAATGTCTGCGTAAAGCCACATTTATTGAACTAAACCCCTTTCCAATTGGCGTTGTTAATGGACCTTTTAAACACACTTTGTTCTTTGCAATTGCTGCCAAAGTATCTTCTGGCAATAAATTTCCATGCTTTTCTAATGCCATCAAGCCAGCATCCACATGTTCGTATTCCAGCTCTGCTCCAACAGCATCTAAAACACGCAAAGTGGCTTCCATAATTTCAGGTCCGATTCCGTCCCCATTAATAATAGTTATTTTATTACTCATATTTTTTCTTATCTGTTGTGAAATCAACCACCATTATACTGTTTATCTGCTTAAATGAATAAGAAATTATTACAATAACCTCATCTCATGCAAATTATTCGCATCTCCATTAGGTACGGAAGTTTTTGAATAAAACCAATCCATCACATTAACCACTTTTGCATCTAACCACCTCCTTTCTGCCGAACATGATAAAACATGGCCTGCAAACTAAATCTTGCTCTAATAACCTTACATTTATCTTCAACACCCTATTAAACTGTATGAATTAAGCCATTAATTTGTTAAAATGCTGTTAATTCAACCTATCAATGCACCAGTTACTTATGAAAACGGCTAAAAAAAACGCACTCTTGACCGCAATTCTTGCTACTTTTACAGCAAGCGCACAAAACTCTAACGAACTTCAGTCTCTTGACCAAATTAACCTTGCTTACTCTGGTGATGAAACACGTCTTGGAGTTGGCATTACTGAAAATGGAAATTTTATTGGCGATTTTCTAAAATCATTCAATACGACTTACCGTTCAAACTGGATGGGGCAAGCGTGGTATTCTGATGGTGCTGGTGGCATTGAGCTAGATTACCACTGGATTTCAGCACAAAGCGAACAAGCCTTGATTGATAACGCTCAAGACTACAAAGTAAACAAATTCTTTTTTGCCCTCGACCAAAATACTTTTGATGACAGGAAGTTTTCCATCGGTGGCGGACGCGAGTCCGAAGACTTGTTTTGGAACGCTTATGGCAGCAAAGCCACAACTGGGCGCAGACTAATTAATGATCTCTCAGTTTTTACCGATGATATTATTGTCGGAACCTCTGGCAATCATATTACCAACCAGGCCCGTACTATTGAAGACATTACACGAATTTATGAGCAGCCATATGACTGGGGTCTAGGTGGAAGATTGGGCAAATACTTTGATAGCAACTTAGTGCGTCTTACTGGCGGCTTAGATTATGAAACTGGCGATTTCAACTCTAACCAATTTACCGCAAGTATTGATGTTGAAAAATACTTTGCCAACACTGGTCACTCTATTGCTTTACACGTTGAATCCCTCTCCAAAGACGGTGATTTTGTAACCGATAAAAGCGACACGCGTGCATTTTTAATGTACCGCTATGACTTTGGCAAGACTTTCCAACCAACGGAACGCTATGAAGAAGTGAAAGTTGTTGATGAGGTTGCACTAGCACAACTAAAAGAACAACGCCGTACAGTTGTACAAAATAAAATTGATTTATCTTCAATGGCTTTTTTCAATCTTGACTCGGCTGTTTTGCGAGAAGATACTAAAGCTATGTTAATTGATGTTACTAACCAAATCAAATCTCTCAAATTAGGCTCTAAAATAAATATTGTTGGTCACACCTGTTGGCTAGGAACAGACCAGTACAATCAAAAGCTTTCTGAAAAAAGAGCCAAGGCAGCTCAGGACTTCTTTGCCTCTCAAGGAATTAGCATTAGTGAAATTCAATCTTCAGGCAAAGGAGAAAGTGAGCCTGCCTTTGACAACAATGGACCAGATATTGCCAAGAACAGAAGAGTTGCAATTAGCTTCTTATCAATAGAAGAAGACTTCAAGCAAGGCGTTGTAGCTGCAGATGAAGTGCCTGTTAAGTGGGTTAAACAACCTATTAAAATAGCACCTTCATGGTTGGCCCGTGCTCTTCGCAACCCAGCCAAACATAAAAGAACCGTTGATGTATATAAATTTGAAGAAAAAGAGTCAATCACAACTTTAGGAGCTGTAGTGGTATTAAATACTGCTCCAGTTGCAAACAGTGATGCTCTCACTGTTTTAAGAAATTCAGACGCGACTTTAATTGATGTTTTAACCAATGATTCTGACCCTGAAAACGACGACTTATCTATTACAAATGTCAGTCAACCAAGTAATGGAACAGTTGTCAACAACGGTACTTCTATTACCTATACACCAAACACTGGATTTATAGGCGAAGATATTATCCAATATACTGTTGATGATGGGCACGGCGACCAAGCACAGGCACAGGTAACAATCACTGTAGAAAACAATGCCCCAGTTGCAACCGACGATTCTGTCATTGCCACAGGAACGGAACCTCTTACTATTAATGTTATTAATAATGACTCTGATAGTGACGGCTCTGTTTTATCGATTGTTTCTGTTACTCAAGGTCAAAACGGCTCAGTTATTATAAACTCAGGTGGTACCGTTACCTATCAAGCAAACCTGGGCTTCATGGGAACAGACACATTCACCTACACAATCGAAGATGAAGAAGGTGCCCAAAGCACTGCAGTAGTTACTGTTGCCGTTCAAGAACCAGCCAATAGCGCGCCAACTGCGGTCGATGACTTATATTTTGTGCCATTAAATGGTTCTTTTGACCTTAATCCATTAGAAAATGATTCTGATATTGATGGTGATGTAATTTCTGTTGTCTCAGTTGACACAACCAACCTAAGGGGAACACTAAGCGTTAATGAAGATGGAACTATGCACTATCAAGCACCGCTTCTATTTCGTGGCGAAGACCCTTTTACCTACACAATTACAGACAGTCACGGTAACACGTCAACTGCTAGGGTAATTATGTGTGTTGAAGATTAAATGAATGCCTGACAAATTTGCAGCACTGCGAAAAAAATACCTTTCTAGCTTTCCAGCAAAGCTAGAAGGGGTTGAAGATGCATGGGAAAAACATGACATGAAACTCTTGCACGACTTAGTTCACAAGCTAGCTGGATCTAGTGGTGGCTATGGCTTTGATGAAATTTCTCGTCAATGCAAAAATATTCTATCTCAACTCCACGAATCAAAAAACACTACTACCAATGACATAGAAAGAGCCATAAATCAACTCATGCAATTACTCTCAAGTGCACAATAAATTTTTATTTATCTCGAATAGCATTTTCAATTTCATCTCGTAGCTACACGCTTTAAGTCTTACTGGGCTGTCTCTATTTTTCAGAATACCCTAAAAAGTAAAAGCCTAAAATTTTTCTATTTATCAGAGCCTCGTTGAGCTACAATACTAAACTATTAAGCTTTGATACAGATAGATACTAACATGAAAAAATTTAATAGATTATCACTCACCAAAAATGTTGCTTTATTGCTCTGCATTACAATTTTCATCACATCCTGTGCCACTTCTCCCATGGGCAGAAAACAATTTATCCTTATTGGTGATAATGAAATGAATAAAATGGGCATGGCTTCATTTACTAAAATGAAAACCTCCAGTAAAGTCTCAAGCAACCCCCAAGCACAAAGCTACGTAAGCTGTGTTGCCAATGCCATCGTCAACGAACTTCCAGAAAAATGGCGCACACAAGCATGGGAAGTAGTCGTATTTGAAGACAATTCTGCCAATGCTTTTGCTCTTCCTGGTGGGAAAATTGGTGTACATACAGGCTTACTAAACGTAGCAACCAACCAGGATCAGCTGGCAACAGTCATTGGGCACGAAGTGGCTCATGTATTATCACGACATGGCGCAGAACGCGTCTCACAACAAATGGGGTTAGAGATTGCTATGCAAACCACCGAGGCAATCAGCAGAAATAAAATGCAAAATCAGGGCTCTCAAAAAGCCCTGATGTCAGCACTTGGACTGGGTGCACAGTTTGGTGTTTTACTACCATTTAGTCGCACCCATGAAAGTGAAGCAGACTTATTTGGCTTAAATTTAATGGCAAAGGCAGGCTTCAATCCTCGTCAAAGCGTCAACCTATGGCAAAACATGGCAAAAGCTAGTGGTGAAAAACGTCAACCACAATTTATGTCAACTCACCCAAACCCCGAAAAACGTATCGGAAAACTAACAAACCATATGCCACAAGCCCTTGAGTTACAAAAACAAGCTAACGCCAATGGCAAAAACCCACGCTGTCAATAATAAAAGGATTGGCAATGAAGTCTATCCACCGAAAAAGAGACAAAAATCTAGGATTGCTCGAACTCATAGCCATTGCCTTAGGTGGCATGGTTGGCGGAGGGATTTTTACTATTTTGGGTATCTCTGTTGCACTAATAGGCTACCTTACTCCTGTAGCTATAATAATCGGCGGGTTTATTGCATCATTAGCTGCCTACTCTTACGTTAAACTAGGAGTTTTTTATCAAGAAGAAGGTGCCACCTATTCTTTTTACAAACTCACTTACCCAAACTCTAAGTTAGCTGCCTCTACGATTGGATGGTTTGTGATTTTTGGCTATATTAGCACCTTGGCACTCTATGCTTATACTTTTGCATCCTATGCCATTAGCTCGTTCGAATTTGCCAATAATTTATGGGTTAGAAAACTCATAGCAATAGGCATTATCATAGTTTTTGCCATTATTAATATCGCTAGTGTAAAGGGAATGGGCAAGCTAGAGGATTTAATGGTTTATTCTAAATTACTCATTCTTGGCTTTATTTCATTTGTACTAATTCAAAATGGACAAAGTGATTTTACTACTTTTATCCAACAACTAGGCTCTGATATTGAACACTCATCAACACTTAGCATATTGATTGTTGCTTCTATTACATTTGTTGCATATGAAGGCTTCCAGTTAGTCATCAATGCAGTTAATGAAATGAGTCAACCTGAAAAAAATATTCCACGAGCCATTTATAGTGCAATATTTTTAGCCGTTTTGATTTATGTTGTCATTGCCATTGGTGCATTGTACGCCATACCAATAAATGACATTATTAAAAACCAAGAATACGCATTAGCATCAGGAGCACAAGATGTTTTAGGCTCGATGGGAGCTAACTTAGTGATTTTTGGAGCACTTTTAGCCAGCAGTAGTGCTATAAGTGGTACATTATTTGGCTCTTCTAGGCAAATGGCAGTTATTGCCGCAGACGGTTATTTCCCACATTTTTTAACCAAAAGAAAACAAAGCATACCTGTTCAAGCAATCATCACCATGTCATTTATTGCCTGTATCTTAATCACTATCGGAGGTCTACAACTTATTTTAGAGTTCGGTAGCATTACATTTTTATTAGTCTCCTTGCTCATGGCAATTGCCAATTTCAAGATAAGAGATAAGACCAACTCTTCTGTTTTTATAACCATTAGTTCGATTGTTGGATTGGCTTTAGGTGGCATCCTGATTTTGTATTATGAATTTCAAAACAAACCACAACAAATGATTGCTATACTAGTACTGTATTGTTTATTGTTCTTTTTTGCTTGGGTTTATTCCCGTCCTAAAAAAGTCAATGCTTAGCTACCTAGTTAAGCGGGTTATTGCTACAATCCCGACGCTGTTTATTTTAATCACCATTGCTTTTTTTCTTATCCGTATTGCACCAGGTGGACCTTTTGATTCTGATAAAGAATTACCACCAGAAATTTTAAAAAGCATACAAGCCAAGTATCACATGGACGAACCTTTAGCGCAGCAATATTTTCGTTACCTTAAAAACATAGCACAAGGCGATTTTGGACCGTCCTTTGTCTACAAGGATTTTACCGTTACCGAACTCATTGCCAAGGGCTTTCCTGTATCACTAACTATTGGTGGTTTGGCATTATTATTGGCAATATCAACTGGCATCATACTAGGTACAGTTGCTGCGGTGAAACAAAATAGCTGGCTAGATTACGCACTCATGTCAACAGCCATGACTGGGATTTCTATCCCTAGTTTTGTTATAGCACCATTATTAATCTTGTTTTTTGCTATTTACAATAACTGGTTACCAGCAGGTGGTTGGTCAAATGGCAATTGGCAAAACTTGGTTTTGCCAGTTATCGCATTATCCTTACATTATATTGCTTATATTGCGCGCATTATGCGTGGTTCGATGATAGAAATTTTAAAACAAGACTATATTCGCACCGCCAAAGCCAAAGGACTTTCAACATTCAAAACCGTTAGCAAACATGCAATAAAACCTGCACTAATGCCAGTCATATCGTATTTAGGACCAGCGGCGGCTGGGATTTTAACAGGCTCGGTGGTAATAGAAAAAATATTTGGCATCCCAGGGCTGGGACAATATTTTGTCCAAGGAGCATTGAACCGAGATTACACCTTAGTAATGGGGGTCATCATTTTTGTCGGTGTTCTAATAACTCTATTCAACCTTATTGTTGATATGCTTTATGCATGGTTAGATCCCAAAATCAGATTAGGGAACGACTCATGAATAAAGGAGGCATGAGTCTACGTCATCATGCGTGGTTGCGTTTAAAACAAAACAAACTTGCATTAATCAGCGGCATCATACTACTTGCAGTTATATTTTTAATAATTTTTGCACCTTTTATTTCACCCTATGACAGTGAATTTATTGATTGGGAAAACATGTCAATTCCTCCTAATTTTGCCACAGCACATTATTTCGGTACGGATATGATGGGACGTGATTTATTTGTTCGCACCTTACAAGGCGGGAGAGTTTCTTTACTCGTTGGATTTGTAGCTACTTTTGTCAGTTTGATTATTGGCGTGAGCTACGGAGCAATCGCAGGCTTTTATGGAGGGAAAATAGACAGTATCATGATGCGTATTGTGGATATTCTTTATGCCCTCCCCTTTATGTTTATTGTTATCGTCTTGATGGTGTTATTTGGTCAACATTTATACCTAATTTTTGCAGCCATTGGTGGTTATATCTGGCTGGATATGGCAAGAATTGTTCGAGGACAAACCATAAGCTTAAAAAATCAAGAGTTTGTTGAAGCTGCTTTTGCAATAGGGGCTAGCAATAAAGCCATAATTTTCAAACATATCGTGCCAAATTTATTTGGAATTGTAATTGTTTACATTACTCTTACCATTCCACAAGTAATTTTGGTAGAATCATTCCTGAGCTTTTTAGGCTTAGGCGTTCAAGAACCATTAACCTCTTGGGGCGCACTGGTCAATGAAGGGGCGCAGGATA
The DNA here is from genome assembly GCA_027067055.1 of Lysobacterales bacterium. Lineage (GTDB taxonomy): Bacteria > Pseudomonadota > Gammaproteobacteria > Xanthomonadales > Marinicellaceae > NORP309. Next base: position 87,528 of record JAMOMK010000114.1, on the reverse strand, counting down.
TGGAGATAGCTCCGTGGTCATTGTTGTTCCCAGCAGGATTCTTAGCTACCACCCTGTTCTGCTTTAATTTTATCGGTGATGGCTTGCGCGATGCACTCGATCCAAAAGAAAAATAACTAAAACATTAAATAATATGAATGAAAAAAATACACCTTTACTAAGCATCCAAGACCTAACGGTCAAATTTAAGACCCAAGAAGAGCTTATCACAGCGGTGAATAAGGTCTCTTTTGATATTCCAAAAGGCAAGACTGTTGGCTTGGTGGGAGAATCTGGTTCGGGTAAATCAGTGACTTCTTTGGCGACTATGGGATTAATCCCTATGCCCCCAGGTATGATTACCAGTGGTAAGATTTTATTTAATGGCGATGATTTACTAACAAAATCCGAAAAAGAAATGCGTAAAATTCGTGGTAATCGCATATCAATGATTTTCCAAGAACCAATGACCGCACTTAATCCTGTGTTTAGAATTGGTTCGCAAATTTCCGAAGTTTTACGCCTGCACAAAGGCATGACCAGAAAGCAAGCATGGAATTATTCCATCGACTTGCTTGATCAAGTAGGCATTCCCGACCCAAAAAGCAAAATTCGCGCATACCCTCACGAAATGTCTGGCGGGCAAAAACAACGCGTTATGATTGCTATGGCAATTGCTTGTGAGCCAGATTTATTGATTTGTGACGAACCAACAACAGCACTTGATGTAACCATTCAAAAACAAGTGCTGGAATTAATGCTAGATTTGCAACAAAAATACGACATGGGCATGTTGTTTATCACCCATGATTTGGGTGTTATTGCCGATTTAGCCGATGATGTGGTGGTGATGTACCGTTCTAACATCGTCGAACAAAACCATGTTAATACAATATTTAAAAATGCCAAACACCCTTACACCAAGGGGCTAATGGCATGTCGCCCGATGCTGCATGGCAACCCAAAACGCTTATTAACCGTTTCAGATTATATGCAAGAAGACGGTACCGAAAAACAAGTACCTCCTGAAAAATTTGAACCCATGGTTAAACCTGATAAATCCGATATAGATTCTCACCCTGTTTTATTAGAAGTTAAAAATTTAAAAACATGGTTTCCAGTTAAAGGCGGATTGTTTGGGCGGGTTCAACGTCATGTCAAAGCCGTTGATGATGTCAGTTTTGTCGTACACAAAGGCGAAACCTTGGGACTAGTTGGCGAATCAGGTTGTGGTAAAACCACATTGGGCCGTACCATCTTACGCTTACAAAAAGCCACCAGTGGTGATGTCATTTATGATGGTGTCAACCTAATGGATTTGAATAAAGAAGCCATGCGAAAGATGCGTTCACGCATGCAAATCATCTTCCAAGATCCTTACTCATCTTTAAATCCACGTATGACGATTGGCGATATAATTACCGAACCGATGGCAATACACAAGATTGGAGAACACAAGAAAGATCGCTTTGCTCGCGCCCAAGAGTTGATGCAAAAGGTTGATTTAAAACCTCAACACCTTAACCGCTATCCACACGAGTTTTCAGGCGGGCAACGCCAAAGAATTTGTATCGCCCGTGCTATCGGAGTTGAGCCTGATTTTATCATCTGTGATGAATCGGTTTCTGCCCTAGATGTGTCAGTACAAGCCCAAGTATTAAATCTCCTGCAAGACTTGCAACAAGACATGCACCTTACTTACATTTTTATCTCGCATGATTTATCGGTGGTAAACTACATATCTGATCGAGTTGGTGTCATGAACCAAGGCAAAATAGTCGAGTTAGATACCGCCGAAAATATCTACAAAAACCCACAAAGAGAATACACCAAACGCCTACTTGATGCGATTCCTAAAGGCATACCCAAAGATTTGGTTTTGTAGCCATTGCTTTTGAATTTGTGATGGTTTTAACCGTACAAGGTTCGCAAAGGAGGCGCAGAGTTACACGAAGTTTTTCTTATTACCAAAATTTCCACCATGATTTCCTTGTGGGGAAATTTAGAAGCTTTGCTTTATCATAACAAATTCCACAAAGGATTTTAATATTTGCAATTTTTCTGCTCCCCCCTTTCCAACCACCATTTTTATTGACTATATCTTCACGCAAACCACGCCTCTTACTGGTGTTAAATCAACTAGAATGGGGATTTTATTTTTTATTGCATTACTAATTTCATTACTCATAACTCTATTATCCATAATTTATTGAGTAATTGTAAGGTTTTTTAATTTTCCTTTTTCGAGTGGTTTTAATTTTAACATAGCCATATATATTCATTTAAAACATAAGATAATTCCGCTATGTTATTGATTTATACACACTAGAGCGTGTCAAGAACTTTTTTTAGTTATTTTTCATAGGTTCTGTGTATAAAGAACTCTTCTTTTCATGCAACCCATTGATTTAAATAACTATTATTATATTGGTCAATAATTAACCAATATGATAATAAGCCTTGTATTTACTCGCCCTAACCATGAAACAAATAGAGTTATGCACAGACTTATCCACAGGCTCTGTGGATAAGTCGCATAGCTTTTATAAAACAATGACTTACACCAATTTGATAAACTTTTCATCAAGAGTTAGGGCTAAGGTCTTGTATTTTACATTTACCACTCACCCTTGCATAAAATTTTTAATTTTTTCCTCTTGGTTAAGTGCGTCTTGATAACCCAACTCAATCAATGCCTTGGTATATCCAGGCTCAAAAAGCAGGTAACTGGGCATTCGCCACTCTTTTCCCCAACCTCCTATTGCTTTGAGTAAACGACGAACAGGAGCCGGAATATCCTTTGCGTGTTCTTTTGTTATATCTCTCACATCAACACTGGGCTTGATAATTAGTGTATCTAGTTTTTGTAAATCCGTTTTAGTTTTATTTTCATCACTAATTAATTCAAGAGTTCGATTAATTCGCCTTAACCGAGACAAATCCGCCATTAAGGTATCCATAAATATAGTATCCAACATATAACCACCCAACTCGCCCATTGAAGGGTATTCGGGAACTTCTGTCGGCGTAGGTATCGGACTTTCATCACGCGTACCTATGACTAGAATTTTTTCTGCTCCCAAATGAATAGCTGGTGACAAAGGCGCACTCATGCGCAATCCTCCATCTCCATAATATTCTTTGCCAATGAGTTGAGCAGGAAACAGAAAAGGCAATGCCGCAGATGCCAAAATATGTTCAACAGCTATTTTTTGTGGAATTCCAATCCTGCGGGTACGATTCCATGCATGAATAAATTCTTTAGCTTGAAAAAAACTTTTGGCAACTGAGGTATCATAAGAAGATGCAGTAATGGCTAAGCCATCTAAACTCCCTTTCTCTATACACTTTTGTATTTGTGGTAAATGCATTGTTTTTGATAAGTAATGAAACAGTGGCTCATTATCCAACAAAGAACGTGGAGCCTTAACCCCCAATTTACCAAAAAACATGGAACCAAAGACTTTTGCCATGGTTTTAGCTATCATCCAGCCATCGGTTCGATAAACATCAGAGCACTGTAAAGTAGTCCAAAATTTTTCGAGTCGGTGCGTACCGTATTTTATATCATCTGCATAGCAAGCCAAGACAACCGCATTAATCGCACCGGCAGAAGTCCCTGTTATGATAGGAAAAGGTGCTTTATTTTCAGGCAATAATTCCATAATACCTTTCATCACACCCACTTGGTATGAACCACGCGCTCCACCACCGGGCAACATTAATGCAATTTTAGATTTATGGTTATTCATATATTTTAGACCTTATATTTATCTAGCTGCTGACAGAACTTTACATTATAATCGACTTATGCTTTTTTATAAAACACTATTTTTCATGGCAATAACAACACTGTCACAAGCACAACCTTTAATGATTGCCCACGCAGGTGGTGGTATTAATGGGCACAATTATAGCAACTCGTTAGAAGCACTTGAATACAATTACAATAAAGGATTTCGGACATTTGAAATTGATTTTTCATGGACCTCTGATGACCAACTCGTCTGTTTACACGACTGGAAGAAGCGCTTCAAAAAGGTCTTTGGTTATTCCATCAAACAGCCTTTGAGTTATCACGAATTTCAGATGGCTTTATACAATTCTAACGACCTGCATCCCTGTACTGTGGAAACACTTAGCAACTGGGTTATTGACAATCCCGATGTCAATATAGTCACAGATGTCAAATACCTAAACATCAAAGCCATTAAGAAAATAATTGGCACGTATCCAAAATTACAAAATCAATTAATTGTGCAGTTTTACCAACCAGAAGAATACCCTATCCTCAAAAAAATGGGCTTTAAACAACTCATTTGGATTCTTTATCAATATAAAGGCAGTTTAAAGTCGGTTGCCAACCATGTTGAATCAATGGACTTATTGGCACTGAGCATGCGTGCATCACAAGTCAAGAAAAAATCCATGCAGGGTATACAAAAAAAAGGTGTAGCCTTGTTTGTTTACACCATCAATAAGGAGGTGAAAATGAATAAATTGGTCAATAATTACTCAGTTAGTGGCATTTATACAGACTTTCTTTCACCAAATTAACGCCTCCATGCGTAACTAAATTTCATAAAGAGCGTTCTATTTATTGTGGTTAAATCATAATCTTGAGCCTCTCGACCTGAATCAGAATAACCTAAAAATAACAATGTCTTAGGGTTGACCTTATACGAATAAATCAGTTGATTACTCAAACGTTTTGTGTGGCTATCGACAGATGAAGAATAAAGACTGGTGTCGCGATTGACATTTGTGTTGATTATTGCCAAACGCAATCTCTGACGGATATTAAACTGATAAGAAAAACGCAAATCTGATTGATTGGCAATAAAAACATTACCGCCGTCACGTGCATATTTTCGATAAACGTGCTGTAAATTCATACTTAAATGCTGCCCTAAATTGATTCTTGAAAAAACATATGCACCCGTACGAACAGCAATCTTGTCATTTGAAAAATCAATCGCATCTCCAATCGAGGCCCCTCCACCCAAGGTCAAACCCGACCTAGGCTGAAATGCAAAATCCATGCCGATTTTATTCTCATCATACATAACATCATTCCATAGTGCCACTCGCGTATAACCATTTAGACCAATAAATGACTGCTTCTTGGCATTAAGGTTAATACTCGCCTCTAACTCTTTCTCTATCAATCGACCTTGCTGATCATGGGTAATATCCCAATCCGAATAAATACTAAAACGGTTCCACCATGAAGTCTTTTCAGGTCGCCATGTGTATTGCGAACCGATAAGTGATTTTCGATAGCCAACCTGACTAATAAAACCTAAATCAGCACGAAAATCATCACTATAATCTACTTGTCTTAAATGGTAAAACCAGTTTTCATCCGAGTGAATGAAACGTAAAGAATAAGCATCACCCGATGTTTTTTGTTCTAAACTAAAATCATCCATCAACTCTTGTGAGTTTTGTGTCGAGGAGTTTGCGTATTGAAATTGAACCGAATTTTTATCCGTTATTCGATAAGTCCCATCAACAGAGGACACCGTATTATCATAATCGCCTGCACTTCTACGAGTAACAAGTCCACCAACTGTTGAAGAATTTCCAAAGTCTCGACGGTAGCGCCCGACTAAATTTTGACTGCTTTGATTTAAGCTTGCTAAATCAGAACCAAACACTCCTGGCAGTAAAATATTGGTCAATGTATCATCGGTAAAAAAGAAGCCATATGCATTTTTATCACTTTTGCCAACCAAACGCACTCCATAATCAGGATTAGCGACATTACGGGTATGGATTAAATTCATATGGGTGTTAAAATAATCAGAATTTTCTAAGAAAAAAGGGCGTTGCTCAGGAAAAAACAAAGCAAATGTTTGATTCACATCTAACTGTGCTGAATCTGATTCCACTTGCGAAAAATCAGGATTTAACGTAGCAGTTAAAGTTAAATTCGAATTAATCCCCCAATTCACATCTAAAGAAGGTTCAACATTATAATCTACTGGCGAATAATCACTAGAGACTGAAGGGCGCAATTGATTAGCAATAATGGTTACACTTGGGGTGATTTCTAGATCCATACCTCGTTTGGCATTAGCAAATCCAGTGTATTTACTTAATTGACACAAAAAACAACTGATGTCACGATCAAGTTTATCGTGCTGAATCTGCTTTCTAACACTACGAGGATAAGAACGAAATAAACTAATTCCCCATGTTTTTTGCCCTTGGGTACTCGGCATTTGCAATTCGTTATATGGGATTTCCATTTCCACTACGTAACCATCATCGGTAATCTTTCCAGCTGAATCCCAAATAGCATCCCAAGAATCATCTTCATTCCCGCCGCCGCCTGATTCATCTCGGATTAAATCCATTTGTACACCCAATGGATTAACGAAAAACTCTAAAGCTCGCCTTTCATCATTATAAGTATCCAGCATGACACCGACAAAATCATCTTGATAAGCCGAATCTCTATCGCGTAAAAAAGCACGGATTTTTTTAGGGTCTGGGTCGCTGGCTTTAAAAGCAAAAACAATAGAGTTTCCTCTATCAATAATATAAGCCGTGGTTTTCACTCCAGGATCAATGTTATATCCAGGATCCACTTCATAAGTTAAGTCAATTTTTAAAGCATTTTGATAGATTGATTCATCCAGCACTCCATCAATGATAACTTCTTCGTTGATTAAGGGCACTTGATAATTTTCTGCATTGAGCAGTAATGGTAGTAATAAGGTAAGAAATATTTTTTTCATGGCTTCATTTTATTTTTCTTATTAAACGAAAACACCTGCCAAAAGTAACAATTTAATTTCAAAATCAACACAACGATTGTTTGACTTGAAGCAAACAATACTGAGATAATCACGCCCTTATTAAAAACAACGTAAAGATGCCAAAAAAACACATTGTTATTGTTGAAGATGAGCCAAGCATCTTAGCAAACTACCTTACAGCTCTTGAAAGACAAGGATATAGCACGCAAGGCTATAACGAATTACATCAAGCAAAAAAAGCTTTAGCACACTCTTTACCAGACTTAGTTATTATTGATGTTGGTTTAGGGGATGAACCTGATGGTGGCTTTGAGCTGTGCCAATTTTTGCGAACACAATCTGATTCTTTACCAATTTTATTTTTAACGGCACGTGATAATGAGTTTGATATGGTTTCTGGCTTACGATTAGGAGCTGATGACTACCTAAGCAAAGATATTTCTATTCCACACCTACTGGCACGAGTGGCTGCTCTATTTAGACGACAAGATTTAAGTGCAAAATCTGCTAAAAAAAACACCATCAAACAGGGGGATTTAACTATCTTAACCGACAATTTACAAATCCTTTGGAAAAATAAAGTGGTTGATTTAACAGTGACTGAATTTTGGATGATTGTTTCTTTAGCTCGCCATAAAGGACACGTCAAAACCCGTGACCAACTCATGAATGATGCCAATGTTTATGTCGATGAGTCAACCATCACTTCTCACATCAAGCGCATTCGACAAAAGTTTCAAGTAGTGGATGACAATTTTGAGTGCATAGATACCGTTCATGGTATGGGCTATCGCTGGAAAACCTAAATGAAATTAAAATACCAACTACTTCTCTTGGGATTACTTAGTCTAATTTTTCCCATCACGGGTTGGTATGCTTTAAAGAGTGTTGATAATGAATTTCGCCACGGCTTGATAAATGCCACCACTAATAACTTAACGTCTCTACAGGCTTCTGTTTCTCAAATTGTAGCCAATGATGAAGCACTTAACCTTTCAGGGCTTGTTTTATCGGAGTTAGATGAACTAACAATCAATGGTTATGCCAATGAATGGCACAATATAAAGCCCTATCTTTTTTCAAAAAACAGCCATCAATTGTCTATAAAAACAGCCTACCAACATGAACAATTGGCTCTATTACTGCAAAGCAATGATAAAAGTATCAAAATCAATCCAACCAATTATGAGCAAAATGATTACGTATTACTAGGTATTGTTGATGAAAAAGGCATGCACCAGTATAAATTTTATCGGCAAGCAGAAGGGAACATCACACCAATAACGAACTCCAAGAGTAACTCTAACATAGTGGCAAACTGGCACGAAAATTCAAACGGTTATGTTTTGGAACTACTTATTAGCCGTTCAAACATCAGCCATATTGGCATAGCATCTATTGATATTTGGAATGATTCTAAAGGTTTTCAAAAAACAATCACTGGAACTTTAGAAGAAAAAAACCACTCTTCTCTCAACCTTCTGCCCATTTCTTCACACCGTAATAAGATGCAACTATTTATTGACAGTATTACACCTGCCAATAATCATTTTATTATTAGTGATAAAGATAATCGCATTATCTACCAAAGCAATAAATTGCCAGACAATCAAACAGCTTCACCACGACAATGGCTCATTACCCCTCTATATCGTTGGTTATTTGGTCGTAAAACAGCACAATCACAGCAATGGTTCTACCGACAATCAGATGGCTTGGCTGGTGTTGTTGCAACCAATGAGAGTAATGGAATCACATACCAACTCAAGAGCATGATGCCGCAAGGTCAACAAAACATGATTCAGACTTTATTAAAAGCGGCATTAGCCATGATTTCTGCCGTTTTACTGCTTGTGCTTGCTTACTTGATGTATTCTTTGTGGCTGGCATGGAGAATTCGTCGATTAAACAATGCTCTTTATAAAGTATTGGATGAATCTGGACATTTGACTACCGATATGCCATCCAGTAAAGCACACGATGAAATAGGACAATTAGCACGTGGTATTGAATCTATGTTATCTGAAATGCAGGAGTACACTTCTTATTTAAAAGAGCTCGGTTCTCGACTATCTCACGAAATGAAGACACCGCTTGCTATTGTTCAATCTTCACTGGACAACCTTGATCATTCTATATCAGATGAGGATAGAGTGTTTTTAACAAGAGCTCACGATGGTTTACATCGCCTCAAGTTTATACTCAGTCAATTAAGTCAACTCAGCCAGCTAAAACACAGTTTAGAAACAAGCCCAAAACAAAAAATTAATTTAACCAATTTATGTACTCAGTTAGGACAGGCTTACCAAAGTTATATACCTCAATTAAAACTTGATATTACCCAAGACAATTTATACATTAATGGATCCAGTGAATTAGTTGCTCAACTCATCGACAAGCTTATCGACAATGCTATTGACTTTACACCAAGTGATGGTGAAATAATTCTAAAGCTCCATCAAAAAGAACAATGCGTCTATTTATCGATACTTAACACAGGCTCTCAACTGCCAAAAGACATCAATGTATTTGCGTCAATGCACTCTATTCGCAAAGAAAAAAATAAAAACTCAATTCACTTAGGATTGGGGCTTTATTTAGCTCAATTAATTGCTCGATTTCACGGAGGAGAACTTCATGCAAAAAATCAAGTTTTACAAAAAGCGGTTGAATTTCATGTAAAAATTAAATTAATTCGATAAGTTCATAATTATTTACATTCTAAAATTGTGAGTGAAGAGCCAACTTTAATATTAAATATCATTTAACTTTATACTGTTACGGCACATACCAAGAATTGACTTTACATTATCAATCTAACAAAAAATTTGTTTAATATTTCATTTTGTTTATAATGTATGGCGAATCTTATCAAATTAATATAAATGGAGAGTAGCATGAAGAAAAAATTATTAACAATTAGTGTGGTAGCATTAGCACTAGGTTTAGGCGGATGTAAAAGTACATCTCAAAATACAACTGCGACGAGTGATCACTCAGGGCAAGTGAAGCAACTTGAAGCTAAAATTGCTTCACAAGATGCTGAATTAAACCGTGTAAGAAATGCTCTAGCAAATGCCAATACAGGCAGTGATGCACCAATGGTTGCTCAAAATAATTCATTATTACCACCTAATGCAAAAGCGGGTGAATGTTATGCACGAGTTTTAACTCCTGCAACCTATAGAACTGTTAGTAAAGATGTCATCAAGAAAAAAGCATCTAAGAGAATAGAAGTTGTCCCTGCTACTTATACAACGGTTACTGAAGATATATTAGTTAAAGAAGCTGGCGAAACACTTTCTACAATTCCTGCAGTATACGACTGGGTTGAAGGTCAAGTATTAGTGTCTGCTGAATCAACTAAGTTAGTCAGCCATCCTGCTGAGTATGGTACAGAAAGTGAGCAAATTTTAGTTAAACCTGCTTACACAACTTGGAAAAAAGGCCGTGGTCCAATTGAAAAATTAGATAATGGCACGGGCGAAATCATGTGTTTGGTTGAAGTTCCTGCTGAATATAGAACTGTCACTACACGTGTTGTAACTCAACCTGCTCGGACTGAAACTATCGTTATTCCAGCTGTATACAAAACAGTGAAGAAAAAAGTTATGGTTAAGCCACCTCAAGTGGTTAGAAACCCAATTCCTGCAGAATATAAGACTATTACAGTTAAGAAAGTTGCGACTCCTCCACAAGAGAATGTGATTGAAATTCCAGCTGTTTATGACACTGTTGTTCAGCAAGAAAAGGTAACAAGTGCCGAAATGAAATGGCAGCCTATTCTTTGTGAAACTAACACAAATTCTGGCATTATTTTACGTATTCAACAAGCCTTAGATAAAGCAGGATACAATCCTGGTAGCATCGATGGCGTTATGGGTAGCGCAACAATGTCAGCACTAAGTTCATTCCAAAAAGACAATGGCTTGGCTGCAGGTCAATTGACAATGGAAGCTCTTAAAAAGCTTGGTGTTTTATAAAAATTAATTATAATAACATTTCAAAAATCAAAAAAGGGTTACTTAGGTAGCCCTTTTTTATTATAAACAATTATCCCTGCGAAATTAATGATAATAGATTTAAGAAATCGAGCCAATTAACATGACAATTTTTACACCCTATCAACTCAATAAAACAATCACTCTTGCCAACCGAATTATTATGGCTCCATTAACACGATGCTTTGCTGATAATGATTTAGTACCTACGCAATTAATTGCAGAGTATTATGCTAGACGAGCAAAGGTAGGTTTAATCGTATCTGAAGCAACAATTATTGACCCACTTGGCCAAGGGTATCCAAACACACCTGGCATCTATACAAATAAACAAATCGAAGGCTGGAAAAAAGTCACTCAGGCAGTCCATGAAAAAGGTGGTAAAATATTTTGCCAATTATGGCATTGTGGCAGAGTTGCTCATTCATGTTATACCCAAAAACAACCTGTCTCAGCATCTGTTACATCATGGCATGGCAAAGTTCCACGAACAGAGAACCTAGAATATGAAATGGCAAAAGAACTTTCAATTAAAAAAGTTAAAAAACTGGTTAAGAAATACGCCAAAGCTGCAAAAAACGCCATAGAAGCTGGCTTCGATGGCGTAGAAATTCATGGAGCCAACGGCTATCTTATTGATCAATTTTTACGTCAAGACACCAATAAAAGACAAGATAAATTTGGTGGTAACAAAAAACGACGTAGCCGCTTTGCTTTAAAAATAGTTAAGGCAGTTTCGCAAGCAATTGGCGCTGATAAAACAGCAATTCGATTATCACCACAAGCCTATGTACACCTGGAGTACACGAAAGGCGATGAAAAAACCTATCAACACTTATTAAAAAAACTAAACAAGCTGAATATTGCTTATGTCCACTTAGGTGCCTTTAGTGACCATTACACTTTTGATTATTTGGATAAAGGCAAAGCCAGTGAGTTTATTAGAAAATATTATAAAGGCAACTTCATTTCATGTGGAGGTTATAATATAAACACTGCAAATGAGGCAATTGACGGAAGCAAAGCAGATTTAATTGCAATTGGTCGTCCTCTCATTGCAAATCCAGATTACATGGAAAAAATTAAAAACAATCAAGATTTGGTTGAGTACGACATGTTAATGTTGTCCAAACTTATTTAGAACTCTAATTCTGGAACACACTGACCTGCATGTGGGGCATAAAAATCATCAGTAGATTTAGTTTGGCTAAATGGCATACTTTCTGGCATTGTTTTTAATCCGATGGCATAAAGTATAATCAAGACTGATACGGCCTTTATTACAATGTGTGGTTTGTTTTTCATATTCTTCATTTTTGTGCCACCACAACCAATCGATCAGAGGCTAAGTCATAATCATCTGCTTGCAAAGAACCATAACAAACGACCTGTTTGAACCCTGCTTTATAACACATCTGTGATAACTCCATTGGCGTGTAGACAAAATGTTGGTAGTCTCGTTTAAAAACTTTTTCACCACGAATAAGCATCCATTGATTTGAAAATATTTGCATATTATCAATCAACAAAGGCCTCTCAATACGAATATCTCCATTTTCGTATTCTGATAAATGCACGGGTTGTATGGTTCGAGCTAGCGTTTCTTTGCCCACTGTATCTATCAGCAATGTTCCATTGTCAGATAGGTTTTCATAAGATTTAGTTAACACCATTTGATTATCCTCCTGTGTATCAAAATAACCAAATGAATTGAACATATTGACAATTAAATCAAACTTATTATTAGAGCTGTAATCAAGCATATTAGCCCGAATAAACTTTACTGACAGATTAGACTTATGAGCCTTTTCTTTAGCACGAGACAATAAAAACTCACTGGTATCAACACCAGTTACATCATAGCCCATTTTAGCAAGAGCCAAACAATGACGACCAGGTCCACACCCTAAATCTAATACACTATTCACATCTGTGGCAATCAACGATAAGAGATCAGGAACTTGCTCTTGTGCTTGGACAAAACTTTCCTCATCAAACATACATTCGTAAAACATTTCCCACAATTTATCGTCTTCATACCAACTCATATTTTTTCCCGCATAAAAAAAGAGCACCAAAAGTGCTCTTTTAAAAAATTTAATTCGCTAAAATTTATCTTTCATCAACAAGTTTAGCATCAGGTGCATTTTTAACCACTGACTTCATGCCATTAGCACAACCGCTTTTAGTCTTATACATTTGACTACGACCAATTTCTTGACCATTATTTGCTTTTAATACCCAGTAGTCGCGACCATTTTTTGCAGTTCTGACTTCAAATTTAGACTCATCTTGTGAGTTCTCTCGTACTGACTCAATACCGTTCTCACATCCTGATGCAGACTTGTAACCTTGAGATGACATGATGACTTCTCCATTACCAGCTTTCAAAACAAAATAATCTTTACCGTCTTTACCTTTACTTACTACAAATTTACCAGCCATAATTAAAATCCTCTTAAATTAAAATAAATATCTTAAAACTTGTTTAAAACAGGTTTTAAGAAAAAAATCAGTAATATCCACAGACATTCTTCACTACACATATTAAAATAAGTCTCCTCCGTTGTAAAATGGAAAACCTAAAATTTAACAAAAGTTTATATGAATAAAACAATTTCAGTGAAAATTTCATTGTTTTTACTTAGTATTACCTTGTTGTCATCTCTTTTGGCAACTCAAAGTCTACTTGCAAACTCGCAAGAGGAGGCTTGTGTCAAATCTCCTGATAAGGAATTGATTTTTATTGATGCTCAATCTTTTATCCCACAAGATAATAAAACACTTAAGATCGGAGGAAATGTATGTATTTCTACATCTGAACAATCCATCTCAACTCAAGAATTGATTTACGATAATAATAGCCAGAAAATCACCATTGATAATAAATTAAAATACCAAGATAAAACCCAAAAAATTTATGCACAATCTGCCAAAATCAATCTCGCTAACAACCGTGCCGAACTTTCCAATGTTACCTACCAATTCCAAGCAAGTAATGCTAACGGTGCTGCAAAACTTTTGACCACTCAAGAATCAACAAGCCATCTCGATGATTTGAGCTATTCCACCTGCCCAATTGATAACCAACAATGGTATATTAAAGCGCAATCAGCTGATTTAGATGAGGAGTCTGAAACTGGCACGTTTCGAAAAATGACTTTGCGCTTTAAAGGCATACCTATTCTTTATTTACCTTATGCTAAAATGCCATTAACAAACAAAAGACAATCTGGTTTACTCGTACCCGAAATCAGTAATTCATCGACAAATGGACTTGATATCGCATTACCTTACTATTTCAACATTACCGAAAACATGGATGCAACAATAACTCCACGGTATTTATCTAAAAGAGGCGTTATGATAGGCACTCAATTCAGGTATTTGGGTAAAAGCTTTAATGGTGAAATAAATGCAGAGTATTTACCAAACGATCGTCTAGATAAGGTTGACAGAGGCCTAGTGGACTACAAACACAAGCAACGTCTATCGAGTCAATGGTTTTTAAATGCACGACTAAGACATGTTTCAGACAACCAATATTTTGAAGACTTTGGCAATAACGTCAACACCACCGCCCAGGCCTTTGTCTATTCTTACCTAACCATTAACGGATATGGTGATCATTGGAATTTTAACGGAAAACTCAATGATTACCAAATCATAAGCGATACGATAGGTCTTGTCAGCCAACCTTACCAAACCCTGCCTAAATTATCTTATAATTATTTTATTGATAACAATTCACTATTACGCTATGGATTTAATAGCCAATGGGTCAACTTTTATAAAGAAAAATCAATCACGGCGACACGTCTAGATTTGATGCCATATATTGAAAAATCATTTCAAAACAACTATTCTAGTTTAACACCGCGATTAGCTTATCGTACAACTAACTGGGACTATTCTAATACTGAGTTTTCAACCCAATCAAATTTGACTTCCTCCCGCTCTTTACCTATTGCATCATTAGATTATACTTTAAATTTTGAAAAATCGTTTGATGATGGTAGTTTTAGTACTATTGAACCACATTTATATTATCTTTACGCCCCCTACCGAAATCAACAAGACATCCCCTTATTTGACAGCCGTAACTTAACATTCGGCAATAGCTTGTTGTTTTTACCCAACGCCTTTTCAGGAGCTGACCGACAAAGTGATGCCAATCAACTATCAGTTGCCATCTCACAACGGCATTTTGATAATCAGGGTAAGGAAAGCTGGAATTTTACTTTAGGGCAAATTGCCTATTTTAACGACCGTAAAGTGCAAACAGACAATACAATTGAGACGCGTAGCACCTCACCAATTATTACAGAATTCAACTATTTTTACCGCAATTGGAAAGCCACTATGAGCGTACATTGGGACACACAAGTCAATAAATCAGAACGTGCACTGTTTAAAATTCAACATAAAGGCAACAATAATTCACTTTTTAACTTCGCCTATCGCTTTAGACAAGGTAAAATTGAACAATTAGACACTTCAGTTGTCTTACCTATTGGTAAAAATAAACGTTTTATTTCACGGTGGAATTATTCACTTGATGCCAATAAAACAATTGAAGCAATTGCTGGTTTTGAGTTTAAAAACTGCTGCTGGGCGGCACGAATTATCGGAAGACGCCATATTTTTAATGAAGATGGCGACTCAACCAATGGCATTTATTTTGAATTACAACTAGATGGCCTTGGAGCCATCGGCCGCAACCCAAGACGGTTACTCAAACAATCAATTTTGGGTTATTCAGAGGAATTTTAAAACATGAAAAAAATAGTATTAATCACCACATTATTTATGGCTCACTTTTCAACTGTGAGTTATGCAGAAGAAGAGTTATTAGATGAAATTGTCGCTGTTGTTGAAGAAGGCGTTATATTACGAAGCGAACTTGACAGAGCTGTTTCTAACATCACCAATCAACTCAAAGCCAGTGGCACACAATTACCACCTAAATCCATCCTTGACCAACAAGTTTTAGAACGTTTGATTACGGAAGAAATACAACTACAGCAAGCTGATTTAGCAGGTGTTCGTATATCTGAGGCCGAAATCGATGCAGCTCTTTCTGAAGTGGCTTCAAAAAACAATTTAAATTTGCAACAAATGCAAATGGCTATCGAAAATGATGGCATGAGTTTTGCAGACTTTCGTAATGACATGCGCAAAGAATTGAAAACTGAAAAAATTCGCAATGGATTAGCTAATCAGGAAGTTAAAGTCAGTGAACAAGAGATTGATTTATTTCTTGCTGACAACCAATTATCTCAATTTGAAGTTCGTCTAGGACACATCTTAATCCAATTATCTCCTGATGCAAAACAAGAAGAACTTGCGCAAGCCAAAACCAAAGTTGATAAAATTTACAAGGAATTAGAAAATGGCACTGACTTTGCACAGCTTGCAACCAAGTACTCTGCAGGACAAAAAGCACTCGAAGGCGGCGACCTTGGATGGAGACCCAGTAGTGAGCTTCCAACACTGTTTTCTGATCAAATTAAGTCCATGAAAGTGGGCGAATTTACCCACCCTGTACGCAGTCAAAGCGGTCTACATATACTCAAATTGACCGACAAGCGAGAGCAAGAAACTCAAATGATTGACCAGGTTGAAGCCCGCCACATTCTTATTCAAAATTCAGAGTTAGTTACTCCTGCACAAGGAATGGAAATCATCAATGAAGTTTATAAACGTATTCAAGATGGTGAAGATTTTGCAAAATTAGCAGAAGAAAAATCGGATGATGTTAATTCAGCAGCCCTTGGTGGAGAATTGGGTTGGTTTCAACCCAATGAGTTTGGACCAAGATTTGGTGACATCGTTAACAAACTGGATGATCAAGAAATTTCAAGCCCATTCCAGACTCAGGCTGGATGGCATATCGTACAAAAATTAGGCGAGCGTAAAAATGACATCTCTGATAAAATTAAACGCACTCAAGCTCGGCGAGCTATTCATACGCGTAAGATGAATGAACAAATTGAAAGTTGGTTAACCGAGATTCGTGGCGAAGCATTTGTTGATATTCGCATCTAAACAGTGACAAAATCTATAGCAATAACCCTTGGTGAACCAGCAGGAATTGGAGCAGAGCTTGTTTTCAATTTGGCCAACCAGGGGCAATTGGATGATTGTATAGTTATTGGTGATTCGAAATTATTAAAACACTTACCAAATAGCATTCAGGTAAAACATATTTCAACTCCTTCCAAAGTAAAACTTGGAACACTCAATGTAAAAAATTCCAGTTACGTACTGAAACTTCTAGATACTGCCGCTCATGGTTGTATGCAAGGAAAATACTCTGCCATGGTGACATGTCCATTACACAAAGGCATTATTAATGATTCAGGATTAACTTTTACAGGCCATACGGAATACTTAGCTGAATTAAGTAACACTAAGAAAGTCGTGATGATGTTGCTCAATCAGTACATGCGCGTCGCACTGGTCACAACTCATATGCCATTAAAAGAAGTGGCACAAAACATCACTCAAGAAAATATTCGTGAAGTCATGGATATTTTAATAAGCGACATGCAAAGTAAATTTGGTATTGCTAAACCAAAAATTGCTGTGTGCGGCCTAAACCCTCATGCAGGGGAAGGTGGTCATTTAGGTACCGAAGAAATTGAAATCATTAACCCTTTAATAAAAACCTATCAAGACAAAGGACACAATGTTATTGGTACAATACCTGCTGACACGTTATTTACCACTGAAAAACTCAAAAATATCGATGCAGTACTCGCCATGTACCACGACCAAGGTCTGGCACCATTAAAATACGCAGGGTTTGGTAGATCTGTTAATATCACTCTTGGACTACCCTTTATTCGCACCAGCGTGGATCATGGAACCGCACTTGATATAGCAGGACAAAATTTAGCATCAAGTGATAGTTTGCTCGAAGCGATAAAACTCACAAGAGAACTGATAAAAAATGTCAACTAAAATACGTGCTAAGAAAAAATTTGGGCAAAACTTTTTGCAAGATCAATCAGTAATAGAACGTATTATTAATGCCTTTAACCCACAGAAAGGTGATGAAGTATGGGAAATAGGACCAGGTCAAGCGGCATTAACCGATCATTTGGTTGAATACACCAATAATTTAAACCTTGTAGAAATTGACAACGACCTAGTACCCAAACTGCAAGCAAAATTTGCAAGCAACAAAAATGTTACTATTCATCACCAAGATGCCTTAGAATTAAAGTTTTCTAATACAAATACACGTGTCATAGGCAACCTACCCTACAATATTTCCACACCGTTATTAATAAGCTTTCTCTACCAAGCAAACCACATCAAAAACATGGTGTTTATGCTACAAAAAGAAGTGGTCAAAAGAATATGTGCCCCCGCTGGAGTTAAAGCTTATGGTCGATTGAGCGTGATGTTGCAATACGCTTTTGAATGTGAAGAACTCTTTGTTGTTCCACCTGAAGCCTTTATCCCTAGACCCAAAGTAGATTCACAAATCATCCGCCTTACAACTAGAAGTAACCCATTAAAAGTAGACTTACCTTCTCTTGAAGCATTGGTCAAACAAGCCTTCGCACAAAGGCGCAAAACCATCAAAAACAACTTAAAGAAAATAGTCGAAGAACAACAATTATTAGATTTGGGGATAGACCCAAAAGCCCGACCAGAAACCTTGACTGTAAAAGACTACGTCAACTTAACAAACACATTAAATCTTTAAAACGAACCTCATAAGTCAATCGCCCGAAATATACTTAGGCCCAGAACCAGTGACTTTCTCATAAACCCCTTTACCCGCACGTTTATACTTAGTGAAACCTCCCTTTTGGGCTGCTTTATCGGTGGTCAAATGTGCTTTGCCCGCTACCACATTGGGTGCTGAAATCACTTTTTTAACTAAGTTTCCACACAGCGGGCAACGCTCAACTGGTTCAGCATTCATGCGTTGCAATATATCAAAACCCACTTGACAGTATTCACAATATTCTTTGGTAGCACATTGGTAGGTGTAAAAAGGCATAAGAAACAAACCGTCATTCCTGCGAAGGCAGGAATCTCCAAATTATAATCGTACTCTCAGAATAGCTTTTTTGCTATTCATGAGATTCCTGCCTTCGCAGGAATGACGATGATGTTCATAAAAAAAGCCTGTTAGAACAACTATCCTAACAGGCATGTTAATCATTAATTGTTAATCCCTATTTGACACCATGCATCATCTTTTTCAAGGGAAATGATAAAACAATCATAACAAGTCCAGCACCAACACCAAGTTTAAATAAGAAATAGAATAACTCTGTATATTTTGCCGCTTGTTCAGCAATGGTAGCGGTTTCGCCAGCATTTAAATCAATAGATGCCATTTTTGATAAGCGTGTTGCTAAGGTTTCAGACAGCCCAGTTGCTAAAAACCACGTTCCCATTGAAAATCCAACAATTTCTTTTGGTGAGAGTTTTGTCACTGCAGATAATCCAACAGGGGACAAAGCTAATTCGCCAGTGGTATGCAATAAATAGGCAAGCACCAACCAAAAGGCAGCGACTTGACCCAATTCATTTGGATGTCCAGCACCATAGACCAATACACCAAAACCAAGTCCTGCTTGTAATAAACCAAAGGCAAATTTCAACGGAATATTTGGATTAAGGTTCATCATATCTAGCTTGACCCACATCCAGGCAAAAACAGGAGCAAGTAATACAATAAACCCAGCATTTAACGCGCCAAATTGACCAGCTGTTGGGTTTAAACCCATGATATTTCTATCCACAACACGATCCGCAAACAAAGTCATACTTGCACCTGCTTGTTCAAATAATGCCCAAAATACGATGGTAGATGTAATTAATATCATTAAAGCAATAAGTCTATCGCGCTTAATTTTATCCACTTTAAAGAAGGCATAAAACATGATGCCAGCGATAGCAACGGTTAATAAAACTTGTTGAGTTAGGTGAACCCAAGGTTCTTTTTTCACTAAAACCCAAATAAAACCTAAGGTTAAAATTGAGCCAATATATATTGCCCATTCTTTATTAATTGGACCAATAAAAGTTTGCTTTGCAATTGAAGGATCTTTAGCATCGGCTTTGCCATCTAAATATTTTTGTCCATAAATAAAAGTAATTAAGCCAAGCAACATACCAATGCCTGCTGCACCAAACCCATACTTCCAGCCATAAGTTTCACCAAGCCATGTACATATTAATGTTGCCAAAACTGAACCGATGTTAATGCCCATATAGAAAATGGTAAATCCAGAATCTCGGCGAGAGTCACCCTCTTCATAAAGTTTGCCAACAACTGTTGAAATGTTAGGCTTTAAAAAACCAACCCCTACAATAATTAGTGACAATGCCAAATAAAAGATATCCAAGGCATTGGTATCACGCACAACATTACCCGCTGCATCAATAGTCGCTGCCGAGCCTTCAAAAGCCATCAGTAAATGCCCCAAAACCAATAATATGCCACCCCAAATAACTGCCTTGCGTTCGCCTAAATACCTATCTGCCAACATACCACCAATTAAAGGCAAAGAATAAACCAAGCCCGCATAAGCTCCCAATGTATCCAAGCCCATATTGTCAGTAAATAAATGATACTTTGTAAGGTATAGAACCAATAAAAACTTCATTCCATAAAAAGAAAACCTTTCCCACATTTCAGTAAAAAAGCATACATACAAACCCTTAGGATGACCCCAAAGTTCGCCTTGTTTTGCAACAGAATCTGTCATTAATTTCTCCTGAGAAATATATTAATGTATGCCATGCATACGTTTTTTCAAAAATGGATTGAGCATCAACATCACAATACCTGCCCCAACTGTTACTGCGGTAAATAATAAGAAGAAAGTCGATAAACTGTATTCTTCAGCAATTTTATCAATATAACTACCAGAGTAACCCGCAAGTAAGTTAGCAACTAAATTTGCTAAGAACCAAATGCCAAACATCATGCTCATTAATTTCACAGGCGCTAATTTACTAACATACGACAGTCCAACTGGAGAAACACATAACTCACCCATTGTATGGAACCAATATGCGATGATTAACCACCACATAGAAACAGCCGCCGTTTGAGCACCCGATGTGATGCCGCTTGCTCCATAAGCAAGGAAGGCAAAACCAACACCAACTAATACCAAACCAATGGCAAATTTAACAGGACCTGAAGGGTTATATTTAGATGCCCACATTTTAGAAAATAACGGAGCAAATGCAATAATGAAAAATGAATTCAATATTCCAAACCATGAGGCAGGTACTTCTACTGAATCACCACTGGTGAAATCACGAAAAAGCATCCAAAGTGTGAGTGCCCAAATTAAAGCAAAACCTGAACCTAGAATGATATTTGATAAGGCATATTTTTTGAAAGTTTGCTTAAATAACAAAATCAATACCCAAGTAATTATAATCAATGGACCAATTGTTAATATTAAATTAGAAATTGTAAAGATAGTCGCTGTAGTTCCTGTTAATAATCTTTGCGTGTAATCTTTGGCAAAAATAGTCATAGAACCGCCTGCTTGCTCAAAGGCAAACCAGAAGAAAATAGTGAAAAAAGCAAGTACACTAATGACTAAAATTCTATCACGAATAATTACAGGGTCTTTTTCTTCATCATCATTCGCTTTTTCGTCAACAACATCTTTAGGTTTAACACCGATATTACCAAATATACCTTGTGCTAAATAAAACTGCATCATACCAACAAACATAAATATACCAGCCAAACCGAAACCCCAGTTCCAACCCACTTTTTCACCAATATAACCACAAAGCATGATACCTAAAAAGGCACCAGAATTAACACCCATATAAAAAATGGTGTAAGCAGAATCTTTTTTATCACTGCCTTTATCGTATAAACCACCCACAATTGTTGAAATGTTTGGCTTAAAGAAACCATTACCAACCACCATTAGACCAAGTCCTAGATAGAAAAAGAAATGAGTTTCCATCGCCATAGAAGCATGCCCAAGAGTCATTATTAAAGCACCTAAAACAACTGAAAACCTCGCACCTAAAAATTTATCAGCCAACCAACCACCAATAATTGGCGTACCATAGACTAAACCCGTATAGATTCCATATAGTTTTAATGCCTCTTCACGAGACCACCCCCATCCACCTGCTGTCATTTCGCTGACAAGAAATAAAACCAATAAAGCCCGCATTCCATAAAAACTAAAACGCTCCCACATTTCGGTAAAAAACAGGATAAATAATCCTGCTGGATGGTCTAGGACTGTGCCCGTTGCACCTGCGCCTAGCTTGTTGTTTAAATCATTTGTTGATGTACTCATGTATAAATTACCCTCTTTTAGCTTTTCTACTTCGATTTTTAAATAAAGCGTATTATCATAGCATAACTTTCTTATGTTCTGATATTGGAACGGTATATTTTGGATTAATTATGTTTAAAAAATCACCACCTCTTTTTTTCACTTGTTTCCTGTTTATTTCACTTATAAGCAATGCAGAAACTTTGTATGACACCAACGATAAATTCCGCCAACTTGAAGAAAATTTACCAACACCCAATGATCTGGCGCTCCAGGACCAAAGTATTGGCAACAGCGTACCCAATATGTCATCGAAGCAACATTAGATGACAATAAACAAAACAAATAAGAGGCATTTATGTACTACAAAGTTAAAACAAATAAAGATTTCACTACCGCAACAAGCGATTTAGAAAAATGTGTCGCCGATGGAGGATTTGGTGTTTTACATATTCACAATATTGGCAAAACTTTGCGCAGCAAAGGTGTCGAGTTTGCTGAGAACTGCAATGTATTAGAAGTCTGCAATCCAAAAATAGCAGCGCAGGTTATGTCACAAGATATGCAGTTAAACATGGCGTTACCCTGCCGCATTTCAGTTTACACAGAAAACGATGAAACTTTTATTGGTATGATTAAGCCTGAAAAAATGTTGAGTAGTTTATCGAATAAAAGTGGTTTAGTAGCAATTGCCCAAGGTGTTGAACAGTCATTGATTCAAATGATTGACAACGCTAAATAAAGCACTAAACACCAATCATCCAAACCCCTTTTTCCATAAAAGCTTCTATGCTTTGGCGGTTGGCTTTATTGAGCAGGTTTGAATGAGAATATTTTGATGTCTTGGCAAATTCGGCAAGTTTGATAGTTTTTTTGTCTTCCATGTAGGCTAATCGCTTATGGTAACTAGCACACAAGGCGTGTTTGACTATTTTTTCCATAATTTTACTGCTGCCTTTTTTATCAAACTCACCAAAGGCTTGGTAATAAGTTGAGCGGTCTATAAACCTGATGTTAATCGGCACATAGTTATCTCGAATAAGCAGATAATTATTCAATAAACGACCAATACGTCCATTGCCATCAACAAAAGGATGGATATGTTCAAAAGTTAAGTGAAACTTAGCAATACGCTTCACCATGGGCAAATCATCACGCACATGGTATTCAACCAACATGGCATGAACCAAATCAACAATGTCTTTTGGATTAGGAGCGATATAATTGGCAACTCGCACCCATTCATTTTTATT
The DNA here is from genome assembly GCA_027067055.1 of Lysobacterales bacterium. Lineage (GTDB taxonomy): Bacteria > Pseudomonadota > Gammaproteobacteria > Xanthomonadales > Marinicellaceae > NORP309. The sequence goes on along the minus strand of JAMOMK010000114.1, from coordinate 64,231 downwards.
TCTGAACCTACCAGCTATTTCATCGCGAATATTACTCATAAGCATTTTATGCAGCAATAATATCAAGTCTATTGAGATTCTTTTTTCTAAGGCTTTGCTGTTAATATACTCAACAACACGGGCAAGGTTTTTGGCTTCAAACAACTCTCTTTCATTAATATACCTGTCCAAATCAATTTGCATCAATATTTTTTCGGTCTCATCCAAACTCAAGGTACTGTTTTCAATAGCATTGGAGTTATAGACTTGTTCTGATATTTCACTCTCGCCTATCATTTTCAATAGCGAGGCTTTACCATCAACAACTTTAAGGTAACGGTTACGTAATTTGTGTATTTGTTCCATTTCTTCATAATGTCATGTGTTCACGATATTCACAATATATACGTGAATAATTAACAATATAATCATATTTTTCACGTTATTTTTAATATTATCATTAATTTTTAAACTTTTCATGGCAAAATAAGCCCATGAACAATTTGAAAAACAAAACCATATTCCTCACAGGTGCTTGTGGCGGACTTGGCTCTGCTCTTGCCTTAGAATTATGCCAGCAACAAGCCGATGTAATTATTTCAGATAAAAATCCGCGTTCCTTAAATATCATGTGTGATAAAATTATTGAACAGGGTGGCAAAGAACCGATGGCTTATCCCATGGACTTGGTTGGTGCCACACCGAATGATTTTTACCAACTAGCCCTGACTATTGACAAGAATATTGGCTCACTTGATGCTTTGGTGCATACAGCTGCTGAATTCAGTGGTTTAACAGAGTTTACCCACTATGAAGCCACTCGCTGGTTGCAAGAAATGCAGATAAATCTTAATTCTCCGATTTTTCTGACCCAATCTTTATTGCCATTATTGAAAAAAAGCCAAGGTTCAATTATTTTCACCACTGAAAACTTAGACACTGTTGCCAAAGCTTATTGGGGTGCTTATGGCACAACCAAAGCGGGTATTAACCATTTTGCTTCTGTTCTCAAAGAAGAAATGGAAGACTTTAAAGTAAGCGTCAACTCATTGGTACCAGCTCCCATGAAAACCCAACTACGTGCCAAAGCTTGGCCTGCAGAAACAGACAAAGGCTTAGTGCAACCTGAAATAGTTGTCAAACAATACATAGAACTATTAAATATGACTATTGACAGGTAGTAAAAATTTTTAAAGGACTTATAATCAAACCCATGAATACACAAACACAAAAATCATTTTTAAGAAAACTCATCGAGTTTATTCCCAATACTTTAGTTAAGTTGGCAAATTTCACTAGACATTTTATCCTCTTAATTATTCTCTTTTTCCTTGTGAAAATACTTTTCTTTAATGATAAGGTTGAACTCAAAAGAAACACCGCTTTAGTGATTGCGCCAGCTGGTATGGTAGTTAATCAATTCAGTGGCACGCCATCGGAAAAGTTTATCCAACAACTACAGGGCTCGGATGTACCTGAAACGCAATTACGGGACTTAGTTAAAGCCATCGAAAAAGCCGCTACTGATGAACGAATTTCAGTTTTAGTACTAAGCCCTGACTTTATGTGGGGTATTGGTTTAGCTGATTTAAAAGAATTGGAAAATGCCATTGCTAAATTTCGCAAGGTTTCCAAAAAACCTATTATCGCATTAGCCGAAAACATGAGCCAAAACCAATACTATTTTGCTAATTTAGCTGATGAGATAATACTTGACCCACAAGCCTTTATGTTTTTCCAGGGCTATGGCAGTTACCGTAATTACTTTAAAGATGGTCTAGACAAACTTGGAGTCGATGTGCATTTATTTCGTGTAGGCGAATACAAATCAGCTGCCGAACCCTATATTCGTAATGACATGTCAATCGAAGCCAAAGAAGCTTCTTTACACTACATGAATGATTTATGGAAAACGTATACCCAAGGCATTGTTGACAAAAGAAATATCAGCATTGACGATTTTAATAAAATCATCGAAGACCAAGCAACATTACTGAAAGATTCCAGTGGTGATATGGCAAGTATGTACAAAAAAGCTGGCTTAATAGACCAAATCAAAAACCAACATTTTAAAGAAAAATACATTGCAGATTTAAGTGCCAAAGGCGAAGATGACAATGGCTTTAGAAATATCGGATTAATTGATTATTTAACCGTTATTGACCAAGAAAAATCTTTGCCAAAACCTAATAAAATCGCCATTATTGTTGCCGAAGGAACCATCTTAAATGGTGAGCAAGATGCTGGTAGTATTGGTGGTGTTTCGACCAGCAACTTGTTGCGCAAAGCTCGCTTAGACAAATCAGTCAAAGCCGTTGTACTACGTGTTAATTCTGGTGGTGGAGCAGTTTTTGCATCTGAGCAAATTAGACGTGAAGTCGACGCTATTAAAGTTGCAGGCAAACCTGTGGTTGTTTCCATGGGCAATGTTGCCGCCTCAGGTGGATATTGGATTTCCATGACAGCGGACAAAATTTATGCATCCGATGCCACTATTACAGGTTCTATCGGGATATTTGGCATGTTTATGACTTACCCAAAAACTTTAGCAAAAATTGGCGTACACACTGACGGTGTAGGCACATCAGATTGGGCTGGAGCCTTTCGACCTGATCGAGAGCTTAATGAAAATCTAGCTGAACTTATTCAATCCAATATTGATCATGGTTATCAACAGTTTATTTCATCTGTTGCCATGGCACGAAATATGGATATTGAATTGGTTGATAGTATTGCACGAGGTCGAGTATGGACAGCTAAACAAGCCAAAGAGTTTGGCTTAATTGACGAAATTGGCACCTTATCTGATGCCATAGCCGATGCCGCAAATAAGGCAAGTATTGATAATGATTATGATTTGACATGGATTGAACCTGAGTTAAGTGCAACCCAGCAGTTCTTAATGTCAACACTGGCACAAGTCAGTGACAATTTTGATATTGACCTCCTGCCAAAACAACATATGTTGATTGAAAAGATACTTTCTCCACTTGAGAAATCATTGGAATTAGTCACTCATGCCAAACAAGGCGAATTAACGCAATATGCTCACTGTTTGTGTGATATTAATCAATAAATTAACAACATGACTTTTGAACTATTGCTTTAAATACTTGTCATAGTATATAATCCACATCTCTGTTGCTTCATAGGAAGGACAGATTTTTATATAACACATTTATTTGCCGATTTTTCGGGAATAACTAGGAGTAATAAAATGAACAAAGATTTAAATAAAGACAACTCAAAAACTAAAGCTATGGCTAAAATTCCAGCACTTTCTGGATCTTTAGAAAGCTATATCAGTGCCGTCAATCAAATTGCAATTTTATCACGAGAAGAAGAAATCGAACTTGGACTTAAGGTATTTGAGGACAACGATTTTGAAGCGGCCCACCGTTTAGTCACATCACATTTACGTTTTGTCGTCTATGTGGCGCGCTCGTATGCAGGTTATGGTTTACCTGTAGGTGACCTTATTCAAGAAGGTAATATTGGCTTAATGAAAGCTGTTAAACGCTTTGACCCTTCACATAAAGTTCGCTTAGTTTCGTTCGCAGTGCATTGGATTCGTGCTGAAATTCACGAATATATTCTAAAGAACTGGCGTATACTTAAAGTTGCTACGACTAAAGCACACCGTAAATTATTTTTCAACTTGCGTAAAAATAAAAAACGTCTTGGTTGGTTACGAGGTCCTGAAATTGCTAAAATCGCAAAAGATTTAGATGTCAAACCAGAAGTAGTGGTCGAAATGGAATCGCGTCTTCACGGTCAAGATGTCTGCTTTGATTTACCAATGGATGAAAATGATGAGGACAATACATTTTCTCCTCAAGCATGGTTGACCAACTCATCACCAACACCTGAAGACGTACTTGAAAAAGAGACACGTGATGATAAAAATCACAACTTATTGTTTAAAGGCTTAGATAAACTTGATGAACGCAGTTTAGATATTATTGAAAGCCGTTGGTTACAAGATAAAAAAGCCACTTTGCACCAATTAGCAGCAAAATACGGCGTCTCTGCTGAGCGCATTAGACAACTTGAAGCCGTTGCCTTGAAAAAGCTCAAAACTCAAATGCAAGCTTAAGGCTTTTAATTTAGACTATGAAAAAATGGCAACTTTTACAGTTGCCATTTTTTTTGTAACATTATTAAATAGTATTCGTTTAAGTAACAAGACATAACAAAAGGTAACACCATGAAAAAATACAAACTCATCATTATAGGCTCATTATTTTCACTGACTGCCTGTGCTGGATTTCTCGGTAGCAAATCTGTTGAAGATGGCACAAATGCCCCTAACAAAGATTACGATACTGTCAACGGTAGCATCAAAGTTGGACACAATGCTAATGTAGGTGATTTATCCACTGTTAATGGCTCAGTTAGAGTATCATCCGATAGCCAAGTTGGAGAAGCAAGCACTGTTAATGGCAGTGTAACATTTGCGGAAAATGTCAAAGCAGAATCAGCAGAGACGGTTAATGGTTCGATTAAATTAGGCGACAATTGTGACATCGAAGAAAATGTCGAAACAGTTAACGGCTCAATCACAACTAATTCTGGCTGTGTTATTCATGAAAATGTGGAAACAGTTAATGGCAGTATTAAAGTTTATCACTCAGAGATTAAAGGTGACATTGAAACTGTAAACGGTAACATCTACTTATTAAAAGGCTCTAGCGTTGATGACATCATCGTACACAAACCCAACAGTGGTTGGTTTAGTAGCTCCAAAAACAAAGCACCAAAAATTGTTCTTGGTAAAAATGCAGAAATCAACGGTAATTTAGAATTTGAACGCGAAGTCAAACTTTATGTCCACGACAGCGTTGAGGTAGATGATGAAATAGAAAATGCTGAAATAATCAACTACAGCGGAGATGATCAACCGTATTAAGAAAGTATTTTTATTATTGTATCATCATCCTTGATTTCATTTATCGCCTTGTCTAAAGTGTTCTTTAGATGAGGCTTTATATACTGTTTGGCTTCTTTTGATGGTATTTTTTTTAATAATAAAAATATAGCCAAAGCATAAATGTGTTCATTTTGACTTAAATATCCATTCCGACTACTTTCCCATCCCTGCGTTTCTCCATCAGTAAATTGTTTAAAGTTAAAAGCTGAATTTACTTGAAATATACCAAATCCTAAAAAAGTTGCAGCGATGTCGGTTGCGAACTCCCAGTTATCCCATCCACCGGGAGGTTCTTTTTCGATTCCGCCAGTTAAATAATGTGCGAGTTCATGTGCAAAAGTAGCTACAAGATTTATAGGATCTGTTGACAACCTAGGATTGTAAGAAATAATGATGTTTTTAGTGTTGCTATCATCAAAGGTACCTAGGGGATTCGAAGGGCTGTTTTTGACTGTTAAGGTAGGGGCAATATTTGGATTAATATCCTTTTCTTGTTTTTGAAGTTTACATTGCCAATGCTCCATTCCTGCCAAAACTTGAACTTGATGGAATATATCTTTAATAGTCGTATCTTTTTTTGTTATTGTAATTGGAAAAAATTCACTTGAAGGACAAATAAGTTGCGTGTGTTTGATGAAATATTCACCATCACAATTCTTCATTAACCAACGAAAAGTTGCAATTTGAAATTCCTTATCTTCTCTTTTTATTAAAGGTTTTTTCTTGAAGAATCCAAACATAGGTACTTTCTAGAGATTTGATTTAAGTGCATCATTATCTTATCACGAAATACCAAAAAAATACTTCAGAGAAGGAAAAGCCCTTGAAAATAGCAGAACTTGACACCCACATCACTGTTGGCGATCAGTTCTTGAACGTCAAATCTGGTTATTATTATTTATCAGAATACCAAGGGCAAACCTATTTATCGTTAACCACTAGTTACAAAATGACCACAAAACTCAATTGGTACGGTAAATTTTGGGCAAATTTCGTATTAGACAATTTTCATTCTTCAGTTTTACATATGATTAAATTAAGAAATGAGAAGGAAAATCTTAGCAATGGATTTATTTAAACTAAGTTATTCTGATTTTAGCTTGTAATTATTGTAAGATAGCATTCAATAAAAATTAGCAGAGAATCATGGCACAATACATTTATACCATGAACCGTGTAAGTAAGACGGTTCCCCCCAATAAAGAAATTATCAAAGACATTTCCATTAGTTTTTTCCCTGGTGCCAAGATTGGCGTTTTGGGTTTAAATGGCTCGGGTAAATCCACCGTTCTTCGCATTATGGCAGGTATTGATAAGGAATTTAATGGCGAATCTCGCCCTCAACCTGGCATTAAGATTGGTTATTTATCGCAAGAGCCTGAATTGGATGAAGAAAAAACCGTGCGTGAAAATGTTGAATTAGGCATGAGTGAAGTCAAAGGTATGTTGGATGAGTTTGATGCCATTTCTGAAAAATTTGGTGAAGAAATGTCAGATGATGAGATGACTGACTTGCTTGCAAAACAAGCAGAATTACAAGATAAAATTGAGGCCGCCAACGGTTGGGAATTAGACCGAACATTGGAACGAGCAGCTGATGCTTTACGACTTCCTGAATGGGACAAGCCTGTGAATGTATTATCTGGTGGTGAAAAAAGACGCGTGGCATTGTGCAAATTATTGCTCTCTGCCCCTGATATATTGCTATTGGATGAGCCAACCAATCACTTGGATGCAGAAACCGTCGCATGGCTTGAGCGATATCTGGCAGATTTTACGGGCACAATTGTGGCAGTAACCCATGATAGGTACTTCCTTGACAATGTTGCCGAATGGATTTTGGAATTAGACCGTGGTCATGGCATTCCTTATGAAGGTAATTACTCTTCTTGGTTGGAACAAAAAGAAGCCCGTTTAATTCAAGAAAAGCGCCAAGAAGCTTCACACATGAAAGTAATACAAAGCGAATTGGAGTGGGTTCGCTCCAATGCTAAAGGTAAACGCACCAAATCAAAAGCTCGCTTAAAACGTTTTGAAGAACTTCAATCTAAAGATTTTCAATCGCGTAACGAAACCAATCAAATTTTTATTCCACAAGGTCCAAGGTTGGGTGAAAAAGTTATTGAATTTGAGAATGTATCTAAAGCTTTTGGTGATAAATACTTGATTGACGATTTAAGTTTTAAAGTTCCTCAAGGGGCTATAGTTGGTATTATTGGCCCAAATGGAGCGGGTAAATCGACTTTATTTAATATGATTGATGGATCAGAAAAACCCGATAGTGGCTCTGTCGAAATTGGTGAAACAGTTGAACTGGCTTATGTCAAACAATCACGCGAAGACCTAAGCAATGACAAACAACTGTGGCAAGATGTCGGTGATGGTGAAGAAGTCTTAAAAATTGGTAACTACACCGTTCCTACTCGTGCGTGGTTATCACGTTTTAATTTTAAAGGTGCTGACCAACAAAAAATAGTTAAAAACTTATCAGGTGGTGAGCGTAACCGCTTACAATTAGCCAAAGTTTTGAAATCTGGTGGCAATGTTTTATTACTTGATGAACCAACCAATGATTTAGATGTTGAAACATTACGCGCCTTGGAAGAGGCAGTATTAAATTTTGCCGGTTCTGTCATGGTCATATCTCATGATAGATGGTTTTTAGATAGAATTGCCACACACATATTGGCGTTTGAAGACGAATCACATGTGGAGTTTTTTGAAGGCAATTACACCGAATACGAGCAAGATTACAAGCGCCGTTTTGGTGATATTCCTCAGCCACATCGCATTAAATACAAAAAACTATCTTAATAACAACTTTCAAGTGAGGTAAGAATATATCGATTTTTATCTAAAAAAGTATAGCCTTGAGTATTGCTTGAAAGAGAATATTCATAGACATCACCTTGGCTAAAAGTTAAAACTAAATAGCTATTATTAGCAATAAATTTAATTTCATAATATCCAGTATTGCTTTTTTGATTGCCCGTTGATAAATCACCACTGTTGGCACCAAAACCAACTTGAGAATTTGCATAATAACTGAATTGACCATTGCCACACAGTTCGATACTAACTTGCTCAGATACACCTGCACCATCACTCATGGTGTTGGTATTAAAATACTTTAATGTCAGCCAACAATCCTGTTTCTCCAAAATTTTGAACTATCTAATTCTTTTGCCTGGTAAAATTTTACCGAACCTGTCAATTGCTTGGCTTCGGTGAGAATGACAATATTCATGCCATTGATTAAGCCAATGGCATAGGCCTTGACTTGAAAACCACTAAAAGTCCCTTGGTAGAAACCTTCGACTCGATTTTCTCCAATCAAATCAAATTCTTCAACAGGAGTGAGTTGCACACCATCATCAGCCAGACCTTCCATGGCGAGTTTTTTCAAATCCTTTGCTGTTTGTGATTGATTTTCAGTTAAAATCATTAAACCAGCAAGACGATAGTGCCCAAGTATAACTGCTGCATCTGTTAACTGCCCTTTCCATCCTTGTGGAATATCAAAACTTAATCCCAGTTCTTGAAATTCCACATGGGAGTATAAAGTTTGTTGTGCAAAACTTTTGTTCATTTGAAGGCAAAGGCATATTAATAGTATTAGCCGCATAATTTTTTTGTTTTCAAAAGCATGTTAGTAAAACAAAATTTGTAATACACCATTGGGGTGTGTCACCCCTGCAGAACTAACTTGGTTTATTTGACAAGCCAAAGTACTTGATGATGCTGAAGTGCAACTGGCTGTTCTTGATTCAAACGGACCACCAGGATGTTCGGCACTAACAACATAAAAAACATTAGATATATCAAAGGGTGTTGTTATTATACAATTACCACCTGCACCAGTAGGGCTGGTGGAAAAGTCGCCACTGCTATCGACATTATTAAAATACCTAACTGAACCACTACTAATCCCTGCGCCACACTCTATGAAAGTTCCTGCTTTCACAAAACCATGAGAACTCAATTGTTGGCTAGCTTGTCCTCTGACCAGCAAGCCATTATCAGGTATTTGAGAATCATTATAATTATTACCAACACCAACACCGCCATTTTTACTAACCCTAAACCTAGTGCCAACAGTATCAACAATGACTCTTAAAGGAGAATCTCCTGCATCAGATACAATTTGCACTGTATCTCCTGCATCTGCAACAAGATTTCCTATTACCACTTCACCATTATGTTGAATGCCACTAAATGCATCAATCCAAGCAGAAGAGCTGTTTTCTACAAAGGCAGATTGAATAGCATAGGGAACTGTATTTATTCTTTGCATAGGTACTAAAAGAGAAAATGCCAAGGCTAAATCCTGCTTTACTTTTATCTCTAAATAATACTCTTGACCATCAAAAGGAAGGTCTCCAAAATCAAGTTCCACACTGAATAGGCCGCTTGTTACTACAACATCATTTATTTCATTAAAAGTTATAGCTGTAGTGCTGCCAGAGTCGTTGTGCAAGGAAAATATCATGTCATAAACTCCTGATACAGATGAACCCGCTTCCTGTAATTGCCCTTGGTAACTAAACTTACTACCGACTGGGACTGCTAAAATGGTGAAACTTACTACTAAAAATAATAGTGTTATTAAATTAAATTTTTTCATTGTTTTTTTCCTCTATAATTATTATTCAAAACTGTCTTTAAATATCTCTTCTACGAGTTCTGGTATTTCATGCCAAAAACCACTTTGCATCTTATAGTTAGCACTACTTGAAGTGGCTGTTACAGGCTGCCCAATACTGCCCTGTACGCTATAATCGCCATTTGAACTTACATTGCCACCACTTGAGATAACATAATTGTCTATTACATAGTCAGGTATGCCACTTGCTTGAGTAGTGATTAAAAAAATACTTAAGATTATTAAATATAATATTTTCTTTTTATTTAGGCAGGATGAAGTATTCATCATTTTTGTCCTCCATTTATTTAATATAGAGGGATATAATTTATACCCCAATTGTGTAACTGTTTACGTTGTAATAACCGAACAAATCAGTTACATTTTCTTTTAGAAATCAACTTAATTTCAGAACTCATTTTAAGAATTAGGGTTTGACTTTACTTGACATTTACAGGACAATTAAAGGAATTTCAATCAACCAATGGTTGATAAATGCCAAAATATAGTGGTTTAAGAGGATAGTAATCATTAACACGAATAAAATTTATCGTTTCTTAAGTTTTGAAATAGACCCACAACAACGATCTATAAGTAAAAATTCACGAGCCATTGATTTAACCAAAAAGAGCTTTGATATGCTTTTGTTTTTGTTACAAAGACAGGGCGAATTAATCACGAAAGATGAATTATTAGCCGCAGTTTGGCCTAATCAATTTATTACTGACTCTGCTCTCAACAAGCAAATTTCCCGATTAAGAAATACATTTGATGCCCCTGATTGTAACAAGTCTATTATTGAAACAGTTAGAGGTGTAGGTATTCGGTTGGCAGTGAATATTGAAGTAACTGACAATAAATCAGAGGAGTTTAGCTCTCATAGGTTTAACCAGAAAACTATCATCTCTAGTGTTGTTGTAATAGTTATTGTAATGGCTGCAAGTTTTTTGTTTTATCACTATTTCAGTCAACCAAGACTAGGCAGTGCGATTAATGCCAAGATAGTCGATATTGTGCCACTAAAAACTACTAAGAAACTCATAAATATTGCCATTATTCCTGCTGAGAAAACTAACGAATGGTTGGATATTGGTGGCTTGAATTATTTGTCAGAATTACTACAGCAACACGATGAAATTGATTCGATCAACCCCCAAGCAGATTGGTTTAAACAGGATAAGATCAATGTTTTAGCCCTACAGTTATCCCAGGCAGAGAATATTGACTTTTCTCTAATTGTTAAAAACATCAAACAAAAGAATAACTTTATTTCTCAAGTTACCCTTAGAAATAAACACGGAGTTTTAGCCAATAACGAGATACAAGCCACAACACTTACCAGTTTATTTGAAAAAATTGATGTATGGGCAATACAGCAACTCAATATTACCTCAGGTGTTGTCTTTGCTGATTCAGAGCGTATTGCTAAAATTTCTGACTTTATTTTGGAAAGTTATCTAAGGGGTTTGGCAGCAGCTAGAAGCAGGGAGCTTAATAAAGCTACTCAATTTTTACAAACTGCTGTCTCCCAGAATAAATCTTTCTTCCCTGCATGGTTATTATTAGCTGAAGTTGAGGCAGAATTAGGGAATTTTCAAAAATCATTAGCAATATCTAAAACCATTGAAAACTTAAATACTTTTGATGATTACTATTTAAATGATTTATACAATGTCAAGGCACGCACTTTAATATACATGAACAAGCTCGAAGATGCTGAGACTTATTTAAATAAATCAATAGAGATTTCGAATCAAGTAAGTGACATGAAAGCTGTTATAGTATCGCTTTCTAATAAAGCCTTAATTCAAGATAGACAAGGCATTAGCACCAAAACAATGAAAATCATCAAAAAACAATTAGAACTTGTTGAGAAATATAACCCTTTGCCAAGCCTTATTGCACAAATTAATCACAATCTTGCAATAGTAAGTCAACATTTATTCAATTATGATGGGGCCAAAAACTATATTGAAACGGCAATAGAGCAATATCAAAGGTTACAACACTATAGTGGTTTAGTTTCTAGTTATAGAGTAAAAAGCAACATCTATAATGACCTTGCTGAGACAGGGCAATCATTATTGGCTTTAGAAAAAGCTGAAAAATGGCTAGATCATGTTGATTCACCGATTATTTTGGCGCATTATTATACATCTAAGGCTCGAAATCTTTATGAACAAGGGTACTTAAACAAATCCAAAATTCAAATTGATAAATTGTATTCGTTAAGTATTACCTACGATAATATAGAGGCTAAAATAATGGCTTTAATTATTCAAGCAGAGTTACAAATTTCTTATAAAAATTTTGATGATGCAAGGCATACGGTTACTCAAATGTTAGATATTGTTAAGGTAAACCCTGCAGACCACCCTGCTCATGCTGAATATATTGTTGCCATTGATATGTTTCTATCGGCTCTAGCAGACAGTGCTGTAGTCTCTCGGAAAAAAATGAATAACTATTTAAACTTATACCCTCTTTTAACACAATCGATGAGCCACCATTTGCAACGTATAGAGGCACATATTTTTGCTGCTGAGGGTTACAGTAATAAAGCTATTTCAATGCTACAAAAACTAATGGATTACTACATTAGTAACAACCATTTATTATATGCCAGTTATATTGGTTATGAAATCTTAGAGTTACAATGGCAAAATGATATGGATAGTTATTTAAAAACCATTAATCGTGTTCAAGAAATATCAACCTTTGATTATCCAATATTAAAATTTCGTGCCAAGTATTTTGCCTATCAGGAAGACTTCTTCAATGCAACTATACTCATGCAAGAATTAAAACCCAAAGCAAGAGAATTTTGGTCCAACGATGATCAACTATTACTGGAGAATTACCAATTGAAATTAAATAACTAAAGAAAGTGACTGGTGATTTTTATCACATGATACGAAAAAACAGAACAATGCTTGTGAAAATATCTTTGCAGGCTTTGTTTTTTATATTCACTAACATGGCTATTACTTTGGCTTGATGTACCTTGGTGGTGAACGACCTCTATTTGCGGGTTTAATAAAATATTGTAGCCTGCGTCACTGGTGCGTTTACATAGATCTAAATCCTCAAAGTGCATGAAAAAATCTTCATCAAACCCACCAACCTCATTAAACACTGCAGTTTTGATAAAAACATAAGCTCCCGATACCGCCTCTACTTGTTGGATTTTTTTAGAAATAGGTAAGTGATTCAAATTTACTCCAGTAAAACAACTACAAAACTTAGCAAAATTTTCTAACTTCGAGTAGGTTTTTATTGCCCGCCATAAAGTTGGTAGGCGACGACGTGTCGCTCTTTGTTCAGTGCCATCAGGATTTTTTACCCATACTCCAACCATACCAATGTTTTGCTTATACTTAAAAGAATTTAGTGTGTTAACTATACTATCTTCTTGAACCAAGCAATCAGGATTAAGAAACAAGAGAAAATCAGATTGGGCACGTTTAGCACCATAATTACAACTACTGGCAAAGCCTGCATTAGTTTTTCTAAAGTACTTTATAACTTTGGGGTTATCGGGTAATAGCTCCATGCTGTTATCGGTCGAGTTATTATCTACAATAATAATTTCATCAACACCTTTCGCTTTTAATACACGCTTTATGACTTGAGACAATAATTTCCCAGTATTGTAGTTGACGATAATAACAGCACAAGAGTTCATTATTGACTGATTTTGCAGAATTCCCACAACTTTGGCCATAAGTCCATAGCTTGTGCTGCTTGTTTTAATTCACTTCGTGCCTTTTCAACACATGCTTGTGCATTCATTGTTTGCTGCCAACCATCTAAAATCGGAGGCTTATTTTGAATCAGTGCTTTACCATTGGCTTCAACTATTTCTCTAACATCCGCCTGCCAATACACCGGTGCATCTGGAGATTGTGCCATTTGTGTTTGCATATTCAAGACAATATCTGATCGAATTTGTGACAGATATTCTTTAAGGCGATTATGCACCGTCTCATCTGATGAATTTGACAAGCCTAAAACATAATCTGAAAGAGTTTTCATTCGCAAAGCAGGATCCTGAGCTTCTGTTACCTCTACTAATGTTAAGGCATAATCTGCCAAAAACTTGTTGAAGTTTGGTGTTCTTGCTAGGTGATTTGAGGCAGAACGGTCTTTTTTCTCTGACTGAATATGCCCCAACATGAATGGGCATTGCATTGAAACTTGGCTGGGGTAACAGTATAGTGATACGGCATTAAAAAAATAATCCTCCAATGTGTCTGTTGGCATGGCAAAAGGAGTCATGGTTGAATTATCAATGGCTGACGGTAAAAATCTACCGATTGACAAAAACTCATAGTCATTTGAATAATGCATCAAGTTTGAAGCCTCTATATTATCCAAGTAAACTTCACGTGATTCCCAAAACGCTTGTTTTTGGTCACCCTCTAAATAATACAACCAATAATTTTGCTCTGAGCGAGGACTGCCCCAGCTACCACTTCCAACCGTTTTAATTAATGAGGTTGAGGCAATTCTTTGTAAATCCAGTAAGGTTAAATTGTCAATCGGCGAATATTCTATTTGCTTTGTTGAAAGCCAGTTTCCAGTGGTTTGCCCGCAACTATTAATCATCTGAGATAAAACATCTTCATCATACTTTTTAGAGTTCTGTTTTATATCAGTCAAATTTAGTGAAAATCCTACATTCAAATCTGAATTGTTGTTTAAATTTATTTCGTTTATTTCGTGATTTTTTATTCTGGCTTCAAATATATAGTTATCATCAAAGAATAAGAACTTTTTCCCTGCATTATTTAACAAGGCAAGATTCCATATCCTACCACCTGAATATTCCTCACTGGAATGACTCAACAGCCATTTTATTTGTTCTGTTCTTTTTGGGAACTCCGTGATCAGCATTTTAACAAATTGATCTTGCCAAACACGCCCAAAAAAAGTAATACTTATATCAGACTTAAAGGATTTACATACTTCTTCCATTTCTAATTCAGTTTTTTCTGATGTTGTGCCACAGTAAACTTGAACAGAAAACTTTTGCTTATGTTTTAACTGATATTTTTGCAAAGATTCTAACAAACGATTTAACAAAGCAGGCTTTTCAAATGTGCGGATGACTATGCCTGCATTTGCAACTTTTATTTGCTGTGAGGACTGTGACAATTGTGACTGCCACTCTTTATCTTCTAATAGCAGCTTGTTTTTCACCAAAAAGTCAACCACCGTTTGGATGGCTTGTACTTGGTTTTGCAGTTCTGGAATGTTTTGACCTATCGTAATGATATGTTGGTCAAGTGGTTTAAATTGTTGGCAAAGACTTAGGGCAAATAACACTTTATCTGTCATCACATGGTTTTCACCTGTTTCTTTATTCATGAAGACAAGCTCTTCAGCGGACAGGGGAAAAGCTACCCCTGCTACTGATGCATATTTTTTTGTATTTTTCTGAACACCCTGGGCTAAGGTTTTTGCACCGAAATCAAATTCAAATTCCATAAATATTTATTGTTTTAAAAGTGCATCGATTTTACCCAAAAAGGCTAAATTACACCACTAATCTTGACTAATCTTCTTTAGAATTTCCATACGAACTTCTGCTAAAGGGTCATTGTCAATAAACTCATGAATTAATTTTAAATAGTCAGGATGTTTTTCTAATAGTCGTTTCATACTATTTTCATCCGGCTTAATTCCTAAATCACTAAATGACTGATTACCAACATGTACAACATAGATATTATCACAAACAATATTATTTAAACCTGCTTTTGTGGCACGTAACGAATAATCATTTTCCTCTCCATATCCATGACCAAATTGTTTTTCATCTAAATAACCTACAACTTTTTTTGCTCGCTTTGTTATTAACATACAAAATCCAACAGCGGTAGGAATCTCTGGGTAAACAGGGCTATAGTTTTTATAAAGCTTTTGAGAAAATTTATTTATATCTTTAGGGATAATATTGTTTTTTAAAAATTCAGGAAAAGAACATATCTCAGCATTGTTTGACCATGCTGTAGCTGTTGCTAAATCTGCAACACTCTCAAGACACTGTTTAAACCCATGCAACCAATACTGGCAAACGACAGTGTCAGAGTTAAGTAAAACAGTATTGTTTTTACTTAGTTTTAATCCTTGATTGGCAGTTTTTACAAAACCTTTATTTTCAGATTGATAAAGGACGCTCCAATTGTTTTCATCCGCAAATCGCTGTAACAGCGGCTTTATTCTGACATCGGTCGAACAATCATCAAGCAAGTAAATGTTTTCTGCTAGTTTCTGGTGCTGTGCTAGACTTGTCAAACAATCTTTCACGCAATTATAAGCATTGTATATAGGAACAACTATATCAATTTGACACATGCTAACTCCACTGTGTATCCAAAACAACAACTCCCAAATCTGTCGAATTTGAGTGCACCCGAAACTCCTTTGACTCTTCATCCATTAACCGCAAACACTCAGGATCCATCGCATGGGCTTTAAACTCATAATCGGAGGATAATAATTTGAAATTGCTATATTTGATAGTGAACTCAAAGACATGGTCTTTTATTTTTTTTGGTATAGCATTATGGTTATATGATATTGTCCCATAGACAGGAATATCCTTTCTAACAATACCTATAGTTAGACCAGGAGGTCTATTATCTGGCGAGAAAACCTGTACTTTAACCGTTATATCCTGGTTAGTACCTACTAAGGTTATCTCATCTTCTTCATCATTAAGCAATTTAATCGACATTACATGATAATTTGCAGTGTCTTTATCTCCACTGATTTTAACCCCATCTTTTTTCTTTTCATAATGGCTTTGATACTCTTGAGAAATTGCAAATGCATTGCCTTGTTTCTTAATTTTTCCATTCTCTAACCAGATAGCATTTTTACACATTTTTTGTACATGATAGATGCTGTGAGATACCAATAATAAAGTGCCACCTTTTTTTAAATAACTATCTATCCAAGCGATACACTTGCGTTGAAAGTCTGCATCACCAACAGCTAACACCTCATCGGTAATGAGTAAATCAGGATTAGTTACTGTCACAACAGAAAAACCTAATCTGACCACCATTCCTGATGAATAATTCTTAACAGGATGATCAATATAGTCTCCAATATCGGCAAACTTAATCATTTTTTCAAGGTTTTCCTTTAAATACTTATCATCCATTCCAGCTAAAGCTGCTGACATTTTAAGATTTTCTCTGCCTGTATACTCTGGATGAAAGCCACTGCCAAGCTCAAGTAACGCCCCTATTCTGCCGTTAACTTTTACTGTTCCTGTAGTCGGGTTGATAACGCCACTAATTATTTTGAGTAAAGTACTTTTGCCTGCACCATTTTTGCCTATAATCGCAAAAGATTCACCTGCTTTTATTTCTAAATCTATGTCTTTTAATACAAAAGTTTGGTCGTATTTATCTTTGTTGAATAGCAGTGATAGCAAGGACTTTAGCCTCTGAGTGGCCGTATTTATGTTGGGGTAGCTTTTAGAAATGTTTCGTGCTAGAATTAAGTTACTCAATTGTTTTATCAAACTTGGTTATTATTAATAACTATTATAATTATATTTATAGTATAAATCTTTAAATTTTATTAAAATATGAAACTTTGCTAATTTATAGAACTCTAACCAACCCTAAACTTACATTTCCAAATATAATTATGAATAATCAGCCTAAATTTTTAAAATATTTAATCCTTATCGCAGTTACAATTTTTATAGTTACAGCTATATACAAATATACATCCGTTGACAACTCCGAACAAGTTACTGTTCCTACACAACAAATCGAGCCAAAAGCTAACTTTAAAGAAAGAACAGAACACAAAAATGATACAAAAAAAGCAACTGTAGCCACAACAAATGCCTCGGATGATATTACCCCTGATGATATCGAAGCAACAAACTCTAGCTACTCCGAGCTACCCTTAAAAGAAAGAATGCAAAAACAACGCGATGCGAGTCAAAAAGCAATGTATCAAGCACTATTTTTCAAAACACCTGAAGATATTATTAAGGCGATTGATGCAGCAAGAAAACAAGGTGATACTGCTAAAGAGTCAGAATACATTGATTTATTAATAAGCAAGTATCCAGATTATAGTCTATAAAACTCTACATTTTTACTTAGAGACCTTTGCATAACTATAATGGCGAGTAAAAAATGATTAAATTCACCAAACTTTTCGTTGAAAATCTGGTCAATAGCCAGCTATTACCTGCGATTTCCGCCTCAATTTGGCAAATTTACTCTATTTTTTCTTTCGTCATATAGTTATGCAAAGGTCTCACTTATTTGAAATCAACAAAACTCTTTGCTAATTTATTAAATAACTTTATTGACAAGTAAAGCATAAACATAAATACCATAGACAATGTAAACAGACCTAACCAAGGTAAATCTCCCTGCGTAAGTATAGCTTTATGGATGAAGCTTATTGGTATATATAAGGGGTTAAACTGAATATAATATTGGTATTTTTCTGGCAAGATTGATTCCGAATAGAGAATTGGTGTCAAAAAAAACCAAAGGGTCATGACTGTGCCGACAATCTGGTTGGTGTCTTTAATAAAAATTTGGATGGACGAAAAAATAAAAGCAAGGCTTAGTGCAAATATATAAAGAGTAACAATAGGGAATATTAAAAGTAAAATGCCCTTATGGTTAAACTCTCCAGCAAATAAAAATAAAATAACTAAAACGGCAATATAACCTATTAAGTTGATAACAAATGTTGCCGAAACTGATGCAAGGACTGGTGTTTTGAAGTCCATGTTCACCTTTCCAAGCAAGTCAGAACTCTCTTCGATTACTTTTATTGATTTAAGCACGGCTTCAGAAAATGTAACCCAAGGCCAAAAGCCGATGGCTAAGTAGACAATAAACTCTATGTTTGGATTTTCATGCACTCTTTGCTTAAAAACAACACCAAAGACAAACCAGTAAATCAATAAGGTAATAACAGGCTGAATATATGCCCAAGACATGCCTGTTATGTTACCCAAATATTTACCTTTTAATTCCCTTTTAAAAAAGTAACTTAGTAGCTGTATATTATTAAAAATAAATGCTGTTTTAATCAACGGTCTTTTGTGGTTTGGTAGTATATCTTTGCTTAATAAACTCAAAGACTTCTTTATCAATATTTATTGGGTCTTGGGTTATTTTCAATAATATTTCTGAAAATCTTTCCTTGCCTTTTTGCTTGGCTAAATCCTCAATAATGTATTTTTTCACCTCATCAAAGCTTAGTTGTTTGCTGGGGTTAATATTCAATACATTAACAATACTAAATCTTGAGTTGAACTCAACTGGCTTTTTTATGATGCCTGTTTGCTTCTGCTTATAGACCAACCTTGATAACTCTCCATAGTCAGGGTTGTTATGGAAGCCTTTCATCTCTAGGCTTAACTCCACATCGACTTGATCTACTAGCTTGGTCATTGCATAGTCTTTAAAACCTGCCTTGCTTTTAGTTATTTCTTTTAGGATTTTTTCTGCTTTAATTTTCTGTTGTTGTCTGTTTTCGTCATTAAAAACAACTGAAAGCACTTGCAAATCTCTTGATTCTTTTGATACATACACGGATTTATTGGTGATGTATTTTTCATAAGCAAGCTCTTCTACATCCTCTGGTTTTATGGAGCCTTTAATGACCCCTTTAAATTGTTTGTAGCTCTCAATTAGCTCAAGATAGCGAACATACTTGCTGTAGTCTTGTTGCTGCTGCATAGAGTCTAGCTCTGTAGTATCAACTGGAGCTAAGTTCAGCAGTTTGCTTTGTACATTTTGC
The DNA here is from genome assembly GCA_027067055.1 of Lysobacterales bacterium. Taxonomy (GTDB): domain Bacteria; phylum Pseudomonadota; class Gammaproteobacteria; order Xanthomonadales; family Marinicellaceae; genus NORP309. The sequence continues at coordinate 44,879 of JAMOMK010000114.1, read as the reverse complement.
TTAATGAGCTGAGTGTCTAGTAAGTTGTTGCTATTTGCATAATTTACAATATGCTTCATCTTAAGTAATGTCGAGAGTGCTTTGTCTATCCTCGGTATGGAGTAAAAAAAACCATTTCTTTTATCCTTGGGGATTTTATAAGCAAAGCCATCCATATCATCTAGCGTCACACTTGCCCCCCCTTGAGAGACAAGTGTTGTTGATAATGGTGATGATGCTAACAATGTTTGACTAGCCAATAAAAGTGGCAATATAATAAATTTTATCATCACGCTTTTAGTTAAAAGTATTAGAACCTAAAAGACCACAATAAGCACTTGAACATTTGGAAGCATAATCACTTGCTGTGTTCCACGAATGAATAATATTGAGATAATAGGTTTTGTTTTTGTCTAGCTGACAACGAGCCGAACCATCTGTACCTTCAGTACTCCACCTGAGTGTCGATGTACTTTTACAAGCAGACTGCCCGAGATGCGTGTTAAAGTCACCAGGACATTCACTTATTACCCAAGTTGTACCAAAGGAAGCTGGACCCTCATCACCAGTAACTGGAACTAGCACTAAATTTCCAGTATAATCTGTATTGCCACTATTAAATTGCGCTGCTACGTATTCATCTCGATGAATTGTTAGGCTTAACGATTGTGCTGATGAGCCTGGCCACGCTGTAGCACCTGAACCAGGGAACATGCCTATATAAGTGCCGTTATAAGACTGCCCGGGACCGCCACCACTAGACAATATTGTTGTATCTTCTATGATTGGGCTTGGTGGTGGTGGCTGGCTGGTGCAACTAGCAGAGGTGGCAATATTTACAGATGCAGTCTTGAGTAGAGAAGAGCCATTGCTATTAGTACATTGTAATCTATAAGTAGAGTTTGATGTTATGTTTGATATGAGCTGTGAGTGTGAACCATTTGTCACTTGTGAACCGGTGATGGTACCTGACCAGTTACCTGTTGAGCCTGATGTTGTTGTCTTTACACATGAAACAGCATCATTTGCCAGTACCCAAGTAAGGGTTACGTTGCCACCAGATGTTATTGAAGTTGGTGATGCTGTGAAGCTGGTAATAGTTGGGGCTGTGCCGGTGCCACCAGTACAAGTAACCGTGGCATCTACTGCTTTGATTCTTTCACATAAATCTAAACCTGTATCGCTGACAGTTACGGTTACATCACCTTCATTCACTCCTATCCCTGATGTAGAGACGACATCCAACTTTGAGCCAGGCTCTAGCGGAATAGAAATAACGTCATTATTGCTCAAAGTAACGATTAAATCCTTACCAAAAGCGATAAATGCATAAGTCGTTGAAATGATTAATAATAGTATTAATGTGTATTTTTTCATGGTTAATTCTCAAATATAGTATCTTAGTTGCACATTATACAGAAGAGAATGTTAATTTATTGTTTATTTATAGTTTAATTTATTGTTTATTGTTAATTCTTTATCGTAGGTTGGTGCAGAGCGGAGCGAAGCCCAACATTCGCGGGGTTTGGGGTTGGTTATTTGTTGGGTGGAGGGTAATCCATGTTAATGTATCTCATGCCATAAATCCATTCAATTCCGCTATCTTTATATGTATTGTGCTTTTCCATTAGTCCTTTTTTTTCGTCTTTTTTTCGAATTGTTTGATTGCTCGGTCAAAGTCAGAAATATAATTTTTATCTTGTATTATTCTAAATTTTTCATATTCACTTTCGGCTTTTAGTTTTGCTTCCAGCATTGAAACTTTTCCTTTGTCTTTCAAAATTGGATAATCCGCCAACTCTAAAAACTGCACTAAAAACCTGTCCCAATCTTTCATATTCATGATGGTTCTGTTTTTAGCTCTACTTTCGGCTAAATCCAAATAGGAAGCTACTATTCTTTGTAGTAACTTTAAATGCTCTTCATTTAGGTAGTTTTTGGCAATGCTTACGTCACTTTTTAAGATTTTACCATCTGGTGATTTTTTCCAAGTTTTTAAACCCATATAAACTTTGCTGGCATCTGCTTCAGTATAAATAGTTTCAGCAGCCGTTTTGCCGGCTATTGACCAATGTAATTTATTTTGAACTGTGGCAAAAAAATATTTTGTTATGTCAGATTTGTTATCATAATCGGCTGATAAGGCATATATATCTGTTATTTTTTGATACAACCTTCTTTCACTCAAACGAATTTCTCTGATTCGCTCCAACATTTCATCAAAATAATCCACCCCAAAATGTTTGGCTTGTTTTAGACGCTCATCATCCATGGCAAAACCTTTAATGATGTATTCGTGCAGTATTTCAGTTGCCCATTTACGAAATTCAATCGCTCTGTGTGAATTTACTCGATAACCAACTGCCGTTATTGCTCGTAGGTTATAATATTTTGTAGTATAGCTTTTATCATCATTGGCAGTATGTCGGAATTCCCGACATACTGAACTTTCATCTAATTCATTATCATTAAATATGTTTTTTAAATGTTCCGTTATAGTAGAACGCCCTTTTTCAAACAATTTAGCAAGTAATTTTTGAGTTAACCATAGTGTGTCATTTTGAAAATATACATCAATATTTACTTTGCCATCTTTAGTCTGAAATATTACAAAATTTTCAAACTTTGTTAAAGATGAAGTGCTTAATTTTTTTTGCTGTTTTTCCTCCATTAGTCTAATACCGTTTTTTCTAAATCAAAAGTTAAATTATTTGCGTGTACGCACGCATTAGCAGTATACACAATTTGCACATACTGTGGCTATATATTATTGCTTTGCATGTATCGCCATACTTCAATATCAATTCTGCCATGATACCGAACGACAGAGTAGCCCCAAGCAACTCGTCATTGCCGCGTAGGCGACAATCCATGTTTAAGTTATTTTTAGGTTTTGATTTGGGTTTCGTTTGGAATACCAATGTAGGTTGGTGCGGAGCGGAGCGAAGCCCAACATTTGCGGGGTTTGGGGTTGGTTGGTTTATCGGTTGGTTTGGATTTTTGGTTTGGTTTGTTTATGGGGGTGGTTTGGGCTTTGGTGTTGGGTTTCGTACCTCAACGCCAACCTACGGGTTTGGTTTTTTGTTGGGCATAAAAAAATGGGCGATTAACGCCCATTTTTTTTACTCGTTTAAAACTTACGTACTTATTGAATGTTTTTAGAATATCTGTGAGCAAATAATCCAGCGTAGTTAGCTAGAGTAGTTCCACCACCTAATGTTCCGTTAACAAACTTTTGTACAGCAAAACCAGTTACTGGAAGACCCGTATAAGTTCTTCCTGCAACATTATCATTTGTACTTTGTGCAAATGCAATCTCTGCCCAACCGTTGTTAAATCCTGGTCTTACAAACATGTTGTTGCTTGATGATAGTATCAAAGAAGCATCTATATCAAACACATCATTCTCATCATGAAATTCTAAGACATTAGTTTCCCAACAAAATACAGGACCCAGCTCACCTGGAGGTCTTGGAGATGGCAATAAAACTCCGCCACCTAATTGTTGCTCTTCTCTATCCCATCTTTGCATAGCAAATGACTCACAAGCTGGACGACCATTGTACGGATCTGAAAGACCGCGAGTAAAAGGTTCTACAGGAGCGCCTACACCAAAAGTTGTTGCTGTTGAAAAAGGATCCGTATAGAAAGTTTTGGTAGGAAAAGTTACTACCCACTCGGTATCTGCTCCAAAGTCATCAGTAATTTCGAACTCACCATAAATATGATCATGCATATATACTGCACTTACTGCCTGTACTTCACTGCTGTTCCACGTATCTGTCACTATAGAGCCTGGAGTGGCAGCATAGAAAACATTACTGACCAAGTTGTTACCTGATGCAACATTAGGGAATAAATCACCTGGGTTTCTATGTTGTGCTACAGTTGAGTAAGATTGAATCGCATCAGCATTATAAGATACTTCTGTTCCAGCAGGTACATTAACTATCGCTGCTGAACCAAATAAACCACCAGAACCATCAGGGTCAACAATTCCATCAGTAGCAAGAGCAGACCATGCTCCACCTAACCAGTTATTGTGAACTACAGAACAATCAGCTGGAACACCTGATGCACCATGTGTTACTGCTGATGCTGCATTACCATTGGTGGCTGTGTTAACAACATTACCCATTTCAATCATTTCGAAGTGACCTTCTGTACAACGTTTCATATCTAGACCCAACTCATCATATGGAGCTGGAGCACTATAACCGTAAGGTAAAAACTGCTGACCAGCCATTATGGTGTTTGGTGATAGGCATGAGTTGTCACTTGTGATTAGCTTAACAGAGTCTTCACCAGCGTGACCTGGCTCAGTAGATGTTGTTGCAACTAATGCAGCTGTCCATACATCATATGGAGATAGATACAAATTGAAATCCAAACACTCGCGAGAGTTTTTGCCTTCAAGGAAACGTACTTTTACTGCCTTAACATTGTTTGTTGTATTGACTACTGATATCAGCGTATTGTTGTCGCCTCTTACTGAGTAGTAAGGGTATAAAAGAATCTGACCAATACCGTCTGGGTTTATGTTTACTGCTGTTGATACAGATGCTATACCAGCAACGCCAGCAATACCTGCGATCAATGCAGTTGTTAAATTATTTCTTTTCATTTTTTAGAACTCCTAAAATTTATAATAAATACAGAGCTATAATTATGCTCACCCACTCAGGTAGAGACTTTATATTTTATAGCTGATGCCAATGTTACGCGATAAAATAGCAAACCGCAAGAATATATTTACTTTTTTAATACATTTAACGAACCAGGAACCTTATACCAGATATTGTTTTTCATTAGCCACTTTTCTTTTAGCTCGGTTGTCACTTGTACTGTGCTAGACATTGCCCCCCTAAACTGGTACTCATATTGCAAATCTGTCAGGACGGTGCATAGATACTTCTCTGTGCACTCTTTACTCTTAATCTTAACACCGAGCCACTTTATTGACACTACACGCATCCTTGCTACGTATGCTTGTAATGACTCTGTCTTGCGCCAACCTGGACTTAGGAACTCATAGGCCTGCTTGAAGTCTTGATTGATTTTGTAGTTCCAATAATCTATTACGCGGTTGTCTAGTTTATTTTTTTCTTTATCTTTACATGCTGTCATTAATAATGATACTGTTATGATTAATAGTATTGCTTTTATTTTATTCATTGTTGTTTTGCTCTTTTTGTTTTTTATGCTTTGGTTTTAATGGCTTTAGCCCTTTAAATTGACTTATGTATTCTTTGGTTAGTTGTTTGGCTTGTTCTGGGTTTTCTATTACTGTTGGTGTTAACAATAAGATTAGCTCTGTTCTTTCGCTTGTGCGATCTCTTGAGCCAAATAGACCTCCTAACAGCGGGATTCTATTTAATTTTGGCACTCCATTTTTGCTATTACTTCTATCTTCTTTTATCAAGCCACCCATTACTATTGTGTCGCCACTTTGTACCGCTATTTCTGTTGTTAGCTCGCGATTGTTGATGTCTCTGTTGCCACTTGCATCTACGGGTGTTGGAAGACTGACTTCTTGAGCTACTTCTATATATACCAGCCCACCTGGGTTAATTCTTGGTGTTACTGTGAGTTTGGTGCCTGTTTGTAAGTACCTAACCGAGCTAAAGGTGTTAAGCCCGCCTTGGTTGAGTGAGTTATTTTGAATTGGTATTCTTGTTCCGACATTAATAGATGCTTCTTTGTTGTTTAACACTAGAAGTGACGGGGTTGATAGTAATGTAATTCGACTCTTGACATCCTTTGCTGTTATGGTTGCTTGAACATCTACTCCTGTTAATACATAGGTTAGTCCACCTGCTCCATATCGTGCAGAGTCGGTATCACGTATTCCGAGTATTTTATCTGTAGTATCTGTTGTTGCATTTCTAGCTGAGCCAAACAACCACTCTACACCTGATGACTCATTGTCTGTTAAGGTCACTTCGATAATCTTGGCTTCGATTAAAACTTGCAATGGCTCAATGTCTAATCGCGCAACTGCTGCCATAATAGCATCGTACTCTTGGGTGTTAGAGCTAATTAATATTTGGTTGTTTTCTTCGATTGCGGTAAAGCTTGGTCCATCATTGTTTTTATTAGATGAATTGTTTCTTTTTGTTTTCTTTACTGATTTTGATTTGTTTGTCTTTGAGCCAATCTCTCTTCCTGCTAAACCTGGAGCTACTTTTCCTGCATTGTCTTTTTTGGAGCTTCGCGAACTACCGCCACTACTACCGCCACCGAAGACATCACTTAGATAGCCTGCCAAATCGTCAGCCTTAATGTTTTTGACATTATATACATAGAGGTTGCTTGAGGCTTCTGAATCGGAACGGTCGAGGCGTTTTATCCACTCTTGCGCTTTATGTAAATATTTTTCTTGTGGGGTTATAACCATAATGGCATTTAGGCGTTCTAGCGGCATAAAGCGAAACATACCTGCTAGTGGGTTGTCTGCTCCTTCGCCAAATATCGCTTCTAGCTCACCTACTATTGTACTTGCTTCAACTCGGTTTAACCTAAAGATGCCTGTCGACATACCTTCCAACCAGTCTACATCAAAGATATTGACGGTATCGAGATACATATTTAGCTCTCTTTTTGTACCTGACAAGAATAATAAGTTGCGAGCATTGTCTGCTTTGACAATTGCACCTTCTTTTGCATATGGGGTTAATACTTTTTCCATCTCGGCAGGTGCTATGTACTTTAGTGGTACTACTATAACCGTATAGCCTTTGCGTTTTTGCATATGTCCATAGCTTGGGATAAGGTTACCTTTGATGGCATCAGCGCGTGGCATAACATGGTAACGGTCTTCGATATATACCAAGGCGGCATTGTTCCAGCTTAATAACATTTCTAAAATAGGGAGAACTTGGTCTTTATTGACTGGCTTAACCGTTGCAAAGGTAACTTCACCTGAAACCCCTGGTGCTATGACATAGTTTTCTTTAAGCACTTCGCCCAATATTAGGTTGACTACTGCCGGCAACGAATCACCTTCAAAGTTTAGTGTGATTTCGCCTTTGCTTGATACTGGCTTTTGGTATTTGCTGGCTGCTTTTACGTCTATAAATTTGCCCGAACCTGGATAGAACTCATACTGTTCTTTTTTTGTGGTTTCTGCCTCAGGCTTATCATTTCCAAAAACAGCGCCCGAATACTTTTTACTCTCAATACCATTGAGGTAATCGTATCCATCCACTTCTTTGGATAAATCCAGCGGGGTTGATGCGCATGACATCAATCCAACCGTAATACAAATGATGATTAATTGTTTAATCACTAATTATCTCCTAGTTTTTCTTGTTTGCAGCTTCTGCGCGCATTTGTGCACGGCGGGCTGCTATTTTTTTACGGATGTCGTCCGCATTCTTTTTCTTGTCTTTGCGGCTCAATGGTTTGTTTGGATTGGCTACTTTGCCAGCTTTTGCACCGGCTTTTTTGTTTCCAGCTTTTGCAGCTATTTTCGGCTTTGTTCCACCACTAACTTCAAGATTTAACTCTTCTGTCTTTTCATCATCTGATACAAAGGTTACTTTGCGACTTTGGATTGATGCAACTGTCCAACCACCCAATTCTCCATCTAGTGGCATACCAACTTTATAAGAATTTCGTTCATTGGTCGTTGTATCCAATATCATCGCATAAGAGTTTTCAGGTGTGATGACTATGCCAGTAATTTGAGCTTTTAATTCTGCAATTTCTTCAGGAGGTTCTTCTACAGTAGTCTCTTCAGACTCGCCAACAAAAGGCTCGCGCGTTGTACTAAAAATTGGCTTTATTGTTGCAACTTCCACTAGTTTTTTCAGGTCTGCTTCTTCTTGTGGCTCTTGTTGATTTATGCTGCGCGGGATTTGTGGAATGCTTACTTGCCCTTCTTCATCTAGTTGCACTGCCCCTATTTGACCGCCTATGCCAAGCATTTGGATGCTTGCTATCAACAACAATAGCACCAATACTCCTATTAAAATTTGCCCGAATAAGTTATTTTTTATCATTTTTTTTCTTAACTTTTACTGGTTTATTCATGTAGGCAATTAAATCAAATCGCACTTCCAGCTTTGGATGTGTTGGATTTTGATTTCTGCGAGTACGAACCAAGTGCTGCTCTAGGTTTAAGTTGTCTACAAATAGGTATGGAACATGTTCTTGAAAAGCCAACAAGACATTCAACATTTTGTCGTATTGACAACGCATACGCACTTTTAACACGATTTTTTCAAACTGGTCAGGCTTTTTGTCTCTATAAGGCGTATTGCTTACTGTTTGGCACTCTGATGTAGAGGCCGTGTTTTCTGAAACAATACTTTTGAGTGTTCGTGTGAGCTCTGCTGTTCCTAAGTTGTAACTATCGGCAAGCAAAAAACTGGTGTTGTCGCCTACATTTGTTTTTACCGTGTTAATGCGTTTTTGTAATTCTGGAATAATCTTGACTAGCTGAGCGTACTCTTGCCTATCCTGCTCTAATGCATCAATCTCTTCATTCATTAGACTGTGTTCTGCTACAAAACCTTGAAAAAAGATAAAATAAATCAAGACGATGACAAAACCGAGTATTGCTAATGCATACCACCGATTTAGTTCTGATTTGTTAGCTAGTGCTGTCATCGTCTTCCTCTGGTTTTGGCTCTTTTAATAGGGCTTTAATGGTGAATTTTTCTTTTTTGGTGCGCCTATCTTCAGTAACACCTCCAACTATTTCTGGCTGAAACCAACTACTTGATTTATCTAGTTCTGGCACGAGATTACTGGCATTGTTTGATTGCCCTGTGAGTTCTAGCTTTTCCTTGTCTACTTTTAATCTCGTTATGTAAGTGTCTTCGGGCAATCTCGTTGTCATTTCTGACAGTATGTCTACTAAACTTGGGTTGTCCTGTTTTTTGTTGTTTAAAAACTTACTGGATATAATGACTGATTTAAGTTCTTTTCTTAAGAGCTTGGCTTTTTTGGCTTGCTTGCTCAAGTCAGTATTGATGTTTGTTAGTTGTTCTATTTTTTCTTGTTTGTTTGCCACTGATGTATACATCACAAAGTATGTCAATACAAAAAGCAAAAGCAACAACCCTAAATTAAGCTTGAGGTTAAAATAATTTCGCTCTTTGCGGTTTTCCACTGGCAACAAGTTGACACCTAGTACTTTGGGCTGTTCATCTTGACCAATATCAACATCTAGTGCATCCAACACAATGGACTTTTCTTCTGTTAAGGCAACAATATTTGCGACCTTGTGTTTTGGAATAACTGCCAAGTCTAGTACAATTTTATCTTCATTTGAGTTGTCTTGGTCTATTTTGTAGCTCAGCTGTACTTGTTCGGCTTTAAATGGCACGTATTTATCCAATTCAAAACCAATGACATCATCCAGATTTTCTTTTGCGGCTTGTGGTAAGGCAATTTTACGGACCAATGCTTCGTTATTTGGTAACAAATAAACAACGTTAACACGTCTACCTTCGGCATTATTTATAATGCGTTGAATTTTATGCCACCACATGACTTCTTCATCTTCATTTTGCTCAATAACAAAATCACCCGTAGTATCTTGCCAAACCACAACCTCATCTTGTTTTTGAATCAGCAGGACATTAACGGCTTGTGGAAACAATTGTTGTTGGTATTTTTCAGGCGCAAAAGACATGAGCTCTGATTTCCACCAGCGCATAAACTGACCAACTGATGATGTTTCATACCAGTTGCTCAAATCATTTTGTAATTTATCTATTGCACTCATTAATTATTTTAATTTTTTAGTTTGTACTTATATGTGTTCATTATCACGCCACCGCATTATACGAAATGGTCGTCCGTTTACTGTTCCGCCTAAGCGAATTGTGGCATCAAGTGATGCCCAATGACCATTGCTAAGTGTGGCTTTAGCAACAATACTAAAGGCAACACCACCGCCTCGAGCTGCACCTGTTTGTCCATTTGGCAAAAGCGGTAAGGCATCACCTTTTTCAGTTTGCTCTCGCTCTTGGATAAACTGTTTAGCATCCTCACGCTCAACACCATCTAATGCCATTAATGCCTGCTCTGATGCAAAGGCAATATTTATATTTCTACTGCCAGAATATACGGTTATGGCTTTTTCGAGCTGCCTGTACATTTCATAACTAACACCCATAACCTGCTGCAACTCTGGCACTGTATCAAATAAGGCATCTTTTGCACCGTAAGCATAACCTTCGGATTCATAGTCGTCGTCTTCCGCACCATCAAATCCTTTGATATTATCATTGTCGCGCCAATCTATCACCCGCTGAGCTAAAGTTGTTGCTTCATCTTCGCTCATGCCTAATGAGGCAAATAGTCCGATTAAAAGTTCCTCATTGGCTAAATTTATATCAATTTTACCTGTTTCATCGGTTATTTTTATCTCTATTTTAGCGCCTGCAAATTCCATTTCATAATTGCGTCCATCAGCCATCCAACGCGAATCTGGGTCAGGATTCCTTAACTCGTAAACCGCTCTGTGCAAGCCTGCTTCTGCCAAATAACGGGCTTTTGTTGTATCAAATACCATCTTAGCTTGTATGCCTTCTACTCTCGCAGATAAGGCAAAACTTGAAGCAATAACAGTAAGTAATACTGTTACCCACAAAACCAAAATTATTGCCACTCCCGCTTGCTTCTTCATTTGATTTCATCTCGATTGTTTCTATCGCCTAACAACAAATGCTCACTCACACGTCGATTGGTTGCTGTTGCATCAAGCATCAATGCCACTTCCATTGTAGGGAAGCTCATCAATGATTTGTCTCCCATATCCACTTCGAGTTGAACCATTAACGGTGTGTTTTCACCTTCTTCCCACTGTCCTTCCCAATCACCTGGCTCACCTTCTTCATCTAGCTTCATAAAACTAAACTGGGCATATTCGATGTTTTCAAGTAACACCACAGGCTCCTGATCTGAATCATCAAAAGAATCCTCTTCCAAGGAGTCATTTAGTAGCCAATGCGAAAATTGCAGGATTTTACCACCTTTTGCATTAACAATCTCAATTAATTGCACGTGTGGCCCACCTTTACCTAAATAACCAGGCATGGGTGATACAAACATGATGTGCTCATCATCGCCTTCAAAAATGACAAAAACACCCTCTTCTTCTTTAAAAGCCATGGGCAATATTCGCGATATCTGTCGCCTAACCAACTCTTGCACAACACGCACTTCATTGGTTGCATCGATACGCTTGAGCCCCTTTGATGCCATTTTTCGACTGGTATTTATTGCACCGTATACCATGGTCATAATAAGTGCCAACATGGTCATTACTACGATAATTTCTATCAAAGTGAATCCCGTTTGACGTTTACTTATTGGCCTGCCTGCTAATCTTTTCATTTCCGCCTCTGACTAAAGTCTGGCGTTATGGCGCGCAAAGTTTTAAACTCCGTGTGGCGTTGCCTACCACCTCTCTGGGTGGTAACTACCAAGGTTACTTCCATTAACTCAACGACTGAAAAGTCTTGATTTACATCGCCTTCATAAGGCACATCAAATGGCACAACATCCAGTGACCAACTGGTATTGTCATCAAAATCGCCATCACTGCTGCCTTCTTCAAGCTTTTCTAATAAGCCTAATTCGTCCAATTTACTCTGTGCGTACAAAGCAACCATCGTATTGTCAGAGGCTTTTCGTGTATTGCGGGCCGAACCCGCAATAATTTCCATTGTGGTAGCAAAAATCACTGCCAACATGGTGAAAGCTATCAGCACTTCAAGCAGAGTAAATCCATTTTGTTTTTTAGCAACTCTCATACGCATCTCATATACTTGAACCTTCTATCATGGCTATTTCACCCGTTAACCAATTGACATTTATTTTCCAAATTTTATTTTTGTGAGTTAATTTTACCCAGCCACCTGTGGAACTCCCGTCTGAAAAAAAACGAATAGAGCCTGTGGTTTCATCAGCGACTTCTGAGTCAGCGGTGTAAACATTAATGTCAATTTCGTCAGGAATATGTACCACTTTTTTTCGCGGGGCCTGGTAAGTCTTTTCTTCTACGTTAAAAGTTATGGTCTTTTGTTCGTGTTTAACCACCGCTTGTCCACGCGTGTAACGCATGGCAGAAACTAAATTTTTACTGACCGCTCGTATTTTCGCCTTACGCAAACTATCACTCATACCTGTCGCAACGAGTCCTGCCAAGACAGCAATCATTACCATAACCACAAGTACCTCTATTAAAGTAAAACCTGTGTATTTTTTAGGATTATAGGTCAACATAAAAGCCTTGCGGAATTATAAATCCCAACTATTAATGTCTTTGTCAAATTTAGTACCGCCTGGGGATTTATCTTTTCCATATGAAACCAAACTATAATCTTCATCGTGTTGACCTGGGTTTGAATACTTAAACTTTTCTCCCCATGCATCTCTTAAATCTTTTTCTTTCAACTTGTAACCCATCCAATTTGGGTCATTGTTATCATTGACCAAATCATCTAAACTACTTGGATAATAACCTAGGTCTAAATTAAATTCATCCATTTTCATTTTTAGCTTTCCCATTCTTATTTTTGTTTCCTGCACTTGTCCCTTGAGTCGGCTATTACCTACACTGTTTGCCACCAAACCAATTAATGTCGCCATCATTACCATGACCACTAAAATTTCGATTAAACTAAAACCAGCTTGTGCTCTTTTCATGTTATTTTTACGTATCATTTTTGTACCTCTATCCTACGATGTCATTCATTTTTAACATTGCCATCATAATGGCGAATATTATAAAAAAGATTAAAGCTGCCAATACCAATACCACGACGGGTACCAACAACGAAATCATGCGATCAATTGAAGTTTTGACTTCAATATCATATGTGTCTGCTGTCTTTAACAGCATTTCATTTAATTTTCCTGTTTCCTCGCCCACACTAATTAGCTGTTGCGCCAAACGCGGAAACTCTTCTACTTTGTCCAATCCTGATGCCAAAGGCTCACCATGTTTTACCTTTTCTGATGCTTCACCAACGATTTGATTTAATAATGAATTATTAATGACCTTTCTGGCAATAGTTAAACCCGATAACAGCGGCACACCACTATCAACAAGTGTACCCAGTGTTCGAGTGAATCGAGCTATGTCTATTTTTGTTATCAAATCTCCAATCAAGGGCAATTTGAGTAATTTTTTATCCCATTCTAAGCGAAAAGCGGCTTCTTTAAGTTTTTGTTTAAACAGTACAATTAGTACCACAAAAATTAATATTATCACCCACCAGTAATTTTGCACAAAACCGGCAATAGATAACACCATTTGCGTGATGGCAGGCAAATCAATGCCAGCATCTTCAAACATGGGTTTAAACGAAGGAACAACCTTGCCCAATAATACAAACATGGAAATACCGGCCAATATAAAAAGTATAGTGGGGTATATCATGGCCGAGACCACCGAATCTTTAAGTTCTTTGGCGCGCGACATATAATCGGATAAGCGCTCAAGGGTGGTTTCTAAAGTTCCACCCATTTCTCCTGCTCGGACCATATTAGTGTACATATTTGAAAAAACATGTTGCTCTTCTAGAGCATCCGATAGCGTTCCACCCCCACGTACTTTATCTCGCACTTGTTCAACCATGATGCGCAATCGCTCTTCATCTATCAAATCAATCATAACACTCAAAGAGCGTTCTAGTGGCATACCTGAATTCAACAATGTAGCTAGTTGATCAGTAAATTCACCCACTTGTTTTTGGGTAACTGTTTTACGCGATGCCAATAAGTTTTCTAATGAAAAACCTGTTCCCAGCTCTTTTGCCGTTACAGGTATATTGCCTGCTGCCTGAATTTTGCTAATAACTTCTGCTTGCGAGTTGGCATCCATTTGCCCTTCGAGTTGTTCGCCTGCTGGTGTCAGTGCTTTATAAACAAATTGCGCCATAATCTCTAATGCTCGCTATCTTGAGAGACGCGTAAAATTTCTTCATAACTGGTTTTACCTTCTAAGCACTTCAGCAATCCATCTTCATAGATTGTGGTCATGCCCTCTTTACATGCCTGGGCTTGAATTTCTCCTGCTGTTGCATGATTCATTATCAAGCGACGAATAGGATCTGACATTTCTAGAAATTCCAAAATCGACATACGACCAGAGTAGCCTGTGAGGTTGTTTTCACTAGGTACTGGTTTGTAAAAAGCATATTCATCTTGTTCAATGAGCTTATCTAGTCCCATGCTTTTGACCACTTCTTGCGCGAGGATTTCTTTTTGTGCAGTTTCTTGATTTAATTTACGCACTAAACGCTGTGCCAAAATTCCATTCACTGTTGAAGTCAATAAATAATCTTCCACGCCCATATCCAACATACGAGTGATGCCACCTGCTGCATCATTGGTATGAATTGTTGATAAAACCAAGTGACCAGTTAGTGCTGATTGAATGGCAATTTTAGCCGTCTCCAAATCTCGCATTTCACCAATCATGATAACATCAGGATCTTGACGAACAATGGCACGAAGTGCTGAAGTAAAGTCCAACCCAATGGATGATTTTACTTGGATTTGGTTGATGCCTGTTAATTGGTACTCAACGGGATCTTCTACCGTAATAATTTTACGTTCTTCGGTATTAAGTTGATCTAATGCAGTATATAGCGTCGTGGTTTTACCCGAACCCGTAGGACCTGTAACAAGCATAATACCATGTGGCAACTCTAAAACTTTTTTGAATGGTTCAAGAATTCTATCAGTAAAGCCTAGCTGATGAAAATCAAAGGCGATACTTTCTCTATCCAAAATACGCATAACCACCGATTCGCCATAAGAGGTTGGCACTGTTGATACACGCAAATCCAACTCTTTGCCTTGCACACGTAACATAATACGCCCATCTTGGGGCAACCTGCGTTCGGCAATATTAAGTTTTGCCATGATTTTGATACGAGAAATAACTGCAGCTGTAGAACGCGCAGGAGGGGACTCCACTTCTTGTAAAACACCATCAATACGGTAACGCACTTTTAATCTGTTTTCAAACGGTTCAACATGAATATCTGATGCACGCGCTTCAACAGCTCGTTGCAGGATAATATTCACTAAACGAATAACCGGTGCTTCTGAGGCTAAGTCACGCAAATGATCGACATCTTCTTCATCACCAGTACTTTCATCGGACAAATTGTCCACAATCTGCCCCATGGCTGAGCGCCCGCCGCCAAAGAGTTTTTCTATGGCATTTTCTACTTCTGATGGTAAGCCAATCTTTATATCCAGTTCTTTTTGTGAAGCCATTTTTATAGACTTAGTGGTGTACTCATCACTTGGGTAAACCATGACTGCACTAATTGTATCAGCATCTTCAGCTATTGGAACAAATAGATTTTCACGCATAAAGCGTTCTGGAAACTCTGTTTCAATTGCCACTGATTCAGGGTAGTCTTTTTCAGCAATCATCTCTATTTTCATTAATTCACTTAATGAATTAGCAACATCTCTCTCTGATGCTAAACCCAACCTGACTAACAATGGAACCAGCGAAGTGCTTAATGTTTCTGCATAAAGGCGCTGCCCACGAGCTAAATCTTCAGCCTTAAGTCTGCCATTTTCAATCATGTATTGACACAATTGCTCTTCAAACGATTGCTTTGTTTGAATGCTTTGTTCTTCTGTCTCGTATTGTGCTTGTGGTTCGCTCATTTGTTCTCTTCTTTTTGTGCTTTATCAGACACTACTTCTTTACTAAAGTTTCCAACTTGTTTTTTATCCAAGCCGGTGATTTCTCCTATAAAGACGCTATTCATTATAATCCAATAAGCTACCGGCACAACAGCAGGGATAATCAAATAGGACAACTGATACATTAGTGCCACTAAATTGGGTGTTAATCCTGTATCTAAAATTGCTTGAGTGGTATCAGGACCGGCTTCAAAGATTAAGTGCTTTATCATCTCCCAAAAAGAACCAAAAGTTTGGACTAAAACCACAATAAAATATCCCAAGATTATTTGGAAAAAAACCTTTGACCATTTAAGCCCCGGAACGGATAGTACCAATCCAGATATAACAGCCAATCCATAGCCATAAAGCATAGGATTTACCGATACGTCCAATACAGCTAATTTGTCGCCTTGACCCGTGAAAGACTCTGATGGAAATATTAAGGTTTCAATACTCAACAAGTACTGATGCTGAGTGACGGCATTAAATAGCTCTGGTTGCCATAGTGTTATAATCATTTGCAGTAAGTACTTAACTGGAACAATCAGTAATGTAGATGCATAAAACCACACAAAAAAACTAATTGGCAAATATAATATTGCACTAATTAGCATCTCTTTAATAACTGTCTTCGAATAATTTTCGTTATTTTCTATCGAATCACTCACTTAACAAATCTCCTCGCATTATAAAACATTCTCATCCACGGCGAATTATCTTGCCACTGCTTTGGATGCCATGACATTTGCACTGCCCTAAATACTCGCTCAGGATGCGGCATCATAACTAATACATTTCCACTTTCGTTACTCACTGCTGCTGTTGCAGCATGAGAGCCATTTGGGTTAAATGGATAACTTTGTGTTCTGTTGCCATTATTATCACAATAGCTCGCCACTCGATTTATTGTGCTTGCATCATCGTCAAAATGCGCACGCCCTTCACCATGTGCTATTGCCACTGGAATTTGAGCACCCTGCATATCTTCAAAAAAAACAGAGTTACTCTGCTCAATTATAACAGAAGAAAAACGTGCCTCAAATTGCTGTGATGAGTTTTTTAAGAATTGTGGCCATGCATGCGCCCCAGGAATAATGTCTTTCAAAGATGAAAGCATCTGACAACCGTTACAGACACCCAGAGTAAATTTGCTTTCATCACTAAAATAGTTAGCAAACTCTTGCTTTATTTTTTCATTAAACAAAATACTATTTGCCCAACCTTTTCCAGCCCCAAGCACATCGCCATAGGAAAACCCACCACAAGCTGCCAACCCTTGAAAGTCATTTATATCGAATCGCTCATCAAGTAAATCTTGCATATGTACGTCATAGGCATCAAACCCAGCTTTGTGGAATGCCATTGCCATTTCTTTTTGACCGTTAACACCCTGCTCTCTTAAAATCGCAACCTTGGGTCGAGATAAATTTAAATAGGGTGCTATCACTTCATCACTAAAATCAAAAGAAGCTTGCGGTTTCAAACCTTTATCTTCTTTTGTTATCCAAGCAAACTCTTGAGAGCACGTTTCGGGGTTATCGCGAAGGCCTGCCATTTGATGGCTTGTAAGACTCCATTTTTCTTGCAAATCATGCAGCGATTCACTGACAACACTCTCCACCCCATCAGTAAAATGGAGAATCTTTTGTGTTTGACTATACCCTATTTCAAATACATCATTAGTTAGGTTGCTTTGTTGAATCTGTTTTTTAAAATCAGACTCTTGCTCTTCTGAAACAGCAACAACAACACCGAGCTCTTCAGTAAATAATACATCAATATGAGCTTTTTCACTAAAGTCTAAATTTATTTTTGATCCGCAACGGCTAGCCATACACATCTCAAGTACCGTGACAAATAATCCACCATCTGAAATGTCATGGTATGCCGCAATAAGTTCTTTATTTATGAATACTTGCATCAATTGCCAAAACACTTTTATTTTTTCAATGTTCTCTACTTGTGGACAGTCATCTCCTATCTGACTGTAAACTTGTGCCAAAGATGAGGCTCCCATGCGCTTTTTGCCTTCGGCTAAATCGATGTAATAAAAGTTATGTGTTCGTTGAGCATTAAAATAGGGCGTTATACTCTTTCGCACATTTGCTACATTTGCAAATGCCGAAATCAATAATGAAACGGGGGCGGTGACTTTTTTATTGCCTCCATCCCATTGTGAGTTCATTGATAAAGAATCTTTCCCAACAGGAATACCTATACCCAACTGTGGGCACAGTTCTTCGCCAATGGCTTTGACTGCATCAAAAAGCACTTCATCTTCTCGTCCCAACCCAGATGCCGCCATCCAGTTGGCCGATAACTTTATTTTATCCAATGTTCCAATTGCATTAGCTGCACAATTGAGCAAAGCTTCACAAACAGCCATTTGTGCAGATGCTTTACCGTCAATCAATGCCAATGGTGCTTTTTCACCAATAGACATAACTTCGCCCGCCTGGGAATGGAAATCCCTTAAAGTAACACCACAATCTGCCACAGGAACTTGCCAAGGTCCAACCATTTGATCACGGTGAATCAATCCCGACACAGTGCGATCACCAATCGTTATTAAATATTTTTTACTCGCCACTGTTGGAAAAGCAAGGATTTTATTAATGGCTTCATCTAATTGAATAGAATTGCTATCAAATTTACAAAGTTTTGGCTTAACTCTTGTGATATTTTTTTCTGTTTTGGGTGTATTTCCAAATAAAAGACTCATTGGAATATCTACTAATTTTTCTTCAAAATATTTATCATTAACTATTAAGTTTCGTTCTTTTGTCGCCTTGCCAAGTACTGCAACAGGACAACGTTCTCTTGCACATATTGTGGTAAACTCCTCTAGTTTTTCTGGTTTAATTGATAAAACATAACGTTCTTGTGACTCATTACACCACACTTCCATTGGAGTCATAGAAGTCGTATCTATCTGCAACTCCCGCAACTCTAATACACCTCCCAAGCCAGCATCATCAAGTAATTCTGGCATTGCATTTGACAAACCACCAGCTCCAACATCGTGAATCGAACGTATCGGGCTTTCTTTTCCTTGAGCCCAACATGAATCAATCACTTCTTGGCAACGACGTTCCATCTCTGGGTTTCCTCGCTGAACCGAGGCAAAATCCAAATCTTCTTTCCTACTACCACTAGTCATTGACGAGGCGGCTCCGCCACCTAGCCCAATCAGCATGGCAGGTCCACCCAATACGACTAATACATCACCTGCTTGAGTATCCTGCTTTATTGCCAAATCATGGTTTATTGTTCCTAAACCCCCTGCTAACATTATGGGCTTGTGATAACCGCGCCAGCCAAAGTCTTCGGTATTAATTTCCATTGAACGAAAATAACCACAAATATTTGGTCGGCCAAACTCGTTATTAAAAGCTGCGGCACCCAATGGTGCTTCGAGCATAATATCAAGTGCCGAGGCGATTCGTTCCGGCTTACCAATTGTGCCCTCTTCCCATGAGTGTATATTGCCAGGTATTTTTAAATGACTAACTGAGTAGCCTGTCAATCCTGCTTTTGGACGACTGCCTTGCCCAGTTGCTGCCTCATCTCTGATTTCTCCACCTGAACCTGTTGCTGCTCCTGGAAATGGTGATATGGCAGTCGGGTGATTGTGTGTTTCTACCTTGATAAGAATATCAGCAACTAAGGTTTCTTCGACGTATTTGTTTTCCGCATCCTTAATCCAACGAACACTTAGGCCGCCATCAAAAACTGCTGAATTATCTTTATAAGCTGAAACCGCAGGGCTTGGCGTATTGGCTTCAGTATTTCGAATCATGGAGAATAAAGACTTAGGCTGTTTTTGATTATCTATATGCCAACTAGCATTGAATATTTTATGTCGGCAATGTTCAGAGTTTGCCTGAGCAAACATCATTAATTCTGCTGCAGTGGGTTCTTTTTGTATTTCTGCATAACTTTTAAGTAGGTACTGTTTCTCACTTTGAGATAATGCCAAGCCTAACTCAAGGTTTATTTCATCTATCTTTTTTGGAGAAGTAAAAATATTTATCTTATTATCTTTTTGTGGCTTAAGTTCCTCAAACAGTATTTTTAAATCATCAATACTCTCATATACATCTTCTATCATTCTATCAAATATGTGTGTTCCCTTGATAGCATTAACAGTGACACCCTTTTCAAACTCATAACAGCGCGACAACTCTATACGCTTTATATCTTTGAGGCCGCAATTATGCAAAATATCAGTCGCTTTGCTTGACCAGGGTGAAATCGTACCTTGTCTTGGCGCAATAAAAATTACATGATTACTTTTTTTATATTCATTCGCATGCAATAAGTTCTTTAATGTACTTTTAGTTGGATCCGAAATAACCTGAGCTGAGACTATAAAGATATCCGTAATACGAATAATTTTATTGGTATTATTGATTTCTTTATTGAGTTTTTTGAGTTGAAATTGACTCAGCGTTAAAGCTGATTGTAATACACAGATTTCACTATTCATTTTATTTAAGAAATGTTGACTAATTCAGATGTGAATAATACCATTAATCCAATCAATGTATATCACTATTCACCTTTGTTTAAATTAAAAAAACCGGCAGATGCCGGTTTTTTATAATTCTTGATTTGATTTTTACTTTGCCATCATAATATTTAATCTTTGCAATAATTTTTCAGGTGGCAAATAACCAGGCATTAATTTTCCATTTTCAAGAACAATAGCCGGAGTTCCTGTGACACCTGCAGATTGACCCGCTTTATATTGTGCTTCAATGGGGTTATCACAAGTCTTGTTTTCCAAACTAATTCCAGATTTTGCATTTGTCATTGCTTCTTGTCTATTATCAGAACACCATACCGTTACTGCCTTATCATAGGCTGGCGACTTTAAACCTGCACGTGGGTAAAAAAGATAAGAAACACCGATGCCCAATTTGTTGTACTCATCAATTTGGTTATGTAACTTACGACAATAACCACAATCAATATCGGTAAATACGTAAATATGGTATTTCATCTCTTTTGGTAAAAAATCAATACGCTCATTTTTACCAAATTTAGATACTAGATCTTTTCTAATGCCAGATTTTTTATTTTCAGTTAAATCTTCACGACTCGTTGTGTCAATCATGTTTCCATTTAATAAATATTTTCCATCATCAGAGATGTAATAAACCTCTCCACCTCTGCCTGAATTAATAACAATTTCTTTAATTCCATTTATTGGTGTTTTTTCCATTGATGCAACTGACGCTGTTGGTGCTAAATTTTTTATGCCTTCCTTAATAGCTTTAGAAGGTTCTTTTGCACTAATAGCAGTCACTGCTAACATCAATGCCGTTGTTGTAATTGTTTTATACATACTCTGATTCCAAATTTAATAATATTGTTCTTTGACAAGAGGTGGTGAATTTTAGTTCCAATTATATTTATAAGCAAATATTTAATCCTAAATACTTGTCAACTTACCCTCTAGGGTGGTGTTTTTGATGAATTTCTTTCAATTTTTCTTTTGCAACTAATGTATATATCTGCGTTGTTGATATATTTGAATGACCCAATAACATTTGTACCACCCTCAAATCTGCTCCATGATTGAGTAAATGAGTCGCAAAAGAATGGCGCAGCATATGCGGTGACGGCAATGGATAAATATCAGCCTTCTGAGCATATTTTTTAATGCTATACCAAAATGTTTGGCGCGTCATATTAGTGCCTCGATTACTGAGAAAAACATAATTCGATTTTTTTACCTTTAATAATAGTTTCCTAAACCGAGTTAAATAATTTGATAAATAATCTGTTGCGTACTCCCCCATAGGTATCAATCGTTGTTTCTGACCTTTACCTGTAATTAGCAAGGTTCCCTGGTTTAAATTAACTTCCATTAATTTTACCCCAATTAACTCAGATACTCGTAAGCCGCAAGAATACATTAACTCAATCATAGTCTTATCTCTAAATCCTATCGCTGTTGATTCATCTGGTGAATTTAATAATTTAGTGATTTTATTTTCTGATAGAGGCTTGGGGATTGAAGTGCCTTGTTTAGGCATCATAATATTACTTAAAGGACTTTCTTGGATTAACTTATTTTTCATCAAATAAACATACAGTTGTTTCAATGATGATATTTTTCGAGAAATACTTTTGGCAGTAAGACCTTGCCGATTTAATTTAACCAAGTAATCATTAATTATGTCTGGAGTGACTCGTGTAAATTCAACTGAGTTTTTTAGGAACACTATAAACTGTTTTATATCTGAGGAATAACTTGCAATAGTGTTATCTGACAATCCCTTTTCAAGTTTTAGAAAATTAAAAAAAGCAGCAACGATATTATCATTGCTGCTTTTGCTTGCTTCATTCACAAGATTTTAGGTTTCATTAACAATATCAGAGGCTTTTTCTTCTAACATTTTTCTTTGCTCTGCTTCAGCTTTTGAACGTTTTTGTTGACTAGCAATATGGTCTAACCACTGAACAGCATTGTTACGAGTGCTTTTATATTTAGCAGCTTTTTTCAAAGCTGCAATAGCACCTGGCATATTGCCCAATTCACTATTAGACATGCCAATTAACAACCATGCTTGACCAACTTTTTTGTCTTTTAAACCTCCTTTTTCAAGAGCAGCATTCAAAGCTTTTTTCACATTTGGCCAGTCTTCTCTATCAAAATATATGTAAGCTCTTCTAAAATCTATCTGGCCGTCCTGTGCAGTTTTACTAGCCTCATCAAAAGCCTCTAATGCTTTATCCATTTCAGCTGATGTGTACCAAGCCTCTCCTAATGACTTCCAGTTTTTGTATGTGGACTCAATCATGCCTGACTTTAATCCACTCTCTAATACCTTTGCTGCTTTATATGGCACCTCAAGAAAAGAATACATTTTATACAGTCTCAATTGGTCTTTTCCTGTTTTTAACATACCGTTTTTATCTGCCAAAATCAAAGCTGCTAAAGCCTTATCATCTTTTTTAAGGTTAAAGTAAACACCAGATAATCGTTTCCAATAGTCTTCTTTGTTTGGGTTGATTGCAATTAACTTTTCTAAAGTCTTAGCAGCCTGTTGAAACTGCGATGTCTGCATATACAAAGAATACAGTAAATAATACCAATTTTCATGCGGTTTATCTGCCAAATCAATACCTTTTTTAAGCACCGGTATTGCTTTTCTAAACTGTTCCAGCTGAGCATAAGCGTTTGCCTCAAGGACAAAAGTAGAGTCTTGAATAATATCAGTTACCTTATAGTAATCCTCTAATGCCTTAAGACCCAGTTTAAATTCGCCTCCACCTATTAAAATTTGTGCCACTTGCAACATCATTGAAAAATGAGCCTTATTTGGCAAGGAGTCTGAGTCTATTGCAATTTTAAATTTATTTGCCGCTGCAATATATTTGCCCTCAGCTGAGTCAATCCAGCCAAGATATTGGTTTATATTAGCCTTTTCAAAATCATTAATTCTCTTATTAGCTAGTGAAGTCAGCCCAGTTCTTGCTTCAGCATACTTCTCATCAGCTATCATTTCTTGTAATTTAACAAATTTCTTATAGATCATTTCAGTCATGGCTTCATTGCTAGATCTTTTACGCTCAGGGTTCCCTGTTTTAATCTCTCCAGCA
This sequence comes from Lysobacterales bacterium, assembly GCA_027067055.1. Lineage (GTDB taxonomy): Bacteria > Pseudomonadota > Gammaproteobacteria > Xanthomonadales > Marinicellaceae > NORP309. The sequence goes on along the minus strand of JAMOMK010000114.1, from coordinate 21,608 downwards.
AAAGTAAAAGTAAAACTTATTAATCCTAAAAGTGCTAGTGTGTAATTTAGATACTTTTTCATTTTATTAATCCTTCGCCAATCTAAAGTCTATTCGCTGTGTAGCAACTTGTGTCATTGCTACACCGTCAACTACCCTGGGTTTAAATTTATATTTCAATATTGCCCTTAACGCCTCTCTATCGAAAATTCTTCTTGGCTTTGATGCAATTACTTTAGGGCTTACGACCGTCCCTACTTCGGTAATAGTAAATTCCATCTCAACCCATCCTTCAATTTTGGCAATTGCCGCTTTTCTTGGGTAGTTTGGTGCAATAGTAACAATTGGAATAATACCACCATCTTTACCCATATCAACACCTGCACCCATAGCTCCAAGAAATGGACCTCCTCCACCAACGCCTAAATCTAAAGCTGGGACATTTGGAGTTGGCATATTATTAGACACCGTCTGATTCTGTTGAATATTCATTTTTGGCGGAGGTGGCGGCTCTTTAGGTGGCGGTGGTTTTTTGGGTATACGCCTTTGTTTTTGATTAACATCTTCGTCTATTTTAACTGGAGAAAAATCAATGGAAATATTATCATCGTCATTGGGCTTTTCATGGTTGGATAAATTTACTAACCAATACATCCCTATAAATAAAAAGAAGGTAATGATTCCAGCCGGTATAATTGATATGCCACCTCTTGCTATGCTACTCATAAAAAACTCCTTACTAATCAGCTTTTGTCGCTGCAATTGAAATCTTTTCAACTTTAGCGGCTTTAATTTGATCCATTACAGTCACTAAATCACCTGTTCTCGAACCCCTGTCTGCAATAATTACAGCTGACCCCTCAGGGTTTTCTGCATGCATTTTTTCAACCACTGCTCGCACGGCTCTAATATCAATTTCACGCTTATTAATCCAGATTTTCCCAGTGTCTTTAATTGCTACTAGGATGTTACCTTTTTTCACTTGTTTTGCAGATGATGCCGATGGGCGACTAATTGACACACCTGTTTCTTTAACGAACGATGTTGTTACGATAAAGAATATCAACATAATAAATACCACATCCAACATCGGTGTGATATTGATTTCTGCTTCATCTTCTTGAAAATGTCTACGTCTCATTTCTAGACCTCTATATAATTTTTTGTTTGTTGTAAGTGACTATAATTTATAGTTCACTCTCATTTGGTTCGCTCTTTCTTAGTGTTGAATCATGGAATCTTCAAGCTTCTGAGTTTCAACCTGTGCTTTTTGCTTAAAATAGGTTGTAAAAAAAATTCCTGATAATGCTGCAATCATACCCGCCATAGTTGGAACTGTTGCTTTTGCAACACCACCTGCCATCGCGCGGGCATTTGAGGTTCCTTCGGTAGCCATAATTTCAAATACACCTAGCATTCCATATACTGTGCCAAACAATCCCAATAACGGACTAATTGCAACCAGTGAATCTAGAAAACCCAGGCCAGACTTTAAATCTATATTTGCCTCAGATATGTACTGCTCTCTTATTCTTTTCGCGTACCAACTAGTCGTATCTACTCTATTGTCCCACATTGTAAGAATTGCACTTCTCTTCTTTGGGAAAGTCACCAGATAATACCACAAGCGCTCGATAACCATAAGCCACATAAAAAATAAGACTGCCATGATGGCCCATAATACTGGACCACCCATATCAATAAAACTAAGAATTTTAAACCAGGCTTCTTTTAACTGGAATAACATCTTATTTCTCCGCTATACGTGCAATGATACCTGCACTTTGCTCTTCGAGTATTTGCGTTTGTTTTCGTGCCATTGACTGTAAAACAGAGTGGAGAATTGTTAAAGGAATAGCAACAACCAATCCTAATACAGTTGTTACCAAGGCTTGTGAAATACCACCAGCCATTGATTTTGGATCACCTGTACCAAACAATGTAATCATTTGGAAGGTCGCAATCATACCCACAACTGTTCCTAATAAACCCATAAGAGGCGCAATAACATACATTACCTTAATGAATGACAATCCACTTTCAAGAGGGGCTGTTTCACGAAGAATTGCTTCATCCATCTTCAGCTCCATTGTTTCAATATCAGCATCTGGGTTTTCAGTATAAACTGACATGATACGTCCTAGAGCATTATTTGATTTAGGTGTTTTGTTCTTCAATTGACTCTTAATCTTAGCACCAGATGCCAATAAGCTTAAGAATTTAACTAAGGCTAGTAACAGACCAATTATTCCTAGTCCAATAATAACATAACCAACCAAGCCACCTTGTTTCACTTTATCTTTCAGACTTGGAGATGCTGTTACTAACTCAAGAATTTGACCTTTTGAATAGTCAATTGGTGCATGAACAAGGGCTCCAGGAGCTGCTTTAACAAACTGACCTGCCATATCCTTATACTTTCCAGTTGGCTGTTTATTATTTCTAAACAAAACCGAACCTTCTTCATTCCAAGTTAAAAAATTACCGTCCATATCAAAAGCATTAAAAACACCCAATCGAACAACTTTCACATTCTCTTCAATCTCACCATTGCCATTTAATACAGGTGCTGTAAACTTAACTGTTTTTGCCTGTTCTGCAATTTCTTTGGTAAATTCTAGCCATAGTTGCTTTAATTCAGCAATGTTTGGCAGTACTTTGTTGGCTGCTAAATTTTTCAAAAATTCAGTACGTCCACTAAATTGCGCACTTGTAAATGAATTTTCTAATCGACTGCGTAAGTCACCAGCCAAAATCTTAACAGTTCCATGCATCTCGCCTAAGTTACCCGCTCTTTCATGTAAAATAGTTTCTAAATTTGCAAGCATTTCTTCATTAGCATCAAATTCTGTCTTTAATTCATCTGTTTTTGCTTCCAAAGACTTCAATGTTGCCTTTGCCTTTGTTAGCAATGCTTGTTGTTGATTTCTCTGACTCTTAAATTCATTGACTCGCTTTCTGTTTTCAGCTGAACTTTCAGTGGCTGACTTTCTAACAACGTCAACTAATTCAGTTAGCGTAAGGGCCGAAGCCATATTGCTTACAAATAATGCAACAACGGCTAATGATAATATTTTTTTCATTTTAAAGTTCTTCATGTTATTGACCTCCTGCTTGTTGTGCACCTAATACTGGCAACCCAACGAGATTAGGAGATGCTTTTTTACTTGCAATTCTCAAAGCTTCTTTGATTTCACCATTATAGCGCCTGTCCATTGTTTCAAATTTTTGAGTATTTGGATTCCACCAACCTGAAACTTCTTGGTTAAACGTTTGGTAAACAAGTATATTTCTACCCACTCTTAAGAAATCTACTTTTTTACCATCTGGTAATTCGCCTTGATAAGATTCTGCTGTTGAACCATAATCAAGCTCAATTCCATAGGCTTCTGTTACTTTTCTGTATAACTCTGCCGTTGTTAAGTCTTGCTTTCCTAACAACACCTCCAAATTAGCAACCCTTTGAAGTCTCTTCTCCTTTTTGAACGGTATATCTGCCTCAACTAATTGACCCAAAGCATCAACCATTTCAATTATCATAGGAACAACACCTCTATTGGTTTGTTCAAGTGTCGTCATTTGTGTATTCATAGATTTTACTTGAGCTCTTTGATCGCCAACAACAGCCTCCAACTGTTTATTGTATGCTCTCAAACTTTCAATCTCATTCAGTACTTGTCTGTATTGTCCGACTAAAGTATCCGTTTGCGTACTCAACTTATCTATTCTTACCTGCGCTTGCGCTGCGGCTTTGTTTGTATTTACAGCTGTTTGCACTGCTGTATTTAGGGGTTGTGCATTTATACATCCCATTGCTAACAATAAAACAACTGCTGCTATTTTGTTAACGTTTCTCTTTTGATTTTTACGATTAAACATACCGTGTTTTCACTCTTTTTTTGATTAAGGAAAATCAGTTGTATTGGATAATTTTTTTATAAAATTTATCACTTTTACAGCTGCACTCAACTTTTAGTTTGTCTAGAATACATTTCTTTAATCAAAAAGAAAAGTATTTATTCAATGATTTTTAGTTTTTTTATTTTTGTTTTTAAAGATTTATATCTTTTAGAAAGTTATAATACATTAACTTTTCAATATATATAATCCATGTCTAAAACCAACGTATTAAAGCATATAGCTGCTTTTGTTTATGATATATTTCCCGTTATAGGGATTTTAATAGTCACCTCTGGAATCACCCTGGTTTTACGTGCAGGTAATCACGTTCAAGCCCATACATGGTGGTTTCAGGTCATTATTGTTTGTGAAATCGCACTCTATTATATTTATTTTTGGAAGGTCGGTGGTCAGACTATTGGCATGAAAGCATGGCAAATCCATATAAAACCAAACAACGGAAATCAACAACAGCTTTCTTGGAAACAGGCAGGCATGAGGTTTATTATTGGCATCTTTTCAACAGCTCTTTTGGGGCTGGGATTATTTTGGAAGCTTTTTTCAAAAGAGAGCAAATCATGGATGGACTTAGCTAGTGATTCTCACACTACTTACAACTCGACTAAATAAACATTAATCCAGCAACACAAACGGATGTGCTTTTATTTTTTTTGCTTCTTAAGCAATAATAAAACAAAAGTAAGTATTGTCGCCGATGGTAAAACAGAAACAACAAGCGGATGAATATGGAAAACCTCTCCCACATTTAGAAACATTCGATTCATTAAGTATAAAATAACACCTAACATTATACCAATCAACAATCGCTGTCCAAAACCTCCCGAGCGCAATAATCCAAACACAAATGGTAAGCCTGACAAAGCAATGGCTAATACCAACAATGGAAAAGATATTTTAGACCATAAGGCAATATCATATTTTGCTGGCACATGTTCATCATTATTTTTAAATTTTTTGTATTTTAAAATATCACGTATGCTCAAGTATTTTGGGCGTGAATGTGTAATGCTTAAAATTTCTGGTTTTATACGTGATGGCCAAATTTGTTTATCTACAAGCTGAGTTTTGACTCCAAACTCGGTAAAATCCGTTACCTCTAATCTAGAAAGCTCCCAATTGCCATTGCTGTGTTTCGCTTTTTGTGCTTTTGATACTTTAACAACTTGTAGCTTATCATCGAGTTCATACACTGTTACATCATTCATTTCGATGTTGTCATTCTTAATGTCATAAGCATTGCCAATTGGTGTGGCATTAAAAATAACATTGCCATCGCGTAGCCAAACACCTGAATTAAGCCCCAGTCCAACATCGTTACTCATTTTTGTACTTCGATAAGACTCTGCCATAAGCTTAGCTGGTGGTACAACATATTCACCTATTAGCATGAGTGGAACCAACCAAACAATAAAAGTCAAAATCACAACACCCGCTAATTTTATGCGGCTTAGGCCATAAGACTGTATGACAACTAATTCAGAGTTGGCAGCCAGTGCGCCCAAACCTAACATCAAACCAACAACACCACTAACTGGAAAATAATCAAATACTAAACTAGGTATTGTTAGAACAATATAAAAGATGGCGCTACCAACAGTAAAATCTCCAGTTCCAATCCAATTAACTTGCTTGATAAAGTCTAATAAGACGGTTAACGTCAGAAACATGCTGACGGACAACACTAACCCCAAACTTATAGACTTGATAATATAGCGGTTCAATACAGTAAACATCAGTCTTACCTATTAGAACTGTCGGCTTTATGAATTCGGTAAAACCCATAAGCAAGAAATAGTGCATGAACCCACCACACTCCCAACCAAAAAGGGATTTTGCCTTGTTCAATCATGGAAATTGCAATAAATAAAAGATTAATATAAGCCGTAAATACCAACAAACCCAAAATCAAACTGCCATACTTGCCATCTCGAGGAGATGTTTTCGAAAGTGATAGTGCCAATATAACCAGAACGACAATATTAAATGCCGGAGATAAACGATGGTGAATTTCTGCTTTATCAACTAACCGGTCAGAACTCATTAATTCAAAAAATGATTTGCCTTTTTCATCCACATCAACTGACTTGCCTTTTAAGCGAGGTAACTTTATGTCATTACGTTCAAACTTCATTAAATTATACATTTTACTACCTGGCACACCCTCGTTACGAAAACCATTATACAAAGATATGTAGCGCTCTTTAGTTTGCTCATCTTCATACTGATAACCGTATTCTGCCGTTAATGTATCAACTCTGTCCTCATGCCTAATGTTAAGAAATATATTTTCCAACCTATTTTCTTCAACATTTAATTTTCGAACATATATCACTGAATTACTACCAGATATTTCCTGGAAGACACCTTCCTTCAGCCCCATTAGTGAAATGTTTTTACTAGCAGCTAAGGTTAATTTTTCAGATGTGCGAGAGACAACAGGAAGAACAAAAACCGATAGAAGCAACAAGAAAACAAAAAAGAAACTCATCAAAGGGAGGTACATTTTTAACATCTTCATACTACTGATACCAGAAGTGTGAAAGATAACTGCTTCATGATTGCGGTATAATTGGGCCAACTTAAAAAGAACGGCTAAATACAATGCCAAAGGCAATAAAATTGTTAACGCATCTATGCTGCGCAAGCCAAGTTCCACATAGACCATAGATGCTGGCAACACACCCCGAGCAATCGCACGCAAAGTTCCCGCGAACGAATTTCCAATAGTTAACACTAATAACACCAATAAAATAGCAAAAAATGCTATAAGTGTTTCTTTCCTAAGATATTTACCTAATATTTGCAATATAAAATCTCTTTAGCGTTCATTAAATACTGGCACTAAGCACATTTAATGTTTAGAATGCTTAACCAGTTAAGAAATAGCACCAACTATTCCAAAAAAGCGAATCTTAACATAAACATTTAATATTATGGAGAAACGCATGAAAATCACCTCATCATTGATGACCCCAATCAAATCAAAAGCTGATGCTTTATTTATTGGGATTTTCTCAGATGCCAAATTAAACGCCATAGCAAAAGAAGCAGATGAAATAATAAATAAACAAATCAGTGCACGTATCAAGACAAAAGACTTCTCGGGCAAATCAGGTGAAACTTTAACATTATTTGCAGATTCTGGCCAAAGAGTTATTCTTGTTGGACTTGGTGATAAAAATAAATGCGTTCTAGGCACTATTCAATCGGCAACAATAAGAGCAGTAAAGGCCGTTGTTAAGACTCCAGTAAAAACGGTAAGTAACTACATATCTTCATTAGCCTATATTGATTTTGATTCAGCAACTGTCACAAAAATTAGTGCAATCGCCGCATCCTATGCTACGTACCGTTATGAAGTCACAAAAATTTTCAAAAAAGGTGATAAACACAGCCTAACATCAATGTCCATGTATGCTGATAAAAAATCAGCTAACGCAGTTAAACATGCTGCTGCCATAGCAACAGGCGTTGAGACCACCCGCGCACTAGGAAATTTACCTCCCAATATATGCAATCCCGATTACTTAGCAAAGCACGCCAAAGGTATTGCCAAAAAATACGATAATTGTTCACTCACCATTTTAGATGAAAAGAAAATGCAAAAACTCAAAATGGGTTCATTGCTCGCTGTTGCTCGTGGTTCACGAAACTCACCAAAAATGGTTGTTTTAAAATACACAGGTGCAAAGAAAACCCAAAAGCCACATGTTATAGTCGGTAAAGGCATAACATTTGACACAGGCGGCATCTCATTAAAACCAGGTCCTAATATGGATGAAATGAAATACGATATGTGCGGAGCTGCAACTGTTTTTGGAACTTTTGTCGCTGTTGCCGAAATGCAATTGCCGATTAACTTAGTCATGATTGTCCCAGCTGTTGAAAACATGCCTGATGGAGATGCTTACCGACCAGGCGATGTTGTCACAAGTTATTCAGGCAAAACCATTGAAGTGTTAAATACAGATGCTGAAGGCCGTATGATTTTATGCGATGCGCTCACTTACGCACAAGAGTACAAACCACAAGTGTTGATTGATTTAGCCACATTAACAGGGGCTTGTGTTATTGCATTAGGCCATGTCGCCTCTGCCGTCATGTCAAAACAGACTCAATTACCACAAGATATTTTAAATGCTGGCATCCAAGTTAATGACAAAGCATGGCAATTGCCTTTATGGGATGAATACCAAAAACAAATTGATACCACATTTGCTGATATGCAAAACGTTGGTGGTTTCGCTGGTGGTTCAATTACAGCAGGTTGTTTCCTAAGCCGCTTCTGTGAAGATGTCAACTGGGCACATATAGATATAGCAGGAACTGCTTGGAATAACAAAAAAGAAGGCGCAACCGGACGACCAGTCGCCATGATGGTGCAATACTTAATTAACGAAAGTTCTAAATAAAGAGCTTTAAGGAACGCAGAGATTCGCAGAGGACGCGCAGAGGCACACAGAGAAATTTATGGATAAAAATACAATAACAAGTAAAATTATTGGTTGTGCCATTGAAGTTCATAGACAACTTGGGCCAGGGTTATTAGAATCCACCTATCAAGATTGTTTGATTTATGAACTTCAACAAGCGAATCTCAATGTTCAAAAAGAAGTTTTCATACCTTTGAGATATAAAAATTTAAACCTTGGTAGAGGTTTTAGAATTGATATATTAGTAGAAAATTCAATTGTGCTAGAACTAAACAGACTGTGAAAGTATTGTGGGGCGAAAGAAAAATGAGTAGAAAATTTGCTAATAAAGGCGGAAAACGCTGTGACTAGCTAGCTAATTCCAAGTTTTTCAACGAATAGTAGCGCATTTTATACCATTTTTACTCGTCATCAGAATACTTTCACGGTCTGTAAAGGCTGTTGATAGAATAACAGACATTCATAAATCCCAACTTTTAACCTATTTAAAATTAGGGAAATTTAAACTCGGCTTGTTATTAAACTTTAATGTCAAAACATTAAAACAAGGAATAACAAGAATTATTAACGAAAGAAATTCTGCGTAACTCTGCGATTCCTCAGCGAATCTCTGCGTTCCTTACAAAAAAAATGATTCCTCGTTCCCATGGCTCCACATGGGGATGCATAAGCATAGTTGTAGTGGCACGATTTATTCCGTCAATTGTTTGGTTTTACTAAAATAATATTCTTGTTTCATACTTTTACTCAACGCCAAATAACCTCAATTTCTCTGTGTTTTGTTGCGCAATCCCTTAAATATAAATTGATTAAACTCTGATAAGGCACACCTTTATCTTCTGCCATTTGCTTAAAGTAAGTAATCGTGTCTTCTTCAATACGAATAGTAATTTGTTTTTTTAACCTTTTGGTATAAGGATTTTTAATTGAGTCTGAAAAATCATAACTGTCACGCATAATCGTCACCTTGGTATTGTTTTGTTTCAAATTTATCTGCTTTTCTTGCTGAAATTATTCTTATGGTATCGCCATCTCTTTCACAATGACAAACAGTGAGTAAACGATATTTTTGACTCAAACCCATCAAAATGAATCGCTCTTCACCAATTGAATGATCTGGATTAGGAATCAGCCTAGCTAAATGATCAAAAAATACCGTTTTAGCCTCTGCAAATGAAATGCCATGTTTCCTTTGATTGCTTCTATTTTTATTTTCATCCCATTGAAATATTAAATCACTAATAATTACATTGTAGTTATTATGTAAATTAATGTCAACTTATTTAATATCTCACTATTAAAACAAAAAAAGAAAAAATCACTGTCCGAGACTACGAACTAAACGCACACGATCGCCAACGTCACGACCATTGCCGCCGTCATCGCCGTTGCCGAAGTAGACAATCCACGCAAAGTCAGGACCGTCAGCAAAAGGCGAGGACGACCAAAACCAATTACTTGGCGTATTAGGAAAAATATTGGTATTGATGCTTGGGCTATAACAATTTCTGGCAACAATTGTGCGCAACTCCTTTTGGTTAGGCACTCGCCAATCAGTAAAACCAGCAAAGTCTTCTATACTAGCCAAATCTAATGCCTGTTGCCATGTGTGAGTTGTTACACTACCTGTATCGCAGATTGAACCAGTTAAACCTTGAGGGCATTGTTTCCACATTAAACCTGTCTGATTATCTGTAACCACGTTGTCGCCAGATATATCTGTAACTGTATAGCGAGAGTCAGGCCATTCGTCAGTTATGTACGCCTCACATACTGCATTGGCTTTTTGATAGATAGATAAATTTATGATGATTAATGTTATTATAATGGCTTTCATGTTGCGTCCTTTGGGTTTAAATTATTTGAGATATAGATTTGTGAAACTTTGCGTTTTCTTAACTTATTGTTGACATAGCCTTGTTGGGTAGCTACCACATAAGAAATCGATTGTTGTTGTAATGTTTTTAAAACAAAGGATAGTTTTTTTTGATGAAATTCTATCCAATTGGGTTTAAGTTTTGATTGTTTGAGTATTCTATCAAAAAATAGGTAAGATGGGCCACTTTCATCATTGCGAGTGCCGCGTGGAAATCTGTTTAGTACAGAACTTAATTTAGGAGATTGCCGCGTCGTTCCTCCTCGCAATGACGGTTGTCCATTCTGGTTCTGATGTTCTATTTGGGAACACCTATCAAAAAAAAGTGACGAAATGGATTGTTTCAATACCACGAAATAGCACCCTACCTGCATCAATAGCACAAAATGTTGATAATGAAATTTAAAATAGCTCCATTGCTGCATTAGTTTTGTGGCTTTTTTTGTATGCCTTTTACTCTTAAACTGCCCCTCATGATAATAAAACAATAAATCCAACAATTTAAATTGATTAAACTTTTGTTGGGTGATTTTATGGCTTTTAGCATGTTTGAAATGACCCATATAACTGGCAAAAACACTGTCAATTTTATCTGAAGCTGCTTTAGGCAAATGTAAAACTGAACCATTACATACTTTTTGATTATTTTCTTTGTACCATAAAGCAAGCCTTTGGTGCATATTACCCAATATGCGTCGCCTAACCAGATTGTAATGCTGTCTAATAATATAGCCTAAAAAATCAACGCCTTGGGCAATGTCTTTGGGTTTAGCAACTTTTTTTAAGCGCAAGGATAATTTTTTGTCCAAAAACTTTTGTATTTGTGTTTGCCATTTTTCTAATTGTTGTGGGTTATCTGACAACAATACAAAATCATCAACATATCTGACATAGTGTTTAACTTTTAATTGATGCTTAACAAATTGATCTAGCTCATTAAGGTAAACATTGCCAAAAAATTGACTGGTCAAGTTACCGATTGGTAAACCTTTATCATTATCAATATTATGTAGTTGTTTAATAAAAGGCAATTCAACATTGTGTGTTATTTGGGTTTTATTGTTTCGCTTTAGAATTTGTTGACACAACCAATAATAATCTCTGCCAGTATCACTAGTGATTTTTTTCTGCTTTATAGCTACCTTTATATGCTTGACTAATATCAGCATGAGTATTTTTTTATCGATGCTATAAAAGAAGTTGTGAATGTCTAGTTGGAGGTAATAGGTTTTGTTTTTCTGGGTTAAAACACACTCATCATTACCAGCATCAAAATCACTGTCATTGCGAAGGAGGCACGACTGTGGCAATCTGTTGGACACAACGCTAGTTTTGCGAAATTGCAATGGCTGCCCTCCTTGCACTAGCCGTAGGGCATGTTTAAGTTTATTGGGTTTTACGTAAGATGGGCCCTGCCCATCATCCTGATAACTTGGTGAATCAACAAAACTAAAATAATGGGCGGGGCCCATCTTACAAGTCGGTCCACTTTCATCATTGCGAGTGCAGTATGGAAATTTATTTAGTACGGAACTTGATTTTGGAGATTGCCGCGTCGTTCCTCCTCGCAATGACGGGTTACTTTGAGATTGTTGTAAAGCTCCTCGCAATGACGGCTTTCTCATCATTTTTTGCAATCGTGCTACTGCAAAATGAGTGCCTTTGTTTTTTTGATTGGCTGTCGAATCATGGATAAACTTATGAGCGATTATTTTTTCTAGTCTTGGCACGAGTATATGGTGTATCACACGATCATAATAATGCGGTGCATAAATCTCACGTGGTTTTGAGCCATTGTCTGCGACAAATACACGCATGGGTTTAGGCACATAGGTTTTAGATTGCAACACCTGCTGGATTTCAAACAAGTTATCAATTAAATCAGCATTAAAACGCTGGCATTGTGAACCCTTGCGTTTTGATTTACTGCATTTTTGTTCAGCTTGATAAATCTGTTGATACGAAATCCTCATTTCACTCTCCGAGACTACGAACTAAACGCACACGATTGTTATTGTCACGATTATTGTTGTTGTCATTGCCGTTGTTGAAGTTGACAATCCACGCATTGTTAGGATTGTTAGCAATTGGCGAGGACGACCAAAACCAATGGGCATTTTCCTTGTTACTTATTCTACTTACAAATATCCCAAGTAACCTCGGGTAATTTGCTTGTTTTATATTACCTATATGGTTATACAGGCGAACAAGGCACACAGTGAAAAACGCACAAGAGGTTTTAAATATAAACATAATTTATAGCCCCTGTTGGCGCATCTTGTGGTGTTGCAATTTATATTGCCATGCAAAACATTGTTTTGAAACTGACACCACTCCTCTGGCAATGGTTTCAAAACTCTTAAAATTTGTGTACAAATTTAAGGACTTTGCTAGCTGAATTTTTATTTTAAATTTTTCTGTTTCTCTATGGGCTTGCTGAATTAAGTCTTTTTTATCTTTTATCATGCTTATTGGCTGATTGATAGCTAAGGATATATTTTCTAAAATAGTATAGGCAGAGCTACGCATCTCGCTACCCAAAGTATATTTGTGATAACGTGGAAATTGCCGAACCGTTAACTCAGTGTCTATAATTAACTGGTTTGCATCTCTGTATATTGGAAACTTCTTATTCATAAAATTATAAAAAAAGAAAAATCACTGTCCGAGACTACGAACTAAACGCACACGATTGCCATTGTCACGAATAAAGCCGTAGACACCGCCGTAGTCGAAGTAGACAATCCACGCATAGTAAGGATAGTTAGCAATAGGCGAGGACGACCAAAACTTTGATGATACTGTGTTTGGAAAATAGTTTGTATCGATTGCAGGATTGAATGTGCCTTGATTCGCTATACCAGATAACTCATCAACTGTAGGTACTCGCCAGTTATTAAACCCACAAAGATTATCAGTATTTGAGCCTTGCACCAATTCATTCCAACTTGGGTCGTAATAAGTGCCTTGTGCATTTGGGTGACCTTTGCCAATCGCCGTATCTCCGCCCCATTGGTAGGTATTGTCTTTATTGTGAATGCCTGCGGTGGTGGTTTTTACTTCCCATACCAAGCCTGTAACATTGTCTTGTACACATGCCCAAGGTGTAGTGGCATAATCAACACTTTGGTCAACTAAGGCTGTGCCGTTTGCATCGAGTTTGGTAAAGCTAAAACCTGCATGTCCATCAGTATCATCATTGTGGGTAAAATCTCGCCCTTGGTTACAATCTTGAGGGGATGCTATATTACTGGTACAAGTTGCATTATTACCTGATGGGTAATCGCCACCCCATGTAATACCTGTGTCGTTGAGTTTAACCATTTGAATAACGGGTTGTTCAAAACCATTTCCAAATATTACATTCTGAGCATATAAAGTTGTGCTTGTGATGAGCAGTGTCAATAATAATTTTTTCATTGATGTTATCCGTTTGTCCGTTTGATAGACAGAATTATACACAACAACAACAACAACAATTGGAATGTAAAATTTTGATTTAGTTCTAATTCAGGTTCTACCCAAATCCCGATATAGAACTTAAATTCTCTATCAAATCTTGGTTTTTAGAGAAACTTGGGTTTTCGAGTTACAATTCAAACTTAAATTATTTGAAATTCGATGTTATGTGTCTTAATTTCAAAAATTTTCATATATATTTACAAAATCATCGGCTTATACCAACATTTGACAAATTCTAGGCATAGGTAGATATTGGCTGACTGGTTTTGCTCACTTGTTTGTGCGACTACTTAATAAGTAGCTATTCTAAGATAGGGTAAAATCCATAGCGTGTAATTTTGTCTATTATTTGTAACAATAAGCTTTGATTGAAATTTTGTAATTTCAATTTGTATTGACGTGAATGTTTGATTAGCTTGGCTGCCATGGCATAAATCCTCAACCTAACTGCTTTGGCACGGCTTTTTTTAAATTCATCAGCATGTGCGCTCCACCAAAATCCAGCATTAATTCTTTAATCTTATTCTCAGACTTTTCAGCTCTCATACCATACCAACTGATGCTTTCACTATCACTCATGTGATCTAATGATGTTGCTATTGCACGGTAAACATAGCCATTTGACTCTATTTCATCACTTGGAGAACCAATATTTAGCTCCAGTTGTCCTGATTTTGCTGTTCTTTGAATAATCAATGTGAAAGGTTTTTTATAATCTGAAATATTATGGGTTGTTCTGTGGCTACTTATTTGAGATGCTTTACCGTCTGATTTAATGACGGGATCCCACTGGGTTTCATCTAAATTGTTTATGTAACTTGTTAATGATTTACTCTTTATAGCTCTAATTGCAAAGTGGATTTCTTCTTCATCGCAATATTTTATAATGGACTTTTGATAGCCTGCACAGTCAATTCTTAAGTTCTTGAGTTTTACTCCTTTTGGTAGGTTGCTCACACATTTTTTTATAAATTCTAAATTTTCAGTTTTTGGTGCAACATTGCCTTCTCGAAAATCAGTTTGGATCACATGGTTTATTTCTGCTATGTGACCAACCATTGGCATATAGCCTTGGTTATATTTGTAGGTCTTTTTTGCTTCCTTTTTATTGCTGATGATTTCCGATGCATCTATATCTAGGGTGATACCATTGGTTTCTTTGAGTGCAATACGACATAATTCTCTATTGATTAATGATATGGCATCGACTCCAGATGTTCCCATTCTACGTAACCAATCGCCAACAGAGTCAGGTTGTGGAATGTCCTTCAATCCCAGCAATTTTGTTATGGCTTCATCTTTTTTAAGGTACTTCAGGTCATCTAAACGTATTCCACCTTCGTGCTGCATTAGTATAAGAGAATTTAAAAATACGGAGGGTTTAAAACCTCTGTTGCTCTTGGGTTAAACAAAATGTTTGTCGATTAGGTTTGTGAGGTTTAGTTCTTGCATTAGAGTAGCTATTGCAAGCAATCCACCTCTGGATGTTAAAAGTTCATGCGTTGTTGATAAGTTGTGTGGTAATATATTCATAAGCCTTGGTTTCACCCGTTGGGTGATTTTTGATTTGTAGTAAAACCATTATACACCAAGGCTTACTGCTTGTTTTGACTTTTCTATATCGGGATTAGGGTTCTAGGTTTTCCTAGCATCTTTCAACTCTTGCAGAGCTTCTTTAATAAAATCAACTTATTCATCAAAAAAATATATTAAAGCTAAAACAAATATTGGATAATGCCATAATTTAAAAGCGTTACGCAAAGGGCGCGAAGAAGGAGGCGCAAAGTTTCGCAAAGTAATTTATGATTGATGAAAATAACATTTCAAATATAATTATTGGTTGTGCGATTGAGGTTCATAAAACCCTTGGCCCTGGTTTGTTAGAATCAGCTTATCAAGAGTGTTTACACTATGAATTATTAAAATCTGGACTTAAAGTTGAAAAAGAACTTCCTTGCCCTGTCAATTATAAAAAAATAAAATTAGAATACGGCTATCGAATCAATCTGTTGGTTGAGAAGAAGGTGATCATAGAATTAAAAGCTGTAGAAAAATTAACTCCAAGCCACAAAGCACAACTTTTAACTTACTTAAAACTTGGAAACTATAAACTAGGACTGCTTATCAACTTTAATGAATCACTATTAAAATCAGGAATAAAAAGATTAGTTAATAACCTATAAAAACTTTGCGAAACTTTGCGCCTTCTTTGCGCTCTTTGCGTTACTAAACAAAACTTATGATAGAAAAATACAATCCAAAAGACATAGAAAGCCGTTGGTACAAGCAATGGGAAGAGGCAGGCTACTTTAGCCCAAGTGATAATGGCGCTAAAAGTGATGAGACTTTTTGCATCATGCTGCCGCCACCTAATGTGACAGGTTCTTTACACATGGGGCACGCTTTTCAAGACACTATTATGGACGTACTTATCCGTTATAACCGTATGCAAGGCAAAAAAACCTTGTGGCAATGTGGTACCGACCATGCAGGTATTGCCACTCAAATGGTGGTCGAACGTCAATTGCTTGCCGATGGCATTAAGCGCACTGAATTGGGTCGTGAAAAGTTTTTGGATAAGGTTTGGCAGTGGAAAGAAAAATCCGCAGGGCATATTCAATCGCAAATTCGTCGCCTGGGTGCATCAGTTGATTGGGAAACTGAACGCTTTACCATGGACGAAGGCTTATCCAAAGCGGTACAAAAGCAGTTTATTGATTTATACGATGAAGGCTTAATTTATCGCGGCAAAAGATTAGTCAATTGGGACCCAGTATTACAAACCGCATTATCAAATTTAGAAGTCGAATCAGCTGAAGAAGATGGTTTTTTATGGCATCTGAAATACCCTAGAACCGATGGTAAGGGTTATGTTATTGTTGCTACCACTCGCCCTGAAACCATGTTGGGAGATTCTGCCATTGCCGTTAACCCAAATGACGTGCGTTACACTGATTTAGTCGGCAAGACCGTTGACTTACCCTTAACTGGCCGTAAAATCAAGGTTATTGCTGATGATTATGTCGATTTAGAATTTGGTACAGGCTGTGTGAAAATTACTCCAGCCCATGACTTTAATGATGCAGAAATTGGCAAACGCCACGATTTAGAGATTATTAATGTCTTAACCGATGATGCCAAAATCAATGACGACATGCCTGAGGCTTACCGTGGCATGGATAGGTTTGATGCACGTAAACAAATTGTTGCTGATTTTGAAGAACTTGGCTTACTGGAAAAGATTGAACCCCATAAAGTCATGGTACCTCGTGGTGATCGTTCGCACAGTATTGTCGAACCTTACCGCACCGACCAATGGTATGTCAAAGTCGATACCATGGCAAAAAAAGCACTGGATGTTGTTAAAGAAGGTGAAATAAAATTTGTTCCCGAAAACTGGGATAAAACTTATTACCAGTGGATGGAAAACATAGAAGATTGGTGTATCTCACGCCAATTATGGTGGGGACACCGAGTTCCCGCTTGGTACGATGAAGAAGGTAAAATTTATGTAGCCGAAACCGAAGAAAAGGTACGTGAAAAATACAATTTAGCCAATGATTTCAAACTCACCCAAGATGAAGATGTATTTGATACATGGTTTTCATCTAACCTTTGGCCTTTTTCAACTCTAGGATGGCCTGAAGAGACTGACCGTTTAAAAGAATTTTATCCAACCCAAGTTTTGGTTACAGGTTTTGACATTATCTTTTTCTGGGTCGCGCGTATGATTATGGCTGGTTGTAAATTTATGGATCAAATTCCATTTGAAACGGTTTATATTCACGGACTTATAAATGACTCACAAGGACAAAAAATGTCTAAGTCAAAGGGCAATGTTTTAGACCCAATTGATATTATTGACGGTATAGAGTTAGAAGAACTCATCACAAAACGTACCAGTGGTTTAATGCAACCCAAAATGGCTGCCAAAGTTGAAAAAGCTACCCGCAAAGAATTTCCTGATGGAATCAACCCCAATGGTTGTGACGCATTAAGATTCACCTTTGCAGCTCTTGCAACCAACGGCAGACACTTGCGTTTTGACATGAACCGTTTGGAAAGCTACCGTAATTTCTGCAACAAAATATTCAACGCCTCACGTTTTGTTTTCATGAACACAGAAGACTTTAAACTGGATACACAAAAATGGAAGCCTAATTCAACCGCCGAATTATGGATATTATCGCAATTGCAAAACAGCATTGCTGATTACCGCAAACATTTAGACAACTTCCGTTTGGATTTAGCCTCGCAATGTATTTATGACTTTATTTGGAACAACTATTGTGACTGGTTTGTGGAACTTGCCAAACCATTACTCAAGCAAGACGAAAACACCAAATACAATGTGCAACACACCTTATTATATGTGTTAGATGAAGCCTTGCGCTTATTGCACCCAATCATGCCGTTTATTACAGAAGAAATTTGGCAAGAACTCAAAATAAAACTAGAGTTGCCAAGTGACAGCATAATGATTGCCCAATTTCCCGAATTCAATGCTAAATTGGTGGATGGAAAATCATTCAAAGACATGCAGTGGTTACAAGCTGCCGTATTAGGTGTCCGTCAAATTCGTGGCGAAATGAATATCTCACCGCGAAAACCTTTAAGTATAATTTTAGAAAATACTTCTGCCAATGATTTAAGTGTCTTAGCCAACAATGAAGCTTTATTAAAAACCATGGCACAACTGGAAAACATTTCAGTCTTAAAAGAAGACGAACAAGCACCAGAATCAGCCGTAGCGCTGATTGGCGAAATGAAAGTCAATATTCCACTAGCTGGCTTAATTGATGTCGATGCCGAAATAGCACGCATTAATAAATTAATCGAAACAGCCAATAAAGAAATCGCCCGAAGTGCTGGCAAACTCAAAAACGAACGCTTTGTTAGCTCCGCACCTGAGGCGGTAGTAAATAAAGAAAAAGATACATTAGCAGCAAATGAGCATAAATTAGAAGAACTAAAAGGTCAGTTGGTTAAATTGGAGAATATGTAAAACTCAAAATGCTGTGTCATACTCCAATAAGTAAACCGTCATACCTGCGAAGACAGGTATCTCATTGGGCATCGCAATCTTTGGCTACGCGCTTCGCTGTTTAAGTAGCGCAAGAGGCGCGGAGGTTTAACTAGTTCCCATGCTCCGCGTGGGAGCGAGATTTAAGGTACGTAAGGTTACGAAGTCAAATGCAACTACTTTTTAGAGCTGCGCCTTAATTTACATAAATGTTGAAATACAGCCTTTGCTGAAAATAAACAATTCTCGCCAGCCCGTTCCGAATTCAACATATCGTTCGCCTAATGCTTGTGATGGCGTAGATTAAAAATATTTTTAGAAAATTAAATACTCTACTTCCAATGACTTTAGGTATTTAGCTTCAGAATGTAAATCTTCTTCGGTTAAAGGGTGATTGTTTAGCCATTCTTTTTGGAATTTAATCTCAATAACTTTATCATTTAATGTGATGGATTCCAATTCGATACTTTCGTCTGTTCTTGGACGATTGAGTAAAGTCGCAGCGCGAAAGATTACGATTAACGGCAACAACTTAAGTTGTTGCTTATTGGATAGTTTGTTGAGCCATTCTTTTGTGATTTTTCGCCTTAACAAAGCCACAATTACAGACAGTTTAATTTGCTCTTGGTTTGAAAACCCTGGCATGTCAGCATGACTGATTATGTAAGCTGCGTGTTTTTCAAAATGTGAATGGGAAATATTTAAACCCAACTCATGCAACTGTGCTGCCCAATCAAGTAATTCATGTTGAGACTTGGAGAGTTTAATATTGCTTAACTTTATTAAATCATCGATGGTTGATTTGACACGCTTACTATGTGTTATATCAATTTCAAACTGTTTGACAAGTTTATCAATACTTCGCTGTCGAATATCATTGTGGTGTAAACGGCCACTTAAATCATAAACAATACCCTCGCGTAAAGCACCACTTGAAGCCTGGATTGTATGCAAATCCAGTGAGTCAAATAAGGCTTTTATAATGGCTAACCCACCGATAAAGACAGGACGACGACGAGAGCTTAATCCATCAAGGTTTTTGAGCTTGTCAATAGTGCCTAAATCGTAGCACTTCTTAATAAGCTTATCCAAACCCTCTTTCTCGATTCCATAACGAGCATAATTGTTTTCTGTGATGACCTTAGCAGTGGAGCGCATACTCCCCGATGCACCTATAACAATATTCCAGCCCGTCAATTGGTATTTGCTGACAATTGAAAGCAGTTGTCGTTGCGCAGAACGGACAGCTTTTTTAAAATTAGATTTTGAAATAAGACCATCAGCAAAGAATTTCTTGGTGTAACTGACACAACCCATGTGCAGAGATTCACGCAACAATGGGGTGAATTCTTCACCAATTATCAACTCAGTTGAACCTCCTCCAATATCAATCACCAACCGCTTACCTTGGTTACTGGCAAGAGAATGCGCGACTCCCAAATACAAAATCCGTGCCTCCTCACGACCCGAAATAATATCAATCGGTTTACCCAAAGCAATTGATGCCCGCGCTAAAAACTCCTCAGCATTTTTAGCCTTGCGTAATGTATTGGTGCCAACAATGCGCAGATGGGATTTTGGAATATGCACAATGCGCTGCCCTATTTTCTCAAGCGAAGCAATCGCCTCATCCATCTTCTCATCCGACAAACGCCCTTTATCATCCAGCCCATTAGCCAAACGCACCATGTCCTTATGTCGATCAATCACATGCATCTGATGATTAACAATTTCAGCCACCACCATATGAAAAGAGTTAGATCCCAAATCAACCGCAGCGTATAATTCGTTTTTTTGTTTCATTGTTGTATTTAATGATTAATTGAATAATTTGTCAAATGACGATTTTCATTGGAGTTCTGGTTGAATAAAAACATGTATGCTATACTGCACCAATAGTATGCAATTAAGTGAATTTATGGCAACAATTAGAAAAACAATCACTCTTACCGAGCAACAAGGCAACTGGATAAAGTCACGCATTAATGATGGTGACTTTACTAATGATAGCGAGTACGTACGAGATTTGATACGACGAGACCAAGAACAATTGACAGAAGTTCAAGCCATTCGCGCTGCATTAATCAAAGGTGAAAGAAGCGGTAAGGGCTCGCGAAGTGTTGATGAGATTATGCAGGCTGTATTGGATAGAAGAAATTTATAATGCCTTCTTACTCACTTAATCAAGAAGCAGAAGATGACTTTGAACGCTTATTTGAATATGGCATTGATAATTTTGGTGTGGCAAAGGCAATAAACTACTCAAAGGGATTGAAAAATAGGTTTTCAGAAATTTCCGAGAATCCTTATCACTGGCAAGCAGTTGATTATATTCGCAAGAACTACCGAAGAAGTGTTTATCGAAACCATTCAATTTATTATTTAGTTGAAAATAAAAATACAGTAAAAATTATCAGAATTCTAAATAAGGAGAATGTTCAAGCTAGTTTTGAAGAATAAACTTATACCTCGCACCTACATTAAATGAATGGATTGAGAAAATAATTTATTTACCCACAAGGCTCAATGTCTTTTGGAAAAGCACTGATTATAGAACGCGTCTTATCAGTATATTCGCCAATGGTATTTCTAGAATTCCAAGCACGATTCAGGTGTGCGAAAATATGCCCTAGGTTTATTTCATAATTCACCTCATCAATATTTTCTTGTGAGTTCATTGTATTTATTAAATCCTCAAGATGTTCTTTTGCATCTTCAAGTTCATACATTAGGGTTGCCCACTCTTTTGGGTTGTTTTGTAGGTTTATCATCTTTTTACTGGTTTGTTATTAAATATAGTGAATTAATTATGTTTCCAAACGATGAGTTAAATGTTTCAAAATATCCCGCTTTTCATGAATAACAGCAATGATAATTGCGTTATTATTTTCGTAAATATAAAAGATAAAGTGAT
>JAMOMK010000113.1 GCA_027067055.1 Lysobacterales bacterium | reverse complement strand
AATATACTTAAATATAAAAAATACAGATACCTCAATTTATCTTTGATTGTTCTTATTGCTAGTATTGTATTGTATTTGACCCAAGGCACAGGACAGCCAGCAAATGGCGGTACTTGGCAAGGATATACTTTAGGAATTTTGGCAGCTTTTCTTGTTTTATTATTAACCTACTTGGGTATAAGAAAAAGAAGCTATTCATCACGGATGGGAACTGTTGAGGGGTGGACATCGGCACACGTATTTCTTGGCACAAGTTTGTTGTTGATAGCTACTTTACATGCGGCATTTCAAGTAGGTTGGAATATTCATACACTGGCTTATGTTCTAATGGTAGTCGTGATATTGTCCGGATTTTATGGTTTGTTTACTTACATGCATTACCCTCATGTGATGTCTAAGAATAATAGTGGAGGCTCTCAAGAAACATGGTTACAAGAGCTGGCTCAAATAGATGATGAAATTAAAAATTTATCCAGTTCTTGTCGTGCAGATATAAGATTACTTATTTTAAGCGCATTAGAAAACACTAAAATTAGTGGTAGTCTTTTTTCTCAATTAAGAGGGAAAGATAATTCTAAAATAAAAATCCAGTCAATTTCTGATAAATTGTTGCCCAATAAAAACCAACAAAGAGTTGTTTCTTATTTAGCCTCAGCTTTACCCAGTAGTATTAACCATGTTGAAGCAGCAGCACTTGATAAAATTCTTTCTAAATTTTCAAGGAGACAGAGGCTCTTGAAAATAATCAAAAGAAACTTGCAAATTAAAGCTTATTTAAGAGTGTGGTTGCTTTTTCATATACCATTAACTATTGGTTTGTTAGCCGCATTAACTGTTCATATTCTTGTCGTTTTTATTTATTGGTAATATATATTTATGTTTATTTTAGTTAGAAAATCTGTTTTTGGTAGTAATGAAGAATATCAGGATTTAGATTTTGATGTTAATGAACTCACTATTGGCAATACTGATAATGCTCAGCTGAATTTGGAAGAAATTGCAGATGGAAGCATTACAATTAAACCAAAAAATGAGAGCAATGCAAAATTTAGTTGCTCCAATGATTTAGAAGTACAAACAGAGAGTAAATTAACTGCAACGGGGGTATTACAAAAAGGTTATATCTACCAACTAGAAATTTACAATCTAGAAGTTATTGATGTTCCTGCAGGGTTTGATTTTGCTTTAAGTCTATCTCGGTCCAATAGGAAGTCATCAGTTGCTAAAAAGAAATTCAAGATTGAAGCAAGTAAAAGTAAAACTAATTTACGTCTTATTTCCTATCTTTTATTCTTTTCAATTGTCGTGATATACCTTGTTATTCCTTATTTGAATTTTACTCATTCAGAAATTAAGGAAAAAACCAAAAAATTGCCACTAGTAACAGATAAGTCATGGTTATCAGGTCCTATGGCAATGGCGCATCGAATTCCTGAAATTGGAGATGATTGTCAAGTTTGTCATGTTAAACCATTTGAAAAGGTGCAAGATAAACAGTGCTTGAGCTGTCACCAAAACCTTGGTGAGCACGTGAATGATAGGCATCCTGCAGTGGAGCAAATTGACCAGTTTTTATGTGAAAATTGCCATAAAGAACACAATGAACCTGCTCAAATAACACGTACAGATGATACTTTATGTGTTAATTGTCATCAGGATATTAAAAAATACGAGACACAAGAATCACTAGAGAGAAACCCTGTTCAAGTTGTCACAGGGTTTGATTCAGAAAACCATCCTCCTTTTAGGTTGACACTTATTCAACCAGAGCTAATTAATGGCGCTTATGAATGGAAAAAAGAGCGCCCCAAATTTGAACCAAATTCTGTTTTTAAAGAAGAATCAAATTTAAAATTTTCACATAAAGTTCATTTGGATTCAGAACAAGTACAAGATGAATTTTCAGGAGAGGCATTAGTGTGTTCAGACTGCCATCAGTTAAAAGATGATAAAGAACACTTTAAACCCATAACAATGGATAAAGATTGTCGCAGTTGTCACAAACTGTCATTTGATGTTTTTAACCCAGATCTAGAGTTGCCACATGGAGATTTAAGAGCTGCTTTTGTCATGTTAGAAGCTCATTTTATCCGTGAATTTACAGATCCAGAATTAAGGCAAAAACGCTCTAGAAAAAAAATCAGAAGAATTCCTGGGCAGCATAGTAATAATGCAACTTGTAAAGGCAGTAGTTTGAACTGTGGTAGACAAGAAGCCTTAAAAGAAGCACAATTTCAATTCACACAAAGTGGTTGCATAACTTGCCATGAAGTCACCACCAATAAAACCAATGAGTTAATGGATAAGTGGTTTGTTAAACCGATCAAAATCAACCAAGATTGGTACTCTAAAGCACAATTTGATCATGTTAGTCACTTTAGTGTAAAAAATAAAGACAATGAAGAAGTGTGTCTAACGTGTCATGAAGTTGAACAATCAGATGATTCAAAAGATATAGCAATACCTCAACAAAATAAATGCATTGAATGCCATCAAAAAGGAATCAAAAGCAGTGTGGAACTCACCTGTACTCGCTGCCATGAGTTTCATTTTGAACAACAAATAAAGAAGGGGAAAGGAGAGTAACATGAATAGTAAAACACGATTAATATTATTATTGTCAATGACAATCAATGTAAGTGCGCAACAACAGTCACCAATTGAATTGAATTCAAAATACCTTGGTACTGCTCAAATGCATATTGATTTTTCTAATGAAGGAACAAGATGGACTCCGAACAATATTCCAAATCAACCACCATCAGTTGTTGGTGTTGCTCCATCTGACATGCATGTATCAATTGATAATATTAAACAAGTATTGGCTCAGGCTATTTCGCAAGCGCAAAACCTTGGGCAATTAGCAACCATTGCAGTTGTTGATAGGGTAGGTAATGTGTTGGCTGTTTATCGCATGAATGGAATTGACACGAAAGTTACAATTACCTCAGCTGTTCCACCTGTGGTTGAAAAAGGTTTAGACAATATTGTTTTGCCATCTGGGGCTGATGGTGATGCACTTGCTGCTATTGCCAAGGCAATAACAGGAGCTTATTTATCCAGTTCTGGCAATGCATTTTCCACCCGAACAGCTGGACAAATAATACAAGAACATTTTAACCCAGGAGAAGAAAATCAACCCTCTGGACCATTATTTGGAGTGCAATTCAGTCAATTACCATGTTCAGATTTTTCATTACGGTATGATCCAACAAAAAATATCGGGCCTCAACGCTCCCCCTTAGGTTTATCTGCAGATTCTGGAGGGTTTCCATTGTATATAAATGGCACTGTTGTTGGAGGAGTGGGTGTTATATCAGATAATATTTATTCTATTGACAAGAATATCATGGATTTTGATCGTGATAATGATGAACTAATAGCCTTAGCAGCGACAATTGGTTTTGAGCCACCTATTGGAATTAAAGCAAACCGTGTGACAGTTGATGGAAAAACTTTGCGATACAGTGACGTCTTATCCTCTGATGTATCTCAATCATCTGGAAGTTTTGATGCAATTCCACCCACAACAGGAAGACTAATTGCGGTTAATACTTATACAGATGGTAGCATTAAACGCGGCATGGTTTTTGGTCATGAAGAATCAGGAATACGTGCTGATTCAACTTTATACAATGGCTTAAATGCTTTTGTTTTTGTTGATGACTCCAATACCAATCGTTTTACTCCTATCTCTGGTAGTGACGGTGCTTTTATCAATTCTGCTGCTCCACTAACGGCAAATGAAGTACAAGAAATATTAAAATCTGCTTTGGATATTTCCAATCGAGCACGGGCTCAAATTCGTCAACCATTGGGTTCTCAGGCTCAAGTAACAATTGCTGTAGTCGATTCTCAAGGCAATAACCTGGGAATGGTAAGGACTCCTGATGCTCCTGTTTTTGGGTCAGATGTAGCCTTACAAAAAGCACGAACAGCCGCTTTTTTCTCTAATACAGATGCTGCTAATTATTTAAATAGTATAACAACTCCAACCAATTATTTTGATACGGATTTAAATGTTAAAGAAACCGTAGCAATACCTGATTATGTGACGGCAGTTAAGAGTTTTGTGGGAGTTAATGCCTTAAGTGACGGAATAGCATTTTCAGATAGGGCAGGTGGTAATTTATCTCGTCCCTTTTATGCTGATGGCATAGAAGCTAATGAACACGGGCCTTTCAGTAAGTCATTTAGAAACAATGAATGGAGTTTTTTGTCAACAGGGTTACAATTAGATTTAGTGATGAATAAGGTCATTCAACATGTGCTTTTTGCTGCAGCAGGACTTGGTACAGATACTGATAATATTTGCACATCCAATGCCTCAACACGCCTTGCCAATGGTGTTCAAATATTTCCAGGGAGCGTGCCAATTTATCGAGGTGACCAACTTGTTGGAGGTATTGGTGTTTCAGGTGATGGTGTCGATCAAGATGATATGATTGCTTTTTTAGGTGTTCATAATGCTTCTATTCAATTATCTGGCACAATAAATAATGCGCCATCTAACAAACGTGCAGACAATTTAACACCTAAAGGAACACGATTACGCTATGTGCAATGCCCTTTTTCACCCTTTAATGGCTCATCAGAACAAAATGTTTGTCGTGGCAAGTAGGAGAATAACATGAAAATTAAAATAACGTCTTTTGTGTTTTCTTTAACATTAGTTATTTCAACGAGTCTATTTAGTCCTTCGGTAATAGCACAAACTAATGAAATTGATTGCAGCCAAGATCAAGCCAAACAAAAAGGCAAACGCAAAAGAAGAAGAGCAGGGGCGGCTAATCGTGATTGCAATACAAAACAGGTGCAAATAAATCAAGATACTGGTGAAGCTATCGTTGTAGTTATTGAAGAAAAAGTAGAGCCTAAGGTTTATGTTCCGCGCACTTTTTCTCCAGTTCCTCGACCACGATCTGATCAATTTCAAGCCAAAATTCCAATTCCTGATAGATGGCGTATTGTTGAAGCTTTGGGCTATAAAGAACGGTGGTATGATCCTTATAACCGTAATGTCTTAAAAGCTGATAGACCTGTTCATGGTGAAGACTGGTTCTTTAATTTAGGTGTTATTTCTGATACGCTTTATGAAAAACGCGATGCAGCCACACCTGTGGGTGGGCAAAGTAGCAATAACCCAGGTCAAATTGATCAATTTGGCGGCTATGAGCAAAGCCTACTCAATGAAAATTTAGCATTAGAGTTTGTTTACTATAAAGGAGATACAACTTTTAAACCTCCAGAATATGAATACAGATTCATTCCAGTTTTTAATTATAACCATACCCGAATTGATGAAATTTTGGGATTAAATGTTGACCCTGCCCAAGGGAAAACTCGTACGGATAACCATATTGGTATTCAAGCTTTATTTATTGATAAGCATTTGCGAGATGTTTCATCCAATTACGATTTTGATAGTATTCGTTTTGGTATTCAGCCTTTTTCCAGTGATTTCCGTGGGTTTTTATTCCAAGATTCACCGTTTGGATTAAGGTTGTTTGGTACACGAAACAATAATAAATTACAGTATAATCTTGCCTTGTTTAGGCGTTTTGAAAAAGACACCAATAGCGGGCTTAATGATTTAGGCAAGGCTTTACGTAATGATGACTTATTTATTGCCAATGTTTATTTACAAGATAAGCCCACACTTGGTTTTTTCTCACAATTCAGCTATATACATAACCGAAACCGTGATGGTACTATTTTTTATGACAACAATGGGTTTATTGCACGTCCTGCTTCTTTAGGAACAGAGCGTCCTAATGACTATGATGTTAACTACCTTAGTTATAACGGTGATGGTCATTTTGGAAGATTAAATCTAACCACATCTATTTCTTACGCTTTCGGCAAAGAATCACATGGGACATTTACTGATACACAATCGGATATAAGTGCCTATTTTCTCGCAGCTGAAGCTTCAATAGATTATGACTGGATTAGATTAAGTGCTTCATTTTTATATGGAAGTGGCGATGATGACCCTTATGATAATAAATCAAATGGTTACGATGCGATTTTTGAAAACCCACAATTTGCAGGAGCCGATACCAGTTATTGGATTCGTCAGGCAAATCCGCTTATTGGTGGTGGAAAGGTCGCACTATCAGCTCGTAACGGTATATTAAACTCCTTACGTTCCTCAAAAGAACATGGTCAATCTAATTTTACCAACCCAGGTATTGGCTTATTAGGAGTTGGAATGGATATGGAAATCTTACCAGAGTTAAGTTTTTCAATGAATGCTAACTACCTTGAATTTGCCACAACAGAAGTATTAGAAGTGGCAAGACAACAGGCTGATATAGACAAAGAAATTGGTCTCGATTTATCTGCTGCCTTTATTTGGCGACCATTGAATTCACAAAATATAGTGCTGCGTTTATCTTACGCGAGATTATTTACAGGTAAAGGCTTTGAACAATTGTACGGTCAAGGCGATGTTGATTCATTATTACTCAATATAATTCTAACGTACTAGGGAAAAAAGGACATGAAAAAAATATTAACGACAGTTGGAATACTCTTTGCATTAAACAGTGCTATTGCATCGGATAGTGTTCGTAAAGTAGAACGTGAATATCCCATTTACCCTCCCGCTCCAAAGACTCAAACCAAAGCGGATATGAAAGCCAAAAGTGAAGGCTGTATCAGCTGTCATAGCAACACAGATGAACTAACAATGCATGAAACTCCCGCTATAAAATTGGGTTGTACTGATTGTCATGGTGGAAATGCTGATATTCATGTGGCACCAGGTTTGAAAAAAGGAGATGACGAGTATCTTCATACCCTTGAGAAAGCACATGTTTTACCATTGTTTCCAGATAAATGGCATTTTCCAAGCAGTGCAAACCCTAAACGAAGCTATACTTTATTAAATAAAGAAAGCCCTGAATTTATCCGATTTGTTAATCCATCGGATTATCGCATTGCCCGTGAGGCTTGTGGCGCTTGCCACTTAGCTACTATTCAAGCAGCTGAATCTTCACTAATGGCAACATCAGCAATGTTATGGGGTGGAGC
>JAMOMK010000112.1 GCA_027067055.1 Lysobacterales bacterium | reverse complement strand
TTCTTGGGGTTTGGGTAATTCTTGGGGATGGGGTAATAATTACAGTAACAATTATTACTACAACCCTTATTATACAAGCTACTGGAACAACTATTGGAACAACCACCAAACAAATAGACACATCACTGCACGTAACGAAGTGGCGCGTTTAGCTGCTAGAAATCGCAGCAATAGCAACTATTCGAGTAATAGTAGATACAATAATAACCGTTATTACAATTCAAATAGAAACATTAATCGTACGTATCGTAGCAACCCAAGAGGGCGGACAACTAGTGGTTATTCCAGCCGCAGACAACCGGCAACAAGCACTCCCTTCAGTACAGGTTCAAGCCGCACAGGAAAGGGACGATACAGTACCAATCGCAACGCAAATCAAAACACCAATAATCGTAATCGCACAACTCGTTATGATGGTGCACGTTCTGAGTTAGAACCCCATACCAATAACCACAATAGAAATACCAACAACGGCATTATTTCATCTGGTATTAATACCAGAAGACCAACGACAACCAACCGTTACTCAAAAGGATCTGCGCAATCAATGACTCCTTATATGCGTGAAAGAAGACAAGGTAGCACGTATAACAATAGACAACCAGTGACACAAAATCACAACAGAACAAATCGCACGTCGCGTTCTCGTTCACAGGTTAATGCTTATGATACAGGTAGTACACAAAGCAATAATCGACCAGTTGTTCGACCAAGTTATAACCAAGGCCGCAACCAAAACCCAAGAGCAAACAATTATTCGCATCCAAACCAAGGAGCAAGACCAAGCAATTCTGCGCCAGTAAGAACAAGGCAAAATAGCAACAATGGAAATGTTAATACGCCTCAAAGCGCGCCAAGACAAAATTCGCGTCCTGCGCCATCGCGTCGCTCTTCATCAAGTTCTTCAGATTCTTCTTCGCGTCCTTCTCGTTCATCACGTTCTTCAAGCAGCTCGAGAAGTTCATCAAGATCCTCAAGTCGAAGCTCATCCGCGCGATCTGAGTTAAGAGGTCGAAGATAACTATATTTGCAAGTCAATTAAAGGGCAAACTGATGTTTGCCCTTTTTTTTGGGTATAATATTTGCCTATGATGAATATTACACCGTTACAATTAATCAGCTACTTAATAACATTTGCTCTTGGGTACTTGCTTTGTTGGGTGATAAGCCGTTCAAAGACAAAACTGATAATTGAAAATGGACAAAACAAACTGAAAACACAAATAAAACTATCACAGCAACAGCTTGAAAAACTCAAAGAGTTATTTCTTAAGTCACATCAGAATAACAAAAAGCTTGAACGCTTTATTGAGCAATTGCAAAACACCAATAAAAAACTCACCATTGATTTAGCTGTAGCAGAACAACAGCAGCTTAATGGTGAGGAAAAAATTGATTTACTCATGAGCAACAAAGAAGCGTTAAGTAATCAATTTAAAAACCTTGCTAACGAAATATTTGAAGAAAAAGATAAAAAATTCTCAGCCCAAAACAAACAAAAACTGGATGCTTTACTTAACCCTTTTTCACAACAGTTAAATGAGTTTAGAACTAAAGTTGACAGTATTTACCACGATGAAGGCAAAC
The DNA here is from genome assembly GCA_027067055.1 of Lysobacterales bacterium. Taxonomy (GTDB): domain Bacteria; phylum Pseudomonadota; class Gammaproteobacteria; order Xanthomonadales; family Marinicellaceae; genus NORP309. Next base: position 25,885 of record JAMOMK010000112.1, on the reverse strand, counting down.
AACGCGCGTCATTACTGAGTGAAGTTAAACAACTTAAAGAACTGAATCTCAAGCTTAACCAGGAAGCGATAAACTTAACCAAGGCATTAACAGGAGATAAAAAAATTCAAGGCACGTGGGGTGAAATGGTGCTGGAGCGAGCATTAGAGCAATCGGGATTAAGAAAAGGATATGAATATGACAGCCAAGAAGGTTATCGAAAGGATGATAATAGCTTATTTAAGCCTGATGTCATTGTTCATTTGCCGCATAATAAAGACATAGTAATTGACTCAAAAATATCCCTAATTGCCTATGAAAGCTATTGCAAAGCAACATCAAAAGACCAAGAGAAATCAACAATAAAAGCACACATCAATGCCATTAAAAATCACATTAATGCGTTGAGTAAAAAAGACTATTCATCATTAAAAGGGGTTCATTCATTGGATTTTGTTTTATTATTTATACCTATTGAAGCTGCATTTATTACAGCCTACACGCACGATGAACAGTTGTTAGCTCAGGCCTTTGATGAAAAAATCATTATAGTGACACCAACAACCCTGCTTGCCACACTAAAAACCATCGAAAATCTTTGGCGTTATGAAAAACAAAACCAAAACGCCCAAGATATAGCCCAAAGAGCTGGCGTGTTATACGATAAATTTAGAGGGTTTGTGCAAGACGTTGAAAAATTAGGCAAGCAACTGGATACCACGCAATCAACCTATCATGATGCCATTAACAAGCTATCACAAGGTAAAGGCAACTTAATTAACCAAGCTCAGCAACTTAAATCGCTTGGCATAAAAGTTAAAAAAGAAATCCCAAAAACCATTTTAGAACAATCGGATTTAGAAGATAATTAGGATGAATTTCTGAATCCCGTGTTAAACTCCTTAAAAAGAGGTCATTTATGAAAATACAACAAACAATCAATCACTGGCATACACTCATTGAAAAAAACCAACCTGAGTTACTCAATCTTTTGCTTGCTGAAGATGCAGTTTTTCACTCACCTGTTTTGCACACACCACAAAAAGGCAAAGCCTTAACCGCCATGTACTTAAGTGCCGCCATGAAAGCTTTCGAGGACACAGGTTTTCATTATAAAAAAGAAATCATGCAAGATAAACATGCCGCATTAGAGTTTGAAGCAGAAATTGATGGTGTTGTTATTAACGGTGTGGATATTATTACTTGTAATGATAAATCACAAGTCACCGAGTTTAAAGTCATGCTCAGGCCCGCTCAAGGTTTGCAAAAAATGCAAGAAAAGATGTTAGAAATGCTAGGGAGAAAAAACAAAAGTGAATAAATTAATTATTTTTTTATGCTTGGTTGCTGTATCTATTCAAGCAAAATCACCCTATGAAATTATTGACAACTCCCCCGATTCTGCATGGCGTGATTTAAACCCAGAACAAACCTTATACATCACCTTGGAAACAGGCATGGTGGTAGTCGAATTAGCCCCACAATTTGCACCGAACCATGCTGACAATACCAAAAAACTGGTACGTGAGGGCGTATTTGATAACACTAGTTTTTACCGAGTCGTAGATGGGTTTGTTGCCCAAGGAGGACCTGCTGATCCCGAAAAAATAGCCAAACCTAAAAGTGGAAAACTGACCATAGCTGCAGAATTTACTACCAAACCCAAAAAGCCATTAGACTTTACACCAATCGGGTTAGCCGATGGTTATGCCCCGCAAACAGGTTTTGTCGGAGGCTTTGCAGCCGCTTTTGATAAAGAAAAGGGCGAATACTGGATGACACATTGTTATGGAACATTAGCCATGGGACGTGGTAATCCTGCTGATAGTGGTGGCACTGAATTGTATATTGTCATTGGTTCGGCGCAGCGATATTTGGATAAAAATACCACCGTCTTTGGGCGAGTCATTACTGGCATGGAGCCTATTCAACACCTCCAGCGCAGCTCAAATCTTAAAGGAGCGGTTGATATGAAAGGCAAAAACAAAATCATCAGCATCAAAGTTGCTAGTGATATAAACCCAAAAGAACGCATAGCACTTCAAACCATGAAAACAAATTCACAAAGCTTTAAAAATATTATAAAATCACGTAAAAACCGTAACGGCGAATGGTTTTTGCACCAACACAATTACATCGATGTCTGTTCTGTTGCTGTGCCAGTGCGCTTGAAAGATGTGAAGGTAAAATCGTTTAATTAAAAAGGATATAAAAAATGATCACTTTAAAAACACCTTTAGTTAGGTTTGCCCTACTGGTATGGGTTCTCATCTTGATACCTATTGCAATTATTGCAATAAAATATCAGCGCGAATACTCAATGTTAGAAGTCGTTTTGAGTAGTTTTGGCATCTCAATACTCTTGGCAATGGTATATTATTGGTTGGAAAAAATTAATAAGTATTTTGCCTTGGCTGTAACTTTAATTTTGTTCGTTTTTTCGTTTTTTATTCGACTTATATTAAGCTTTGTTTATGACTTCTCTGGCAAGGGTTTTACCAGTGAGTTTTTTGCACACTTTAGTTGGCACTCTTTTAAAATAGGCTTGTCTGACTATGGGTTTTTGTTTTTCTTTGCCATATTTATTCTTTTAGTCTTGCTTTATGTTTTTACCAAACTGTTATCACAAATTAAGTTTAAACAAAAGAAAATCCCAATAATGCTTTTTCTGATAGCTGTTTTTCTTATTTTAATTTTTAAAAATAATTTACCAGAGTGGCATTTCTATACTGGTTATAATCATTATTATTTTTCACAACTAAAAACATTAACACCCGAAGAAGCAAAAAAACAAGCTAAACAAACCCTCAAAAACCTGCGACCAGCATCATCTTTTCCAATAGATAAAAAAGATTTAATCGTTACAACCAAAGGTAAACCTAAAAATATAATTCTTATATATCTAGAGTCATTTAGTGAGATGTTATCAGAGAATGACCGATTTCCTGGATTAACTCCTCATATTGATCAATTGAAAAAGGATAATTTCAGTTTTAAAAATAATTTTTCATCAGCCTATGTAACTATTGAAGGAATTGCCAACTCGCAGTGTGGAACATTATTGGATATGGACAATGGTAACAATTCATTACTCACCAAATCGGGTCGATTATCCAACTTGCCGTGTTTAGGTGACATTTTACGTAAGGCTGGTTATCAACAAAGTTTTTATGGTGGGGCTGATTTGGGGTTTGCAGGAAAGGGTGCTTTTCTTCAAGAGCATGGTTATGATGAGCTTAAAGGGGTGAACTACTGGAAAAAATTAAGTTTAGAGACCAATACATGGGGATTGGTGGATAATAGCCTATTTGATTATGCAATCAAGAAGATACGTAATTTATCTAAACAATCTCAGCCCTATAATATGACCTTATTAACTCTAGGTACGCATATTCCTGGGTTTACATATAATGGGTGCACTCCATACAATCAAGCAAATATCCAAGCTCCATATTTAGATGCAATTCACTGCACTGATTTGTTGTTAGGGAAGTTTATAGACCAGTTAAAACAAGAAAAATTACTCGATAATACACTGGTTTATATTCAAGGAGATCATTCGATTTTTCCAACGCATGAGTTAACCGAAATATTTACAGATCAAACAACAGATAGAAGAATCTTAACAATTATTATTGATGAATCACTTAAGCAAAAGAAAATGGATGAAGCTAAGTTGACTTCTACATTCAACCTTGTCGCAAATGTATTGGATTTGTTAGGAATAAACCATAATGTTAATTTTACTTTTGCCCAGTCTGATTTTAATGCAGTAAAAAAAGTCCATCAGGATTATTTTGTCACACGATATGTCGACTATGACGAGACAAAAATTATTACAAATGTATTTGCACAATCAGATTGTCAGGTTGATGAAGAAATAACATTGCCCCTAGATACGTGTGAGAAAAAACGCGTGATGCAGTCGGTATACCAACTTAATGCAAGCTATTCAATAGAAGACAGTAAACCAATGGAGTGTAATGAGGGAGTTAAAATCAGTATAAACCCTTATAGCAATGCATTTGTTATTAACTGGGGTGGTGTTGACATTACTCATCAGTTTTTCTCAAGAGGCCGAAGAATTACAAACCAATTGCCCGGATTCTATCTAATAGAGCTTAATAATAATGATGAAATAAAACAACTGCATTTTTTCTTAGACCGAGATCTTGAAACTTTGAAACGTTTAAATAAATTTTTAGCTAAAGACACCGAGCGATTTTTATTATTCAGTAATTTAACAACTGGACAGATAAATGAAATTAACCTTCCCAACCTTCCTGATTATTTTCATAAAGACAAATGGCTCTATGCAGAAATAAAAAATGGACTAATTACATCAATAAATACCGAAGAGATGTCATTAGGCGCTGTTAAGTTTTTACCTGTTGCTTGTAAAGGCAAGTTTGAGGTTATTTCATATCAGAAACCAAAAGAAATTGAACTGCCCAATAAACTTGGGTTTTGTTCAATAAAAGCATGGGGTCCAAAAGGCACTATTAAAGGTCAAAGTTTTAATACACAGCCCTCGGGTTTATCGGCTTTTTGGCTTAAAACAGACTGCGCTCCAAAAGGTGCGGTGATGAGAGTAAATGGAAAAGCACTAAAAACCGAAGTCAATTTACCAATAATTACTGCAGCTATAGATGATAAACTATTTTTCCCAGAGTCAGGCAATTATCAAATTAAACTTTATGGTGAAATATCTAATGAATCTCACAGTATTGGTGAGTTTGAAGTTTTACCAACAAAAAGAAAGCCAATTGATTAAACGTATTAAAAGAAAGGGTTTGGTAGCATTGAAAAAGTTAATCATATTTTGATAAAATATTGTTGAGTAACAAGGTTCTACCTTTAGAGCCACCATCATGAAACAACAAGAGGAAGTGTGTTGGTTTTTCAATGGTTAATACCGATTCAAAAAAAGCAAGCCTTTCTTTTTTCTTTAAACGATTTAGCTCTATCATTGCCACCTCATCAAATCCCCGTATAAAATGAGGAGTAATTTTTGCGCCAAATGAATCAGATAAAATCAGTAACTTGCGATGGGTATTGGAGTCTTTAAAATAACGAAAACCAATAATTCGCTTATAAACATGTGCCAGGTCTTTAAAACAGTGAGCGCCTTTACATGAGGTTATTTTATAGGGTGAATAATCATACTTTTTAGTTTCATCATGGATATTGAGTCCAAAAAGAAATCTTTTCAAATCAGTTTCAACGGATGTATTTTCTGATTTGACTTCAAGTTTAGGTTCAATATGCCAATAATTTTTCATCATATCTTCGGCAACACGGTATGGCAGCTCACCATTCCAATGAAAATAGGCAGGCAGAAACACTTGAAATTCACTTTTCCATTGCCTAAATTTATCTAACGGATAATAAATGCCACGCCCTGTTACCTCTTTGACGCGTTTATCGAGCCATGTCGTTGTGTTTGCTTGGCAAATTTCAGCTTGTGGGTTTAGTAAGTTCTCTGGATAAATTCTAGATTTTGTCGGAATAATTGCAATACCAGTTTGATAACCTTGATTTTCATACAGTTTAATGAATTTAGAGAATACCTTAATAGCATCGTCTTGTAAGTTTTTAGTAAGAGGTTTAATGTCGCAGACATTGTTGATTAGTGAATAGAGGTGTTTCGCGCTGTGCGAATTTAAGAAAATAAATCCATTTTTACCCATGGTGATTTGTTTAGAGGTGGCTTCATTAAACAAACGATAACGTAACCTATTGGCGGTTCTGATAAAGGCATCTCTAAAGCCAAACTGATCGGCTAAATACGTATCAAATTGAGATGTATATTTAGACAGCGATGTTAAATTTATTGCTTGACTTGGCATTTGAGTTAAGTTTCTATTTTCTTCACTCTTGATTTCATCACCAGTGTAAATATGTTTTATCAAAGGCAAACATAAAAACAGTAAGGCAAACACGATTGAAAAAAGCTGATAGAATTTTTTCATTGTTAAAACCTAAAGTAAATAAAGGGATTGTAGCTACCACTGGCAATATTAACAATTGAAAGCAGGAAAATGCTTAGGTAAAAAATTTCAAAAATGGCATGAAAAGAAAGTGTTTTGACACTTTGTTGGTTGGAAATAGTGCTTTTAAATTGAGTCTTTAAATAGTTAAAAATAGGTAGCGAAAAAAGCACTGCAAAGGTTAATGTAGTTGCCAGCGAGTGGCTAAAGAAAGTTGGTATTGTTTCAAGCACACTTGTACCTTGTCCCAAACCCAAAAGTGTTTTGCTATAATATTGCAATTGAGTTAAATTTTCTGCTCGAAAAATAACCCAGCCAAAGACAACAACAATCAAGGTATAGGTGTGTCGTATAATAGCTGGTAATTTATCAAGTAATTGACTTAATTTAAAACGTTCTAACATTAAAAACAAGCCGTGATAAGCCCCCAAAAAAATAAAAGTCCATGCCGCTCCGTGCCATAAACCACACAATAAAAAAACAAGCATCAAATTGGTATAAGTACGAAAAGGCGAGATTCGATTTCCACCTAAAGGAATATACAAATAATCACGAAACCATGTCGATAAACTCATGTGCCAACGGCGCCAAAACTCGGTAATGGATTGAGAGATATAAGGGTAATTAAAGTTTTTGGGGAAGGTGAAACCCATAATTAAGCCCAAGCCAATTGCCATATTGGAGTAGCCTGCAAAATCAAAATAAATCTGAAAGGTATAACAAAATGCCCCAAGCCATGCAACAGCTGTGGTTAAAGCACTTTCGGGTAAGGCAAATATTTCATCAGCCGTAATAGCAACAGTATTGGCGATTAAAGCCTTTTGAGCCAAGCCAATGATAAAAATTCTCATACCTTTAGAAATATTATCAAGCGTATGTAGACGGTTATGAATTTGTTTAGCAACTGTCTTAAAACGAACAATGGGTCCTGCTATTAACTGAGGAAACATAGAAATGTACAAGGCAAGATTAAAGATATTCTTTTCAACCTTGGCTTCTTTGCGATAAACATCAACCAAATAGGAAATGGCTTGAAAGGTGAAAAATGAAATGCCCAACGGTAAATGCACAGGTTCAGACAATTCAATATGCAATAAATCACCTGAAATAAAATTAAAATACTTAAAATAACCTAGCAAGAGTAAATTTGCGATGACACCCAGACTTAAAATGAATAATTGCTTTATTTTAGTTTGAGTTTGAGAGTTTTTATCTATCAATAGACCGAAACTAAAGTTAATACCAATAGAAAATAGCATGAGAACAACATATTGCGCTTCACCCCATGCATAAAAGAATAAACTCGCAATCAATAAAACAGTGTTTTTAAAAGGCGTTATAAAATACAGCAGTAAAAACAGGGGTAAAAAGTAAAACAGGAAGGTAATTGAGCTAAAAATCATCCGTAGATTCAATGTTTTAAGGAAAAAATTAATTATAAACTATTTCAATTGTTTTGTATTTATTTTGACTATTTTGTGATTAGATAGAAAATATTTTATATGCTTACAAAAATAGACCTAATGAAAAAACTATTTTCAAATTTGAAAAATAAACTTGGTTTTAAAAATTCTAAAGAAGAGCAAGAGAACTCTTATAATATAAAGACACAAAAAGAGCTGGACTTTTACAAAAATCGCCACAATATTCATGAGTTACCAGAAATTTACCACTACTGGTCAAATAAGTATTTACTTCCCATTTTTAAAAAATTTGAATTTTGCAACCCGGACGATTTCTTTGTTACCCATTGCAAAAAATACTGTTTGAATCAAAAAGAACAAAAGGTATTCAAAATATTAAGTATTGGATCAGGTAATGGTGATTTAGAAGTAAAGATTGCCTCTGAATTATCCAGTATAGGAATTAAAATTTTTTCAATTCAATGTTTAGATATTAACACAAATATGCTCAATAGAGCTTTGGAATTTGCAAAAGAATCTGGCGTTGAAAAACATATTGAATTAATTGAGGGTGATTTCAATAAATGGAAGCCTGCAAAAAAGCATCAATATGACGTAATTATTGCTAATCAAAGTTTGCACCATGTCATTGAGTTAGAGCATCTATTTGATTCAATTGATCAAGGACTTAAAAAGAAAGGCATATTTTTAACATCTGATATGATTGGTCGAAATGGACATATGCGCTGGAATGAGGCATTAGATGAGTTGCAACCCTTTTGGAATGAGCTTGATGAAAAATACAAATACAATCAAATGTTAAAAAGGCAAGAAACATCCTATATCAACTTTGATTGTTCAGAAGCTGGATTTGAAGGCATAAGAGCGCAAGACATATTAAAATTGCTTGTTGAAAGATTTAACTTTGAATTATTTATCCCCTATGCAAATATTGTGACTGTCTTCATTGATAGACCTTTTGGGCATAATTTTGATATAAACAATCCATCAGACTTGGATTTTATTGATAGAGTTCATGCAGTAGACAGTAAATTAATTTTGAGTGGAAAGTTAAAACCAACACAGATGATTGCAGTGATGGCAAAAAAAGATACATCAAAATATACAAACCTTATTGACCCAATATTAACACCTGATTATTGTGTACGGCATACTTAACAAAAAAACACTTTAAGGTTTAAGAAAGTACATTGTTCTTAAGTCAGTATCTTTTACGACCTCGAACTCAGGGCTGCCAAGTAAATAACTGTTTACTTTATTTAGCCACTTTGGCTTTTTTTCGACAATAATGTAATCCGTTTTTAATCGATGCATATGCTTAATTATATCATTAGCATTTTTTACAGATGTAGCAATTTGATGGAAATTAGCCAAGCCAAACCAGTCTCCCATAACCAAACCATCAAAGGTATAATTGAGTCGAGTTTTGCCTAAATTGAGAACTCTTGAAATATTCTTGCCATTAAGGATTTTAGCAAAAGGGTAATAACTGTCGCGCTTTTCTAAAATATTTTGCCAGTCATAATCAGACTGAGGCAAGGGTCTCCATTTGTTGAGGTAGTAAAAGTGTTTATATAATGTATGACTCGCATAATATAAGAACCCAATAGATAGCAGAGTGATTAGAATTTTGTTTTTTAAAATTGAAATCTTATCAGTCATTCGAAAAAGTAAGCCCAATGGGTAGGCTGCAAATATAGCTAAAAAAGGTAAGATAGCGGTGAAATAGCGTAAAAATTGAGCACTATAAAACCAAAATATTAAACTGAATAAAACGAACACAGCCATGTGTTTGAAAAATTTATCCATCTTATAAGCTAAAGCTAGCAATGGAATGCCAGCAATTAACACCCAACCCAAATGACTCTTTACAAAAAAACGTTCAGTACCAAGTAACCAAGGGAGTTTAATTAAGTTAACCAAACTTTTCTCCACTCCAAAAGTTGTCAAAAGTTGTTTTTTTTGAGCGACAATATCATTTGCTGTCCAAACCCAGTAACCAAAAACATCTTGAGCAAAAGGGTGTATTGGATTGCCTGCAATTATAATATTGCGGATATACCAAGGGCTACCAAACAATAAAGCAGTAAAGAAAAACTTTGCTGTTAGCTTCGTGTTTTTACAGGTAAAAAACACCCATACTGTTAATGGCACAAGCCAGGCAAGAGCAAGATATTTCGTTCCTAAGGCAATGCCCAATATAAATGCAGAGAGGGTTAACCAATGCCTTTGTTTGGTTTTTTGCCACATATACATAAAATAGACACAAGCAAAAATAAATAAAGATAAGCCAGTATCAACATAAGCCGAAATCATGATAATACGCAGCATTTTTACTTTAATGAGAATAAGGCAAGCAATGAAGGCAGTAATTTTTCCAAAGTTTTTTAAGGTTAATGAATACAGTCCTAATAACAATAAAGTCATAAAGTAAATATTAAATAACCGTGCTAATACATCGCCCTGATTTTTGTTTTCAAACAGGTATCCAAGAGAGAAAATCAAGTTAATATTGTGTGTAAAAACGGGATAACGTAAAAACTCATTAATAGCTAAACCATGATTTTCGACATAAAAACGTGCATAAGGCAAATGGTAGCGCATGGCATCAGAGCTAGTTTCTGGGAAAAACACCAGATAAGTATCTGTAAATAATAAAAATAGAATAATGCTTATTATTCCTGCGTGTGAAATGATTCCTTCATAGGTGACAGAAAGTGCAAAGAAAGTTTTGTTTTTATCATTTGTCCACAGCAAATAAGCAGGGGCAAAAGAAAAGAAAACAACAACCATGACAGGTGTGAGAAAGCCAAATAGTGCAAGCAAGAACAATAACAGAATACAGACACCAATACCAATCACTGAAGTAACAAAAAACTTCTCCGTCCATAAGGTGCTTAAGAAAAAATTTCTCGTTAGTAACAAACCATTAGCATAAAAAAAACCAATGAAAAGAAACAAATAAAGCAAGGGTTCTAACTGATAAAAACCCATTATTTCTTAAAGACAAAATGTTTAAGAACAAGGTAATTAAGTAAAAAAGTGGATGCTTCGGCAAACAGTTTTGCCACCGAGGTTTTCACCTGCAAAACATCAACAAACAGGTATAAGAGTGTCGATGAAATAGCCAGAGATAAGGCAACCGCAACAAGGTATTTGCTGATAGATTTGCCCAATGAATGGTTGTGATTAAACACAAATCTTCTATTGGCAGCAAAATTAAAGACACCACTAATAATACGTGAACACAAATGTGCAGTGATGAAATAAATACCCAAAAAACTACTTAAAAATATAAACACAGAATAATCCAGCAAGAAAGAAGCAAACCCAACACCAGAATATTTAGCAAAGGAACCCAGTACACGCAATGAATCGACGAATGGGCGAAATTTAGAATTAGAATTACCATCAAAATATTGAGTGGTAATAGGAATCTCATCAATATGAATTTTGCTTTTAGCAGCGAACATAAGCATTTGCATCTCTGTCTCATAGCGTCCAGCCTCAACATTGTCTAAAAACAGCCGAGCAAATTTTGCTGACATCATGCGATAGCCTGATTGGGTGTCTTTTAGTTTTTGGCCGTATAAGAAACCAAATATTTTTGCCATAGAGACATTGCCTATCTTGCTACGCAAAGGCATTTTATCAATTTCGGTTCGAACACCAATGACTAGATTAAAAGGAGTGGAGTCAGCAAGCTCTAAAAATTTAGGCAACTCTTCTGGTCGATGTTGTCCATCACTATCGAGCATAATAATTGTTTGGGCGTGATTTTTGAGGGCGTATTCTACTCCTGTGTGTATGGCAAAGCCTTTGCCTTGATTTTCACTGTGGGTGAGTAAAGTGACTTCAGGAAGCTGCTCCAGTTTTGACAAAATTATTTTGTTTTTAGCGTCACAACCATCATCAATAAGTATTAAATTTTGCGAGTAATGCCGTGTTTTCTCGACAACTTCTGTAATTATTTCACCTGGATTAAAAGCAGGAATGATTATAAATATATCCTTTTGAGCCATTTTTTTAATTTTAATTTTAATTTTAATTTTAATTTTAATTTTAATTATAACATCTTATTTGTTTATATTTCGTTAAGAGAAAAAAAAGGGTCAACAAAGACCCTTTTCAAATGAATAAACATCTTTTTATTGGTTCCACTCAATGGTTAAATAACCAGCTGCAGGCGATGTGTTGTAGCCATTGATTATTTGATAGTTGTTGTCGGTAGTATTTTCTACTTTTAAAGCAATACGCCAACTCTCATTGAGTTTATAGGCTGTGCGTAAATCGATAACTGTATAACCATCTAGCTCTGTACCAAAATCATAGTTTTTTGATGCGTAGCGAATGCTAGAACCCACTGAAAACCTGTTGTAAAATTTATCCACACTAAAATTAATCTTATTATCTGGTCGACGCAATAATGGTGTGTCTGTTTGATCATTGTTGGCATTTTGGTGGGTGGCATTGATGTTAATTTTCAAGTTATCAATACTTAAGTTATAATTGATTTCCAGTCCTTTGATAGTCGCTTCATTAACATTAACGGGTTTAAAAGTTGGGCCTTGATAGTCTATCAAGTTATCTATTTTGTAATAAAAAACATTAAAGGCGATATCTTGACTATCTGAAAGCTCTGTTTTAAAACCAATTTCATAATTTAGAGACTCTTCAGGCTTTAAATCAGGATTTCCTTCAAAAGAAAAGCCAGAAACAGGTGAAAACAATTCGTTTAAACTAGGTGCGTGAAATGCTGAGCCAATAGAAAAATTTAATTTTGTTGTATCAGAAAATGCATAGGACCAACTGGCATCGGCAGAAGTATCAGACCCATAAACACTGTTGTCATCATAACGGCCACTAATAGCCAATGTGTTGTTGGAAAAGACACCTTGCCAATTAGCAAATAAAGCTAAATTGTTACGCGAGTCACTATAGTTTAATAAAGAGACCTGTTTGTTGATTAATTCTGAGCGTTCCTTGCGATAACTTATTCCCAAACCAAAATGGTTATTGTCAACTTGCTTATTGAGTAACAGGTCTAAAGTATTTCTATCTGAGTTATGAGCATTGGAAAAAACTTTTGTTGCTAATGAGTTTTTATTGTGACTTAATGCCAATTCTGATTTCCAGTTATTAAATAGTTGACCTTGCCATGCCAACCTTATAACGCGTTGCATAGCATCAGAATTGCCTGCATTAAAAAAAGAGTCAAAGTCGATATCTGATTTAGTTTCTAAGTAGTTAAAGTTGATTTTTCCAGTAGAAATATTGAGTGAGCCATTCAAGTTCAAACTTAAGTTTTCATAGCCATCATCATCAGGGTTGTATGAAAAAGCATTATTGCTATTGGTTGCTGAAAAGCCATCAGTTTTTTGGCTGCCGACAACGATGGAATAATGTCCGTTATCTGTTGAGTTGCCATACCCAATGTCAAAATCATGACTATCAAATGAGCCCCCAGTATAACGCACATACATATTGTCTTGCTTGCGTGTAATAATGTTGATAACACCGCCTATGGCATCAGAACCATAGTAACTTACGCGTGCTCCACGAACAATTTCAACACGCTCAATTTGTGAGGCGGGTAAGTTTTCCCATGCAAAACTACCAGTAAAAGAGGATGAGACTCGTACACCATCAATTAAAACTAACGCATGATTTGAATTTGTTCCACGCATAAAAACACTAGTTTGTGTGCCATTACCGCCAGAACGAGCAACATCAATACCTTGTTGTAGAACTAGAAGGTCTAAAACACTATTGGCTTGTAGGTTTAAAATATCTTCGCGGTCAATAACACTAACCGATGGAATAATATCATTTTGTGATTGCTCATAGCGTGAAGCGGTAACAACTGTATCATCTAGTTTTGTTTTGCTTTCTTGTGCATGAGTGTTTAAGGTAAATAATAGTGCCGTAGACCACGGCAAAAGTTTGTTTGTTTTCATTTTTTTCTCCATCGCCCACCGCGATTGTTTAATTGGATTAAAAAATAGGCAGGTCTCCGGGCTTGTAAATGGATAGTTGACGCCTTCCCAATTGCTCAGTGGCTTCATGTCAAAAATAATATTACTTACCGTTACGGGGGTAGCTCAGGATTTTACCTGATTCCCTTTTCACCAAAAATTAATTTGGCACCTATTTTCATTTAGATGTTTCTTGTTCGCATTGTAAGTAAGCCCTGCAGTGTACTCAATGAAAAAAGAGGTAAATTGGCAGTAAAGTATTAAATTAACGAATTATATTCGTAAAGAGTCATAGATTTAACCCATTGATGAAATGGTACTTGATTAATGTTTTGGCCAACTGTTTGGATTTTTGTATTGTCCCCACATAAAAAACGGTTATCCAGCGGTCTAAAATATTTTTCATTGATGCTAACCACAACAAGACCATCAGAGTTTATTCCTTGAGTATTAATGCCTGTGCCTTGCCATGAAATTTTATAATTCAGGGCAGAAAATGCGGCATTAACCATGTCTTTTACTGAATGAAGCTTATTAGTTGAGATGTTGTAATTTTGCGATTGGGGTTGTTGCAATATGGTATGAAAAATTTTGACATAATCAGGTGCGTATCCCCAGTCTTTTTTGGCTTCTATATTACCAAGGGTTAATGGCTCTCCACCATTTTTGACAAGTCGAGCGACATTTACACAGATTTTTTTACTGACAAAAGAGGGGTGGCGCAGTTCGGACTCATGGTTGAATAAAATCCCATTGCAAGCAAAAAGCCCTTTAACATCTCGGTAATAATCAACCATTTGATGGGCGGATAGTTTTGAAATGCCGTAAGGGTTGTTGGGTCTTTTTTCATCACCTTCTGTCACAGCTCGGTCAAAATCATTGCGGTAAATTTCACAACTTGATGCGAAGAAAAACTTAGAGTGTGGTGAATGTTCTTGGGTGAATTTTAATAATGCCAGTGTCCAAATGCAATTCACATCAAAAACCAAAGCAGGATTTTCGTGTGATTGCCCAACATGACTCATGGCTGCTAGATGGTAAATTTCGGATGGTTTATAGTGTGAGATAATTTCTTCAAAATCTGACCATTTTTTATAAGTTAAAAAAGTGATTTGCTCCGAATTTTCTACTGCTAACTTTTTTAAGTTGGACTTATCAGGGTTTTTACGTGTTGGAGCAATAATTTTATAACCTTGGCTTATTAAATAGTGTGCCAGTAAACTGCCATCTTGACCTGTAATTCCAGTGATTAATGCAGTTTTTGTTGTCATGGCAATTTGAATAATAGTTTGAAAAAAGCATTATAACAGACATATTTATCGGTTTTTAGTGTTTTTAAAAGCGATAAATCAAAGCAAGCTATTGTTTTTTTCATAATGTCAGTATAATTCCGATTTTTATAATTAGGATTTGATTATGGGCTTGAGACATGTCAGTGTTGGCAATGATGTACCAAATGAAATAAATGTTGTTGTTGAAATTCCAGTGAACGGAGAAGCCGTTAAGTATGAAGTCGATAAAGATTCTGGTTTGATTTTTGTTGACCGTGTTTTGAACACATCCATGCGTTACCCCTGTAATTATGGATTTGTTCCACACACCTTATGCGGTGATGGCGATCCGGTGGATGTTTTGGTTGTGATGCCTACACCTTTATTGCCTGGTTCTGTAGTTAAATGCCGCCCAGTTGGAGTGTTAAAGATGACTGATGAAGCGGGTGAAGATGCAAAAATTGTTGCCGTACCTGTGGGCAAAGTCACCAACCTTTACAGTAATATTACCTCTGTAAGAGATTTGCCAGATTTTATCACAGATCAGATTTCTCACTTTTTTGAACATTACAAAGATTTAGAAAAAGGTAAGTGGGTTAAGATTGAAGGCTGGGGCGGACCGGATGAAGCCAAGCAAGAAATTTTAGATTCTATAGCTGCTTTTGAAGCAGAAAAAGATAAACCACTCTTTTAAATACCCGAACCCTGATATAGAAATGCGTTTGAGAGTGCAAGTAACTGATGTGCATAGGAAATCAAGAAAAACTAAAGTCACCTCATTGGTGATGAAGTTTTTTCTGGATTTTCTTGGTGCATCAAGGATTTGTGCTATCATCGTATTTTCTATATCAGGATTTGGGGAATATATATGATATTACTTGCCATTGATACCGCAACCGAAATGTGTTCAGCTGCATTGTGGGTTGATGGCAAGGTTTATCACCGTTCAACCATTCAACCTCGTTTGCATGCTGAATTCATACTGCCCTTTATTGACGAGCTATTGGGCGAAGCTAAAATTAGCAAAAATCAAATAAATGGGCTTATTGTTGGGCAAGGGCCGGGTGCTTTTACGGGTGTGAGAATTGGTGTTGGTGTTGCTCAAGGTTTAGCTCTGGCTTTAAACATTCCTGTGGTTGCCGTTTCAAACCTACAAACGCTTGCATTTGCTGCCTATAAACAATTAGATACAACAGAGTCACGCACTATTTTGGTTGCAACCGATGCGCGGATGAGTGAAGTATATTGGGCAAAGTATCAGATATATAGCGATGAAATCAAACAAATCACAACAGAAAAAGTCACGGCAGCAAGTGCGGTAGATTTAGGTTGTATTGATTATTATATTGGCAGTGGTTTTAGTGTGTATAATGAGTTAAAAGAGTATGCTAATAATAACCTAATGCCTTATCAGACTAATGTTTTTTCTCAAGCAAAAGATATGTTGTTAATGGTTAAGGGTAATTTTTCTGCACTGGCTACGCCGATTGATGGTATTGAGCCAGTTTATTTAAGGAACCCCTGAAAGCCTTTGCATAAATAGTGGATGGCATTAAAAAGTTGTAAAAATAATCCTCTGGTATAAAAAAGTCTAAATAGCACGCTATTTAGACTTTTCTCTTATTGGTCATAGGTTATTTATTTCAGGGTGTTCAAATATTAAATGTTTCTAATTTTTTGCCAAGCATTTTTTTCTTTAAGCGAATGTAGTTTGGCAGGCCATCAACATAAGGGGGGTAGGCTTCACCCTCGATTAATGGTTGCATATAGGTACGGCATTCATCGGTAATCCCAAATCCATCATCGGTAATATAACTACGAGGCAACATTTTTTCGACATTTGCCATATCAGCTAATTCTGCGGTGGCAATTTCCCATCTGTAGGGTTTGTCAGATAAGCGTTTAATTACTGGCATCACACCATTTCTCCCCTCAAGGGCTAACTTAACCGCTGCTTCACCCACTGCATAGGCTTGTTCAAAATCTGTTTTTGATGCTAAATGACGCGCAGAACGTTGCAAATAATCGGACACTGCCCAATGGTATTTGTAGCCGTATTCATCACGAATCATATTGGCAATTACAGGAGCAACACCACCCAATTGTGAGTGACCAAAGGCATCAACCGTTCCCGCATCAGCTAAAAACTTACCGTCTTTATCTTGAACTCCTTCTGATACAATTATTGAACAATATCCGTGGTTTTCAACCGAATACTTGACGCGTTCTAGAAAGGCTTGTTTTTCAAAGGGAATTTCGGGGAAAAGAATAATTTGAGGCGGGTCGTCATGTGTTTTACCTGCCAATCCTCCAGCGGCTGCTATCCATCCTGCATGCCTGCCCATCACTTCCATAACAAAAACTTTGGTGGAGGATTCACTCATGGACTCGACATCTAGCGATGCTTCCATGATTGAAGTGGCAATATATTTGGCTGTAGTACCAAACCCTGGACAAGTGTCAGTAATTGGCAGGTCGTTATCAATGGTTTTGGGAACGCCAATACAATTAACAGGATAGCCCAGTTCATTGGCAACTTTGGATATTTTAAAAGCGGTATCAGATGAATCGCCACCGCCATTATAAAAAACTGTGCCAATGTTGTGGGCTTTTAAAACTTCGATCAATCGCTCATACTCATTACGTTGTTTTTCGATGTCTTTCAATTTAAAACGGCATGATCCAAAAGCGCCACCTGGTGTGTGTTTTAATGCGGCAATATCTTCAGTCGATTCAAAAGAAGTGTCAACAAGCTCTTCACGCAAGGCGCCAATAATGCCATTTTTAGCACCATAAACTGTACCGATTTTATCTGAATATTTTCGGGCAGTTTCTATCACTCCGCAAGCGGTGGCATTGATAACGGCAGTCACTCCACCTGATTGGCAATAAAGGGCATTTTTTTTTGTCATTGTTTCTCTCTTTTTAATTAGTAAAATTATTGTGAAAAGGTTGACTTAAATCGTCTCAAGCGTTACTTTATCACACCCTTATGGCTTTTATAAGCACTTTCTAATATAACATGAGACACGACAAATGAGATTGGTACTATTGGGCGCGCCTGGCTCTGGAAAAGGCACACAAGCAAAACTTCTTAAAGAAGAGTTTAATATTCCACATATTTCTACAGGCGATTTGCTTCGTGGTGCTATAGCAGAAAAAACGGAACTCGGTTTAGCAGCTAAAGTTGTTATGGATAAAGGACAGCTCGTTAATGACGATATTGTGCTGGGGATGTTGAAAGAGCGTTTAGCAAAAGATGATGCAAAAAAAGGATTTATTCTTGATGGGTTTCCACGCAATCTTTTGCAAGCTGATATGCTTGATAAGTTATTGGAAGAAATCAACATGCCAGCACAACATGCCATTCTTATAGCAGTTGATCCAGAAGAAGTGGTAGGGCGTATAGCCAAACGCGCACAAATTGAAGGTCGCGCTGATGATACCGAAAAAGTGGTGCGAGATCGCATAAAGATTTATGAAAACCAAACAGCACCAGTGGTCAGTCATTATAAGGATCACGATATTTTGAGTGAAGTTTTAGGAACAGGAACAATCGAACAAGTGCAACACCGAATATTGTCGGTATTAAGGTTTTAAAATTTAACAAGAGAAGGAGTTTTTAAAGCTCCTTTTTTTTATGGAGCAAGTAAATGAAAGTTGTTCTTTTACCTTACCCGAATATTTCATAGGATAAGCCAAAAATAAGACATTTACCCTTAAAAAATGTATTGTTACGGTTGCACTTTGTAACAAGTGGATTTAAAGAAAAACTAGCTTCATATTCTTGCACAAGTATCACTAAAATTTATGAATAACTAGGTATATAGTGATATTAGTGCAACCTATTTTTCCTTTTGGCTACTGAAATCATTGAGATTACCTTGGGTTTACTGCATTTTGCAATGCCTTATTTTGCTTATCAAGCAAAGGATTTTCTCTACTACAATCAAATGAAATCAATTTTATAACACTGGTTCTATTTGCAGTAGGAAGTCTCTTGGTAGCATCCTGTAGCGTTACGACACTTTCGGTTGAGGCGATATTATAATCAGTATGAATTGCCATGTGGAGCATGGTAACGAGTGTCATTTTTTAACCAAATTGACTAATTCCAACCCTTATCATTCTCCAAAAATGATTGTGCTTTAACCGCCTTATCTATGGTTTTTAATGTGTTCAATAAATGTTCAATCATATGTAGTTTGATGGCATTTAGACCATCGCTTTTTGCGACACTTGGGTCTGGGTGGGTTTCCATAAATAACCCTGATACACCTGCTGCAACTGCCGCGCGGGCGAGTACGGGGATAAACTCGCGTTGTCCGCCGGATGTTCCGCCTTGTCCGCCGGGTAGTTGTACTGAATGAGTGGCATCAAATACTACGGGGCAACCTGTATCGCGCATAACAGCGAGTGAGCGCATGTCTGAAACTAAATTATTATAGCCAAAACTAGCGCCGCGTTCGCAGACCATGATGTTTTGGTTGCCAGTTGATTTGGCTTTAACAATAACGTTTTTCATGTCCCATGGTGACATGAACTGGCCTTTTTTGATATTAACTGGTATTCCAGCTGAGCAAGCCTTAATAATGAAATTGGTTTGTCGTGCTAAAAATGCAGGGGTTTGGATAACATCCACCACACTAGCGACTTCGTCCATTGGTGTGTCTTCGTGTACATCGGTAATCACGGGTACGCCGATTTGGTCTTTGACGGCTTGTAGGATTTCTAAGCCTTTTTCCAAGCCCAATCCACGAAAGCTATCAAGTGATGTACGGTTGGCTTTATCGAATGAGGATTTAAACACAAAAGGGATGTTGAGTTTTTCACACACTTCTTTGAGTTTGCCTGCGGTTTCAATCGCTAGTTGTTCGGACTCGATAACACAAGGCCCTGCGAGTAAGAAAAAAGGTTTATCTAATCCAACTTCAAAATTGCATAATTTCATGTTTTATTCTCATTTATTTTTTATCGCAGCTTTTACAAAAGCGGCAAATAAGGGGTGTCCATCTCGTGGTGTCGAGGTAAATTCTGGGTGAAATTGACAAGCAACAAACCACGGATGTTGGTCTTGTGGCAATTCAACCATTTCGATTAACTTTCCGTCCTCTGATGTTGCCGATAAGCGTAAACCATTTTTACTTAAAACTTCACGGTAGGCATTATTAAATTCGTAACGGTGACGGTGTCTTTCGGTAATGTTATCGGCGCTATAAACGTTATTGACCAATGAATCTTTAGCTAAAATTGATTTTTGTGCTCCTAATCGCATGGTTCCACCCAAATCTGAATCTTTATCACGAATCTCAACTTGACCCAATTCGTCTTGCCATTGCGTAATTAAAGCAATAACAGGGTGCGGTGTTTTGATGTCATTTTCGGTGGTGTTGGCATTATCCAATCCACAAACATTACGTGCGTACTCAATAACAACCGCGTGCATTCCGTAGCAAATTCCTAGGTAAGGCTTTTTGTTTTCACGAGCGTATTGTACTGCATTGATTTTGCCTTCAAAACCACGATTGCCAAACCCACCAGGAACTAAAATAGCATCAACTTCACTCAATTGCGATAAGCCTTCTTCACTTTCAAGACTTGATGAATCTATATTTTGTATTTTAACTTTTACATTGTTGGGAATACCTGCATGACGCATGGCTTCGTTTAACGATTTATAAGCATCAGAGTGGTCTAAGTATTTACCAACCATGCCAACGGTAATAATATCAGTGGCAGATTCCTCAGCTTTTATTACTCTGTGCCACTCATCCAAATCGGCATCACCACATTGTAGACTGAATTGTTCAATAACCAAATCATCAAAGCCTTCATGGCTTAATACTTCGGGTATTTTGTAAATATTATCCAAGTCAACCATATTGATAACAGCTTTTTCAGCGACGCTTGTGAACAATGCTATCTTTTTACGCTCATGTTCAGGAACTTCGCGTTCAGAACGACACAACAATACATCGGGTTGAATACCAATTGAACGCAGTTCTTTAACCGAATGCTGAGTGGGTTTGGTTTTCAATTCTCCAGCCGCTTGCAAGTAAGGCACTAAAGTCAAATGCACGAACATGCTGTTGGCCTTGCCTTGTTCGACACCCAATTGACGAATCGCCTCTAAAAAAGGCAAGGATTCAATATCCCCCACAGTACCGCCAATTTCGACCATGATAACATCATAGCCAACACCCGCGAGTTTGATTTTTTCTTTGATGTGATCAGTGATGTGCGGAATAACTTGAACGGTTCCGCCCAAATAATCACCGCGACGTTCTTTGCGAATGACTTCGTCGTAAATCTGACCAGTAGTAAAGTTGTTTTTACGGCCCATTTTGGTGCGCACATAACGCTCATAATGACCTAAATCTAAATCGGTCTCTGCACCGTCTTCGGTAACATAAACTTCGCCATGTTGAAATGGACTCATAGTGCCTGGATCAACATTGATATAAGGGTCCAACTTCATCAGCGTAACTTTAAGACCGCGCGACTCAAGCAACGATGCCAAAGAGGCAGCCGCTATTCCTTTGCCTAATGACGAAACAACGCCACCAGTGACAAAAACATAAGATGTCATAATAATTTAACCATTTGATTTATGCAGGCAAGCAATGAAAATGCACTCACCTTGAAAGGATGGACATTATAAACCCAAAATAGTTATATGTTAATTAATATTATGGATATTATTAATTGTAGTCTTAATCAATTGCAGAACCTGAAAAACCAATACTTTTTTCAGCATCATTTATAATATACCCAAATCCCGATATAGAAATGCGCTTGATAGTGCAAGTAACTGATGTGCATAGGAAATCAAGAAAAACTAAAGTCACCTCATTGGTGATGAAGCTTTTTCTGGGTTTTCTAGGTGCATCAAGGACTTGTGCTAGCATCGTATTTTCTATATCGGGATTTGGGATATACCAAAAATCCCAAAATATACCAGGAGTAGGATGATATTCTTCGGTAGCAATAATTTGATGGATTTTCATATTTGGTTCAAATATATATTGTAACTTTTTAAATGCTTTCTGCACTGCTTCTTTAGATTTAAAATGGTTGATGTCATTGCATGACATATTATACGGCGACTCCATGTACAATAATTTATTTGAAGTTTCTTTTATCGTTACTTCCTGCAGTGGAATAGACTTATATAGTTTTTTGAAAGTCTCATTAATTAAACATTTGTCACATTCTTTATACTTTGTTTCAAAGCGAACGTAATAATTTGATTGACTTAGATTTTTTGCTAAATCATTTACATAAAGTTTAAATTTATCGTATTTAAAATTCATTTTTTAAGTAAAAACTTTTTCCCAATCTTCAAGTAATTCAATATGACCAAAAGATTTTGATTTGTTGAAATGCCTTTTGTCAGCGGTAATGAAGGTGGCATTTTCTTTAATGGCGAGTGCATGGTAAATGCTATCATAAATACTTGGATAACCACTTTTTTGATGCCCTGTTTGGGTAATTTTTTCAGCGTGTAACCATATATCTTGAGTAGGAGCAATGACTGTTAGAATGGATTGTTGATGCGCATCAAACAGCGCAAGAGTTTTACTTAATGGTGTGTTGAAATAGCGTGTAACTTCAGCAATTTCATATTTGAATAATTCTGGCACTAACAATTGTGTTTCGGATAAGGCACAGGTTTTGAAAAAGACTTTAGCTTCATGGGAGTCAAACTCATCAAATAACAACTTCATGAATACATTGGAATCTGGTACAAGCTTAATTGGCACTTGCTAACCTAATATTTCTGATAACATCAACAATAGATCTGTCTTTATTTTGCCTATCGATATTATCAATAGCATCGACCAATGCTATTATTTTTTTCTTTTTAAGCGCATCAGATATAAGCAGTGCAATAAATTTGGAGCGCTCTTGATTTGGAATGGATTTATCCAATAATTCACTGACATCATCAGGCAATGAAAATGTTCTTTTAACAACTGACATAATTTATCTCTAACTAACTTATGTATATTTTGATACATAAGTCAGCAAAAGTCAACTTTTGCCCTTTGCGCAGTACATTTATTCTTCTATAATACCAGCATCAGGGTCATTAAAGATTTCTTCATCAAGTTTTCCTGCTGATTTGGCAACGATGCATGTTACAGCGGCATCACCTGTGATATTAACGGCTGTTCGAGTCATATCAAGCAATCTATCAATCCCAAGAATAATACCAATAGCCTCAACAGGCAACCCTACTTGTTCAAGTACACCAGCTAACATCAAAAGCCCAACGCCTGGAACACCTGCTGTACCAATAGATGCCATTGTTGCCATCAAAACAACTGTTCCAAGCTGCGCTAAGGTTAAGTCAAAACCAAAAGCTTGTGCGATAAATACCGTGGCAACCCCTTGCATGATAGCGGTACCATCCATGTTGATAGTTGCACCAAATGGAATGGTAAAAGAAGCAACTGATTTATCAACACCCAGTCGCTTAGTTACTGTTCTTAAAGTCACAGGAATAGTGGCATTGGAACTAGCCGAACCAAAGGCAAAGACAACAGCGGTTTGAATTTTTTTCAAAAAGGTTATTGGGTTGATTTTTGCAAATACAGACAGCAAAGTCGGATAAACAATAAAGGCATGAATCATCAAGACCAGCATAACAGTAAAGAAGTACTTGGCTAAATCACCAATGGCTTTTGCACCAAGATCAGCAAAGACAATCGCTATTAATGCAAAAACAGCATAAGGGGCAAATTCCATAATAATATGAACTAGTTTCATCACGACATCATTAATATTTTGCATAAATGAAATAATTTTATCACCTGGTTTACCCGACATTGTTGCGGCTAGTCCCAGCAGTATTGAGAAGACGATAATTTGCAACATATTGCCTTCAGCCATGGCTTTGATAGGATTGGTTGGAACCATATTAATTAGCACATCAACAAAAGATGGCGCCTCTTTTGCAACATATTTTGGGTAATCATTTGGAATATCAAAACCCAAACCAGGGTTGATTAAATAAGCCATGCTTATGGCAATGGTTAAAGCAATGGCGGTGGTGAATAGATAAAACAATAAAGTCTTACCACCAAGCTTGCCCAACTGAGAGGGTTCTCTTAAGGCCGCTGCCCCACAAAACAATGACACAAAAACCAAAGGCACGACCATCATGCGCAAAGCATTAAGGAACAATTTACCAACAACTTTAAATAGCCCACCTGTTATATATGTTTCTACAAAAGGTGTTTCATTGAGACCAAAAAAATTGATTCCAATTCCGACTACTGCGCCAACTACCATAAAGATAATTATTTTTTTTGTCAATGTCATTTGTATTGCTCTTTTTTTATTTGACGTAAGAGTATAAAAGCCTTACCGCTTAACTACAAATGAATTTTATTAATCGCATAAGATTTTTGAATAACGAATACTTTCATAGCCTGTTTGTGTAAAATAATCTGATGAAATATAACTTTGACAAAATAATCAACCGCCATAACACTAACGCCATGAGTGTAGAAGGCTTTCGAGAATACTTGTTTGGCAATAATCCAGAAATAAAATGTGCCTGTGCCGATGAAGACTTGGTTTCGATGTGGATAGCGGATATGGATTTTGCCATTGCACCAGAAATTCTCAATGCTATAAAAAATCGCCTTGACCAACAAATATTGGGTTACACGCAATTATCGGGTGAGCGCTATACCAATGCTTTTTTGAATTGGACTAAATCACGTTACCAGTTTGATTTCAACCCTGAGCATTTAGTTAATTCTTCAGGCATTGTCCCCGCACTATTTGATTTACTCAAATACCTTTGCAAAGCGGATGAAAAGGTCTTAATTCACACACCTTCTTATGGATTTTTCAAACACGCAGCCGATGGCAATGATTTAGAGCTCGTATGCAGTGCACTAAGAAGTGATAACGGCTATTACAGCATAGATTTTGAAGATTTTGAGAAAAAAGCCCAAGATGAAAAAACCACGGTTTTTATTTTATGTAATCCGCACAACCCAACAGGAAGGGTATGGAGTGTTGAAGAATTAACGCGTTTAGCAACCATCTGTTTTACAAATAACATAACCATTATCGCTGATGAAGTTCACTGCGATTTATTGCGCAAAGGGCAAACTTTTACACCACTGGCAACCTTATTTCCCGATTCGGATAAGATTATCACTTGCATGGCAGCCAGTAAAACCTTTAATCTTGCCGGCCTCATGTTTGCCAATTTGATTGTTCCTAACGATGAATTGCGTGAGAAGTGGCAACAAGAGCATTTCCCAATCGTTAATCCATTAAGTTTAGTGGGCGTACAATCCGCTTATGAAAAGGGTAGTGATTGGTTATTGGAGTTAACCAATTATTTGGATAACAATTTTGATTATTTAGACAATTACTTAAAACAACAGTTGCCCAAAGCCGTTTTTCAAATCTCACAATCCACTTATTTAGCGTGGATAGATATTAGCGCCTATCTTGGTAAAGAAATAAACCTCACCGAATTTTTTGCTAGTAACGCAAGTGTTTTACTCGAAGGCGGCGATATGTTTGTCGGTAATGCCGATGGCTGTATTCGTTTAAATCTTGCCTGCCCATTAGCTAAATTAAAAGACGGCTTAGAAAAAATTATCCAAGCTATCCAACAAAACACCTAATAATTAACCTTATTCGACCCAGAGCCAAATAAGATTCAAGTCTAATTTAATTCTAATTCGGCTCTGGGTCGAATTAGAATGTTTGATTACAAATAGTTGTTGATTGTAGGAAAAATGCTTTTGCCTTTAAAGAATTTCCTAAAATCACAAAGCATTTTACCGATTTTCAAATTTAAAAAACTCTCTATAATGGGCACCATGTTATAGCAATGAGGCGATAACTTTTTATGAAATTAAATGGAGAAAAAACATGAACAAATTTTTATTAACAGCAATCACAGGTTTAACATTATTCAGCCAATCACTTTTTGCAGTGAACGTGAATACAGCAGAAGCAGGAGCAATTGCTGAAGAGTTAAATGGAGTCGGCACTAAAAAAGCCCAAGCGATAGTGGATTATCGCGAAGCAAATGGACGCTTCAAAACAATCGAATCGTTAACACAAGTCAAAGGAATTGGTTTAAAAACAGTTGAGAAAAACCGCGATGCGATTGAATTAACAGGGAAGTAAGGAAAAACTAAAAGGATTTGAAACTAAAAGGAATTAAAATCAAGGAAGACCCAAATCCCGATATAGAAAGTACGATG
>JAMOMK010000111.1 GCA_027067055.1 Lysobacterales bacterium | reverse complement strand
TTTTTGAAAAGGTTGGATTATATAGATTTTAAGTAAACACAAAAAGGCATCCGTGCCTTTTTGAATTCTGGTGGGTTAATTTATATAGAAACTTAGCCCGAAGTCTCCGTCTCCAAATATCCAGCCATTTTGGTAAGGATAGTTTGAATAATAGTCATAATAATAATCCTGCGAGTGTTGTATTGAACACCAGTTATTGTTGTGCCAATGACCAAATCCATAACTATTATCCGTATAATAATAACCTAAGCCGCGTAATGGGCGATAGGTATATTGACTCTGGTAGTAGGGTTGGTAATTATTATAGCTGTTGTTATTGTAATTATTATACCTTCTATAATTGTTATTATAGCTTTGGTGTCTTTTGTATTGGCGATAATTTTTATTGCGGTAATGGTTGCGGTAATTGTAATTATTTCGATACGGTTGATTATAGCCATATGTACTAAATGGAACGTTGTCATTATAATAGTTATAATTTCTATTATTGCGCCTATGGTTCCTATTATCATAGTTGTGATTAGATTGATGACTAGGCTGGTTTGACCCATGTCTTTCATGTCTGTTGTTGGCATAACTGGCAGTGCTAAAAACAACTGCTGCGATTAATGCATAAATTATATGTTTCTTGTTCATGGATGTTCTCCTGTAATGTTACGCTTTTAAGTCTACTTAGCGCGGCTGAATTTTTCCTGAACGTAAAAAATGCATTAATATTGTGTTCATTTAAGGATTTTTTAAACTTTTGTGGGGTTGATATTTATTATCTACTATAAAATGCATTCTTTTGAATTTATTAAACGTGATGAAGTTTTTCAAACCTTTACTTTTTATTGGGCTACTGTTGCCGATTGCGAACCTATTTTACCGTGGTGCACAAGATGATTTAACTGCTGATCCAGTGGAGTATATTTTGCATTACACTGGATTATGGTCTCTTCGGATTTTATTACTTACTTTATTGATGACACCATTAAAGGATATGACTAAAGGTGCGTGGTTTATTAAAGTGCGTGGGATGATTGGTTTGTATGCTTTTTTCTACGTGAGTCTGCATTTGCTAGTTTATGTGTGGTTGGATTTGCGTTTTGATTTTGCTCATTTATGGGAAGATATTATTAAACGTCCTTATATTACGGTTGGTTTTCTCGCATGGTTGTTACTTGTTCCGATGGCAATTACTGCCAATAAAAAAATGATAAGAAAGCTAGGAAAGAAGTGGAAGACGTTACATAAAGCCATTTACATTGTTACTATTCTTGCTTGTCTGCACTTTTTGTGGCTAGTTAAAAATGATTTACTTGAGCCGTTGATTTATGCAGGCATTGCTTTTGTGTTATTATTCTACCGTTTAATTAAATACTCACGTTCATGACTAGATTAACTCGCGGGCAACGCCGAGCACAAGCTAAATTATTATTGAAAATGGGTAAGGCCATTTCAGAATCAGGTGCACCTGCCCATCGTTTAGAAAGTTCGATGGAAGTTTTGCTGGATAAATTTGAGATGGAAGGAGCTTTTTTCTCTTTGCCAACTGTTTTATTATCTACTTTAGGTGATGAGGAGGTTCAACGTACCTATATGACAAAAACATCCCCTAAAGATATCGATTTAGCAAAAATTACAGATTTAAGCGGTGTGATTAACCGTATTCATGACGATAAAATAGATATTGAAGATGCTTATGATGAAATTAAGTGTATACGTGATGCTAAGCCAATTTATAGCCCTGGATTGGTTATTTTTGCTATTGGTTTAGCATCAGCGAGTCTTGCTGGTTTATTTAAAGGTAGCTGGATTGATGTAGGTGTTTCATTAATGATGGGGTGGTTAACCGCTTTAATTATTCACTTTAGCTCCAAACATTCGCAATTATCTTTATTGTTTACTCCTATTGCTGCCACAGCGGTGGGGTTTGCTGCCATGACTATCAGTTATTACAGTAAAAGTATTGATCACTTTATTGTGTCTTTGTCAGGGTTGATAATTTTAGTGCCGGGCCTTGGAATTACCACTGCAATAAGGGAACTCTCCACAGGCCATTTAGTTTCTGGTAGTGCACGAATGGCTGGTGCGGTGACGACTTTTTTATTATTGTCATTTGGATTGGCGCTTGGCTTTATGGTAGCTATCGGCTTGTACGGTACGGTAGAAATCCATAAATTAACCTCGGTACCAAACTGGTTTGTGTTTTTATCTATATTTACCATTAGCTCTGCTTTTACTGTGTTGTTTAATGCCAAAATGTCAGATTTTAAATGGATATTGTTAACTGCGACTATTGCAATTATGGGTTCTAAATTGGCTGGAATGTGGTTGGTTTCACCGTTTTCATCTTTTGCGGCTGTATTAGCGGTTTCTATAGCGGGTAATATCTTTGCATGGATAACAACAAAACCAGCCTCAATTATGCATATTCCGGGTGTTATGTTGTTGGTTCCTGGGAGTATAGGCTTTAAGTCCTTAGAGGCGATGTTAGACAACCAAACTTTAGATGGTGTGCAAACAGCTTTTTCTGCACTATTGGTCGCTGTTGCACTAGCCGTTGGTCTTATCGCAGGTAATTTATTTGTTCCACCCCGGAAAGCCTTGTAAGTGTGAACTAGTTCACATTTGTGCTTAGAGTTTTATTCTTAATTGTGATTATTGCTAAATCTGTTTTATTATAATTGCTTTCAAAACAAGTTAAGGGGAAATATGAGAAAGTTATTAATCACATTGGTTTTAGTCAGTTCGTTCGCTCAAGCGGTCAGTTTGCAAAATAAAGACAGTAAAAGTTACAATATTAAAGTTAAAGGGAGCTCTTCAACGATGTCAGCTTCAATTAATAGTGGAACAACAAAAGGCAGTGTCTGCAGCTCATCTTGCACTATTATAGTTGATGGTGTCGGTGAAATAGATGCCAGCGGCTCTGATAGAGTGGTTATCAAAAATGGTAAGCTTTCAAAATAGTTTTAAGTAAACCGCAACTAACCCTTGCGGTTTTTTTTGCATTATAAAAAAATTAAGTTGTACATTTGTTGTTTTAATAATTAAAATTCCTGTTACTTTAACCAACTAGTCGTATTAAAACATGTACAGCACAGCTCAAATTCGTGAAAAATTTCTAGAATACTTTAATTCAAAACACCACACCAAAGTAGCAAGCTCTTCGCTTATCCCTGCCGATGACCCAACCTTATTGTTTGTCAATGCGGGCATGGTTCAGTTTAAAAATATGTTTTTAGGTGCAGAGAAGAAAAACTATACACGTGCGGTTAGTTCACAACGCTGTGTTCGAGCAGGTGGTAAGCACAATGATTTAGATGAAGTCGGTTATACCGCAAGACACCACACATTCTTTGAAATGTTGGGTAACTTTAGCTTTGGCGATTATTTCAAAGAAGATGCCATAGAATATGCTTGGGATTTTTTGACCAATGTTATGGGTTTGCCAGAGGAAAAGCTTTTGGTTACAGTCTTTGAAGAAGATGATGAAGCAGAAAAAATTTGGATTGAAAAAATTGGCGTCCCTAAAGACAAGGTTCTACGGATTGGAGCAAAAGATAATTTCTGGCAAATGGGTGATACTGGACCTTGCGGTCCTTGCAGTGAAATATTTTATGATCACGGTGAAGAAATTGCTGGGGGCCCGCCTGGTACGCCAGAGGAAGACGGTGATCGTTTTATAGAAATCTGGAATTTAGTATTTATGCAATTTGATAAACAAGCTGATGGTG
Source organism: Lysobacterales bacterium (assembly GCA_027067055.1). GTDB lineage: Bacteria > Pseudomonadota > Gammaproteobacteria > Xanthomonadales > Marinicellaceae > NORP309. The sequence goes on along the minus strand of JAMOMK010000111.1, from coordinate 23,796 downwards.
AGTTATTGCCTTTGCCTAAGCCTTGTGTAGATACGGGTATGGGATTAGAGCGTATTACTTCAATCATGCAGGGTCAACACAATAACTATGAAATTGACTTGTTTCAGCATATTATTAAATATATTGGTGAATTGTTATCATTAGAAGATTTGAGCAGCCCTTCTTTAAAAGTCATAGCTGATCATATTCGTACTTGTGCTTTCTTGATTAGTGATGGTATTCAACCAGGAAATGAGGGCAGGGGTTATGTGCTTCGTCGAATTATTCGACGTGCAATCAGGCATGGTTATAAACTGGGTGCGAATGAGACATTTTTCTATAAAATTTTGTTACCACTAATTGATGTGATGGGCGATGCTTACCCAGAATTAATAAAAAATAAAGACAGTATACAAAGTGCTTTGAAAAAAGAAGAGTTGCGTTTTGCAGAAACATTAGAGCTAGGCATGGGCTTGCTCAATAAGGCAATAAATGAATTAGAAGGCAAAGTCATACCTGGTGATGTTGCATTCAAGCTGTATGATACTTATGGATTTCCTTTAGATTTAACACAAGATGTAGCAAGAGAACATGCTTTAGTAGTTGATGAGAAAGGATTCAACCAATGCATGCAAGAACAAAAACAGCGTTCAAAGGCCTCAGGTAGTTTTGTTCAAGACAATCAAATTCCATCAGAATTGCTATCTACACTTGAAGCAACAAGGTTTACAGGATATGATTGTTTATCTGATTCAGGTAAAATTGTAGCATTAATTCAAGATGGAAAGTCCGTTAACAAATTAGATGGTGATGGTATTGTCATTTTAAACAAAACACCGTTTTATGCAGAGTCAGGTGGTCAAATAGGTGATTCTGGAAAGATAACAGTAAAGGATGTATCTTTTACTGTGTTAGATACGCAAAAAGCAGCAGGTCAATTCTTTCTGCATATTGTTCAACGCGCACAAGGGAGTTTGTCAGTTGGACAGACTGTTGATGCAATTGTTGAAACTCCTAAACGAACGGGTGTAAGACTTAATCATACGGCAACTCACTTATTGCATAAGGTGTTACAAGAACAACTAGGCTTGCATGTTCAACAAAAAGGGTCTATAGTTTCGGATGATAAGCTTCGTTTTGATTTTTCTCAACCTGAACCTATAACTGCAGAACAACTCACAACAATAGAACGAGAAGTAAACCAACATATCAGAGCAAATTATGATACGGTGACAAAAGTCATGAGTTTCGATGAAGCTGTCGAAACTGGAGCGATGGCTTTGTTTGGTGAAAAGTATGGAGATGAAGTTAGAGTACTGGATATTGGGGGTTATTCGATTGAACTCTGTGGTGGAACTCATGTCAAATCCACAGGTGAGATAGGTTTGTTTAAAGTTGTAAGTGAAGCCTCTATTGCAGCTGGTATTAGACGTATTGAAGCTGTAACGGGAGAAGTGGCTGTCAATTATGTGCAAATTAATGATTCAAAACTTAATGCTATCATTCAACTAATGCATACCTCTCCGGATTCAGTAATTGAGAAAGTAAAGAGTAGTTTGGTTAAAAATAAAGAATTAGAGAAAACAATACAAGCATTAGAGAGTAAAATGTCTCAGAGTGTCGCACAAGATTTATGGAAAAATGTAGAGAATAATAATGATGCAAGCTTCTTGTTTGAAGTTTTGCCAGGCTCAGGCATTGACAATATGAAATCAATTGCAGATAGCTTTAAAAGTCAGTATGAAGACGGCATTATTGTACTTGCTAACCATGGTGAATCCAATAAAGTGCAGCTGATTTGTTCGGTTGGAAAGAGTTTGTGTCAAAAGGTAAAAGCAGGTGAAATAATTAGAACAATAACAGGTAAAATTTCCGGAAAAGGAGGTGGGCGACCTGATTTTGCTCAAGGAGGAGGGGAAGCGGAGATTGCTAAAGTAAAAGAGGTACTGCAAGAGAGTTTAACTGAAATAAAAAACTTATTGAAAAACGAATAAAAATCTTTTTATTTTAATTAAAATGTAGTCTAATGCGTGACCTATATTTTAAGGAATAAAATTGAAAAAATAACAATAATAAATTTTTCCCCGTTATGGAAATTATATAGGAATGAGATAGGAGATAAACAAATGTTAATATTAACTCGTCGAGTAGGTGAAACATTAATGATTGGTGATGATGTCACCGTTACTGTTTTAGGCGTTAAAGGCAACCAAGTAAGAATTGGTATCAATGCACCAAAAGAAATTGCAGTGCATAGAGAAGAAATTTACGAACGCATCAAAAATGAACAAGATAAAGAGTCAGACTCTAGCTCTGGTTCTGATGATGATAACTTAGGAAATCAATAGTAAAATAAATTGTAATTTCAAATATTTCATTTAGTGTTAAATCATTAGTTTAATATTTGAAATTACACATTGATTTAATAAAAGAAATAGTTATAATGCTTCTCTTTTTTTAAATATTGAAGAGATGTAGGGCAGACTAAATTATAGGGAGTGATTTGAACGACCTTTGGTCGACCCGAAGGGCGAAAGGTAGGATGCCTGTAGTTATGCCCGAAATAAGGCGCAGCGCCTTGTTCAAAGAAATATAAGTTTTTCAGGTAACTGATTACTAGAAAATTGGAGAGATGGCCGAGCGGCTGAAGGCGCTCCCCTGCTAAGGGAGTATGGGTTAAAAGCTCATCGAGGGTTCGAATCCCTCTCTCTCCGCCATGTTTAAACTTTTGTTTTAACAAGAGTTTAAAAAAAGGTGAATTTAGTGTTGACAAAACATAGTAAAATCAGCATAATTCCCCGCCTTGCTATTTGAGCGCCCGTAGCTCAGCTGGATAGAGTACCTGGCTACGAACCAGGTGGTCGGAGGTTCGAATCCTTCCGGGCGTGCCAATAGCACTGAATAGGCATAAATTAACGATATTACAGTTGATTTCTGTTGAGTAAATTTAGAGCGTGACAATTTATTAAATGATGAGTAATAAATAATCATTTATATAAAATGTAATAATCACGGGCTTTTTATTAAATATATGTCATTAATGTTTGACGTTAAGGTTTTTTATCAATAAAATCCTTCGCCTTAAATTGATATGATAATTTAATAAATTAAACTCTGTTTTCTGGGTTTATAGATGTAATGATCGGGGTATAGCGCAGCCTGGTAGCGCAACTGCTTTGGGAGCAGTGGGTCGGGAGTTCGAATCTCTCTACCCCGACCAATTTTAAATAGGCTTATCTATTTTAGTCTATTTTATTTATAACTAAAATGCGCCCGTAGCTCAACTGGATAGAGCATCGCCCTTCTAAGGCGAGGGTTGCAGGTTCGAGTCCTGCCGGGCGTGCCAGTTATAAGAATTAAAATATATGGCGGCCGTAGTTCAGTTGGTAGAGCCCAGGATTGTGATTCCTGTTGTCGCGGGTTCGAGCCCCGTCGGCCGCCCCATTTTAGTTTAAGTACATTTCAATACATATCAAAAAATTGCCATTAATTAAGGCAAACCACGCGAAAGTGGCGGAATTGGTAGACGCGCTGGATTTAGGTTCCAGTGTCGCAAGACGTGAGAGTTCGAGTCTCTCCTTTCGCACCATACATTCATAGATAATATATATAGTTGGAGTAACAATGCAAATCTCAATCGAGAAAACTGAAGGTTTGGAAAGAATTTTAAACGTAACAGTCCCTAGTGATAAAATTACGGCTAAAGTCACTGAAAAATTAAATGAAATCAGTAAAGAAGTCAGAATCAAGGGTTTTCGCCCAGGAAAAGTACCTAAAAATATTTTAGTGCAAAGATACGGTTCACATGCAAGGCAAGAAGTTCTTGGAGATTTAATTAATACAACTATTCAACAAGCTATAAAAGATAACGATTTGGAAATAGCTGAAAGACCTGAAGTTACTGAGGTTAAAGATCTTGACGATGGGAGCTACTCTTTTACAGCTAAACTTGAAATTATGCCTGAAATTCCAGAAGTTGACTTCGCATTACTATCTGTTTCTAAAGAAGTGTCTGATGTCTCAGAAAAAGATGTTAATGCAATGATTGAGAAGTTGCAAAAACAAAAACAAGAATGGAAAGAGTCTAAAGCAAAGATTGCTGATGGTGATTTAATTACTATTGAATATGTTGCAAAAGATGGTAAAAAACAAATGCACCCAGAGTCTGGTAAAGAGAAAATGGGTATATTGCTGGGTGAAAGTGGCGTGCCAGATGATCTTATTAACATTATAACAGGTCTTAAAAAAGGTGAATCAGCATCGGCAGAAATAGACTTTCCTGATGTTTTTAATGTTAAGGAAATTGCAGGTAAAAAAGTCACCTTTGAGTTTGATGTAATTGATCATAAGCGTGGAAAATTACCTAAAGTAGATGAAAAATTTGTTAAAGAATTTGGTATTGAGTCAGGTAAGGAAGAAGATTTAAAAGCCGAAATCAAATCTAATTTAGAAAGAGAAATGGCAAATGTTGTTCAAGCCAAATCAAAAGAATCAGTTTTGAAAATAGTAAGAGATGAAGTTAAGGACGTTGTTATTTCAGAAAAAATGATTGAACGTGAAAGTGAAGCGTTAGCTCATCAGGCGATGAATCAAGCACAACAAATGGGTGTAGAGAATCTTCCTCATCCAGACCATAAAGATTTTGTTGAATCAGCAAAAGAAAGAATCATAAACTCATTGATTATCGGCAAAGTAGCTAAGGAACAAAATATTCAGGTTGATTACACAAAAGTTAGAGCGAAGGTTATGGAAATTTCTCAAACATTTGAGAATCCTCCTCAAATAGTTGAATATTATTATAAAAACCCAGAATTACTTGCTTCTATTGAAAATACGGTAATTGAAGCTCAGGTTGTTGAATGGATACTTTCTCAAGTTAAAGTGAAAGAAAAGAAGGTTTCTTTTGATAAGATGATGGAATCTTCTTTATAATACTCAAACCTCGATATAGAAAATACGATGATAGCACAAATCCTTGATGCACCTAGAAAACCCAGAAAAAGCTTCATCACCAATGAGGTGACTTTAGCTCTTCTTGATTTCCTATGCACATCAGTTACTTGCACTCTCAAACGTATTTCTATATGAGGGTTTGGGAAATAACAAAAATAATTGAGGAATATATAGTATGTCACATATAGAAGAAATTATGAACTTGGTTCCAATGGTCATTGAAAAAACAGCAAGAGGTGAGCGCTCTTACGATATTTTTTCACGTTTATTAAAAGAAAGAATTATCTTTATGGTTGGTCAGGTTGAAGATAATATGGCTAATCTTATTGTGGCACAGTTATTGTTTTTAGAAGCTGAAAATTCTGAAAAAGATATTTCATTATATATCAACAGTCCAGGTGGAGTTGTTACTGCAGGTATGTCTATTTATGATACGATGCAATTTATTAAACCTGATGTCAGTACCATATGTATGGGGCAAGCTGCAAGTATGGGTTCTTTGATATTGACCGCAGGTGCTAAGGGTAAACGTTTTTCTTTGCCGAGTTCTCGTATAATGATTCATCAGTTATCTGGTGGTTATCAAGGGCAAGCTTCAGATATAGATATTCACGCTAAAGAGGCGTTAAAACTTAAGGATAAACTTAATAACGTAATGGCTAAACATACAGGAAAAACACCAGAACAAATTGAAAAGGATACAGATAGAGATAATTTTTTCAGTGCACAGGAAGCAAAGGATTATGGGTTAATTGATGAAGTATTAATGCAAAGGAAATAGTCAAAAATTTTTGACCCCAAAGTCAAAGCCAGCATTAACAAATTACTAGTTTTTGTCAATGTTGGCTTTTATGTTTGTAAAGCCATCCTTTAAGTTTGCTCAAAAAGACCTATATAACGATAAATAATCAAATAAACTAACTATTTATAGTAATAGTCTATCTCTAGTTTTGTTTTTTGGTAAAATATCAAATAATAGTATTAATAATAGAAAATATGACTGATAAAAAAGATAACGATACAAAAGAAGAACTAAAACACTGTAATTTTTGCGGCAAAAGTCAACAAGAAGTGCCTAAACTTATTGCTGGACCAAGTGTCTATATATGCGATGAATGCGTGGACTTATGCAATGAAATTATTAAAGATGAATTTGATGAAGCCTTGAGTGGTGATGATGCAGAATTACCCACTCCCAAAGAAATACATACTTACCTTAATGAATATGTGATTGGACAAGAATATGCAAAAAAAGTATTATCTGTCGCTGTATATAACCACTATAAAAGAGTTAAAGCAAATTTAAAAAGTAAAAAAGATAGCAATGAAATAGAGTTGTCTAAATCAAATATTTTGTTAGTTGGACCAACAGGTTCAGGTAAAACTCTTTTAGCTGAAACATTAGCTCGTGTATTAAATGTGCCATTCACCATTGCTGATGCAACATCTTTAACCGAAGCCGGGTACGTTGGAGAAGATGTTGAAAATATTATTCAAAAACTTTTACAGAAATGCGATTACGATGTAGAGAAAGCCGAAAGTGGAATTGTATATCTTGATGAAATTGATAAAATTTCACGCAAATCAGAAAATCCATCCATTACTCGAGATGTATCTGGTGAAGGTGTTCAGCAAGCATTGCTTAAACTTATTGAGGGAACTGTTGCCTCGGTTCCACCACAAGGCGGAAGAAAACATCCTCAACAAGAGTTTTTACAAGTCGACACCAAAAACATATTGTTTATTTGTGGAGGTGCATTCTCAGGCTTGGAAAAAATTATAGAAAAAAGATCGACCCAAACAGGAATAGGGTTTTCTGCAAATGTAAAAGCCATAAAGAAAGACACTGATGATTTAGCCTTATTTAGAAACTTAAGGCCTGATGACTTAGTCACTTATGGTTTGATTCCTGAGTTTGTCGGTCGTCTGCCAGTTACCGCAACTCTTGAGATGTTAGATGAGGATGCATTGGTTAAGATTTTGGTCGAACCAAAAAATGCTATATCAAAGCAGTTCAAATATATGTTTCAACTAGATAATGTCGAACTTGATATTAGAGATGATGCATTAATTGCCATTGCAAAAAAAGCATTAAAGAGAAAAACAGGCGCTCGTGGTTTAAGAACAATTATGGAAAAAGCCTTACTTGATATAATGTATGATATTCCAGATATGGATGATGTCAAAAAAGTCGTTATAGATCGTTCAGTAATTGAAGAAGGCAATAACCCTATCATTGTAAGAGATAGTGTTGCAAAAGTTGTCAACGAAGGATAAATATTTAATGACTAGTGAAAGCCAAATAGCAGCAGTGTTACCACTTAGAGATGTGGTTGTTTTTCCGGGAATGGTTGTACCTCTGTTTGTTGGACGCAAAAAATCAATTAAAGCACTTGAGTCTGCTATGAAAAATTCGTTACCAATTATTTTGGTAGCACAAAAAAATCCAGAAACTGACAATCCTTCAATAGAAGATGTTTTTACAATTGGTACAAAATCTACCATTTTACAAATGGTGAAGTTGCAAGATGGCACGCATAAAGTGTTAATTGAGGGAAATCAACGAGTGGAGTTGATTAATTTGATAGATGAAGACTACTTTAAGGCTGAATTTGTTGAGTGTAAAAATAAAAAAATGTCTAATCAGAAAGAGTTAAATGCTCTGATTCGCTCGTTAAAAATTAACTTTGAAACCTATTCAAAGCAAAATAAAAAAACACCAAAAGAATTAATGAATTCAATTATAGCTATTGAAGATGCAGATAAATTGTCAGATACTATCTCGGCACACCTCAATATTAATTTAAAAGAAAAGCAGAAGCTCTTAGAAGAATTAAACATATTAACTCGATTAGAATCATTATTGCAAATCATTAATAAAGAATTGGAAATACTGAAAATTGAAAAAAAAATAAGAGGAAAAGTTAAAACTCAAATAGAAAAAAATCAACGTGAGTATTATTTAAATGAGCAAATTAAAGCCATCAATGAAGAATTAACGGGAATTGATAAAAATAATTCTGAACATGGAGAGTTGGAAAAAAAAATTGCACAAACGCAGTTAGGTGATCAAGCGTTAGAAAAAGTATTGGCAGAATTCAAAAAACTAAAAAAAATGCCTCCTATGTCTACGGAAGCAACTGTTGTCAGGTCCTATTTAGAAACAATTTTAAAGCTCCCTTGGGAAAAAAGAAATGAGATTAATACGGATTTAGTTGAAGCACAAAGAATACTCGATGAAGATCATTATGGTCTTGAAGATGTAAAAGAACGAATTTTAGAATTTTTAGCTGTGCAAAAAAGAAAAAAGAAAATGAAAGGTCCGATTATGTGTTTGGTTGGTCCTCCAGGTGTTGGTAAAACTTCATTGGGGAAATCAATTGCTAAAGCGACAAGTCGTACCTATAGTCGCATTTCACTTGGTGGAGTAAGAGATGAAGCAGAAATAAGGGGACATAGACGTACTTATATTGGTTCAATGCCAGGAAGAATTATTCAAAATATAACGAAAGCAAAGTCATGCAACCCATTGATGTTGTTAGATGAATTAGATAAAATGAGTGCTGATTTCAGAGGTGATCCATCATCTGCACTATTAGAGGTGCTGGACCCTGAACAAAATCATGCTTTTGCTGACCACTATTTGGATTTAGATTTTGATTTGTCTGAAGTTATGTTTATTGCAACAGCAAACACATTAAATATACCTGGTCCATTGCAAGATCGAATGGAAATTATAAGAATACCAGGTTATACAGAGCAAGAAAAAATAGAAATCGCTGTGAGGTATTTGATTCCGAAACAAATAGAGGCAAATGGTTTAGAGAAAAAAGAGCTTTCCATATCAAGAGCAGCGATAAAGGAAATTATACGTTGTTATACTAGAGAGTCGGGTGTTCGAAATTTAGAAAGAGAATTATCTAAAATTTGTCGTAAAGTTGTAAAGGAAATCCTAACAGAATCAGATGTTAAAAAAATAAAGGTTTCATTAAAAAACATTGAAAAATATTTAGGCGTTCAGAAAGTGAACTTTGGTAAAGCTGCACTGAAAAGTGAAGTAGGAATGGTCACAGGGCTTGCATGGACGGAAGTTGGTGGTGAATTACTGCATATTGAAGCTACTGTATTAGCTGGTAACGGCAAGCAAACCTTAACTGGGCACCTTGGTAAAGTGATGAAGGAGTCAATTCATACATCCTATTCTTTAATTAAATCAAGAGCACAGTCATTAGGTATAGATTTAAAAGCTCTTAACAATAAAGATATTCATATTCATGTGCCAGAAGGAGCCACTCCAAAAGATGGTCCTAGTGCCGGAGTTGGTATGTGTGTTGCTTTAGTCTCTGCTATCACAAACAACCCTGTAAAAGCAGATGTTGCTATGACTGGTGAAGTTACATTAAGAGGAAAAGTGTTACCTATTGGTGGTTTAAAAGAAAAGTTATTAGCTGCATTGCGTGGAGGAATTAAAAAAGTCATAATTCCATTTGACAATCGTAAAGATTTAGTTAAAATGCCACTCCAAGTAAAGAATGAACTTGAAATTATCCCAGTCAAATTCATCGATGAGATTTTTGAAATTGCTCTAGAAAAAGGATTAGAACCCCTTTCGGATAAAGAGCTCAAAATGTTATTGGAGTTGGATAATAGTAATAAAAAATCCAGTATAGATTCATTTAGTCATTAATATCATAGAAACATTTTAAATAGTAAAAATATTGGAATTAAATTACATAAAAGTATAAAAAAAACCACACTTTTTTATAATTTAGTATACAATCCCATTTCGATATTTTGTTGAACAATTAACAAACATTAAGTTGGTCAAAGTAGATTAACAGATTAATAAATTGGAGTTAGAAATAATGAAAAAAGCAGATTTTATAAAAAGTGTAGCAGAGCAAGCTGATGTATCACAAGCAACAGCAACTGCATGTTTTGAAGCGATGGTTGGAACAGTAACAAATTGTTTAAAAGATGGAGATTCTTTGACGTTTATTGGTTTCGGAACTTTCTCTGTAAAACACAGAGCAGCTCGTCAAGGTCGTAATCCACGAACTGGTGAAGCAATACAGATAAAAGCGGCAAATGTTCCAGCATTTAAAGCAGGTAAAGCACTTAAAGAAGCGTTAAACTAAAAAAGCCCTTTTACGTGTAAAAATCTGGGTGCTTAGCTCAGCTGGGAGAGCATCGCCCTTACAAGGCGAGGGTCGGGGGTTCGATCCCCTCAGCACCCACCATACACGGAGTGGTAGTTCAGTTGGTTAGAATACCGGCCTGTCACGCCGGTGGTCGCGAGTTCGAGTCTCGTCCACTCCGCCATTATAAATTAGGGTGTCTTTAGGGACACCCTTTTTTATTTATAAAGAAAAAAAATTATGCTTAGAGATATAAAACAGAAATCATCAGGTTTATTTGCCAAAATAATTATGGGCTTACTTATAATAGCATTTGGCTTTTGGGGAGTTAGTGGTTCATTATTAATGGCCAATAATGATAGCGCAGCTACTGTAAATGGTAAAAAAATCACAATAAATGATTTTAATATTGCAGTACAGAATTCAAAAAGTAGACTAAGGGGGCAATTTGGAGATAATTTAGGTTCAGAATATTTTGACTCAGAAAACTTTAAAAGAGGCGTTCTTAATCAAATCGTAGACGCTGAACTATTAAGACAAGAAGCAGAAAAATTTTCCTATGATGTATCACCTTCTCGTGTTAAAGAATACATACAATCAATAGAGGGTTTTCAAATTGATGGTAAATTTAGCCCTGAATCTTATGCTAACTATCTTAATCGAGTCAAAAAATCAGCGGAGTTATTAGAACGTGATATTAAAGACGATATAAAAGGTTCAGCTATAAGAAACATGGTTGGTCAAAGTGCTATTAGTTTGGATTCTGAAATTATTACACAAATTAAATTTGCAAAACAAAAAAGAGATTTTGATTATATTGAATTGTCGAGTAAAGACTACGAAAAAGACATTGAAGTCACTGAAGAAGAAATAAATTCACACTACAAAGAGTTTTCTGCTGATTATATGACTCCTGAACAAGTTTCTCTCAACTATATCGAATTGTCAGTAACTGACTTGTTATCCGGTATTGAGTTAACTGAAGATGAGATAAAAGATTCATATGAAGATCGTAAAGATACATTAATGACTGCTGAAAAGCGTAAAGCTCAACATATATTATTACCAGTATCTGATGATGCCAATGCTGTAAAAATTGAAATTGATAAAGTCGCCAAAAGAATTGCAAATGGTGAAGACTTTTCTGAAGTGGCGAAGGAAGTTTCTAAAGATCCTGGCTCAGCTCCTTCTGGAGGAAATCTTGGTTGGGTTTCCCAAGGAGATATGGTTGAAGCATTTGATAAAAAATTATTTTCAATGAAGTCTGGTGAAATTTCTGAACCAGTATTATCTAAATTTGGCTATCATCTTATTAAAGTTAATGAAATTAAATCACCTAAGATTCCAGCATTTGAAGAGATTAAAGATCAAATTGTTAGTGATTTAAAGCTTGAAAAAGCCTCTGAAGAATTTTTATCAAAAGCTGATAAATTAGATACTGCAATTATTGATTCTGATAATTCTTTAGATATTGCTGCTGAATCAGTGCATTTAGAACTCAAATCTACAGATCTTTTTGCTCAAGGTAGAGGAGTAGGCATTGCTGCTAACCCAAAATTTTCTGCAGCGGCATTTTCGGATGCTGTAAAAACAGATAATGAAATTAGTGAAATGCTGGATTTGGGTGAAAATCATGTAGCCTATATTCATATTAAGGAACATAACATACCAAAAGTTAAAGAATTATCAGAAGTCTCAGACATTATAAAAAATAAGATATTAGCTGAAAAATCATTTGAACTTGTTAAAACTAAAGTTGCTGAGTTTAAAAAACAAATTAGTTCTAGTGAAAAAACTTTAGCTGATATAGCTCAATCCCTAAATAAAGAAGTTGTCGAAGCTAAGGATGTTGAACGAACTGGCTCAAAACAACCTTTTAAACTAGTACAAGAAGTATTTTCATTAAAATTAGACGAAAACAGCTCGGTTCATTCAGTGGAAGCAACTGCAAATTCTATTGCTTTAGTTAACTTAAAAGCTATTAACAATGCTGATACTACAAAATTAACTGATGATGAAAAAGCAGTGATAAGCAGTCAGATAGAACGCACTGCTACAAATGCTGAATTATCTAATATTGTAAAAACGTTACAAGAAGAAGCCAGTATAATTATAAATGAAAAAATATTCGAAGTAATCAACTAAAGTACTTTTGAGGTATTGGAGTAATTCTAATACCTCAACTATTAGAAGTTAACATGAGAAATAATACAACTTCACTCTCTTCAAAATTATTGTCAGAATTTGATCGATTCCTAAAGATTAATTCACACCAAGAAACCATACCTTCAATAGCGCTTCCAAGATATATAAAAAATAATTATAAGCCCTCTAGTCAAGATTTAAGCAATACCAAAGGTTTAATGCGAATTAATCATACAGGTGAAGTTTGTGCTCAGGCTTTATATTATGGGCAGGCACTTTTTGCAAAAAATAAATCAACCTATGATTATTTAACACAAGCTGCAGATGAAGAACATGACCACTTATGTTGGTGTTATGAGCGCATAACAGACTTTGAGACTTACACAAGTATACTAAACCCTTTTTGGTATGCTAGCTCCTTTGTTATGGGTGCAACAGCAGCTTTGCTTGGAGATAAAATCAGTTATGGATTTGTTATCGAAATTGAAAAACAAGTGGAAAATCACTTACAAGAACATATAGATCAAATTCCTCAAGAAGACACTAAAACGCATGCAATTTTAGCACAAATGAAAGCCGATGAAATAAGGCATGGGCAAAATGCGAGAGATGCAGGCGGAGTTGAATTTCCAGATTCTATTAAAGCTGTAATGACTGCAATGTCAAAAGTGATGAAATTCCTGGTATATCGCTTATAAAGTATTAATTCATGCATCTTTTTACTAAAATAATTGCATGAGCCAATCGATTAAAATCATTCAAACCTTAAAAAAGACCTTAAAAGCACATGGTATTAAGTATGCTAATGTGGCAAAGCATTTAAATATTTCAGAATCAAGTATAAAAAGACAATTTACTCAAGGTGATATTTCTATAAGTCGTCTTGAAAAAATACTACTTTTGGTTAATTTAGACATATCAGACTTGTTAGAGCTGGTGCATTTAGACAGTATGCAATTAGAACAACTAACTATAACTCAAGAGAAGAAGATTGTTTCAAATACAAAATTATTATTGATTACAATTTCTGTTATGAATAACCTATCATTTGATGAAATTTATGAGCTTTATGATTTAGAAGAATCAGAACTTATTAAGCTCTTACTGCAATTAGAAAAAATTAATTTAATTAGTTTAAAACCAGGTAATAAGATTAAAACTCTCGTAAGCCGAACATTTCAATGGCAGAAAAATGGGCCTATTCAACGTTATTTTGAAAACCATATACAAGATGATTTTTTTGATTGTCAGTTTATTAATGCTGGTGAGTTACGAATTGTTATTAATGGCATGATAACTAATAGTTCTAACCAAACCATCCATAAAAAGATGCAACAATTGGCACAGAATTTTAATGATTTAGCCTATAAGGATCAAAATATTGGTTTACAGAGCCGATATGGAACGACACTGGTGATAGCTCTAAGACCATGGGAGTTACCAGAATTTGCACAATACAGACGAATAGAGAATACGAAGGTTTTTCGCTAATGCCCACTTATATCATAGGAGATGTGCAAGGTTGTTTTGATGCTTTGATGCAGTTATTAACTAAAATTGAATTTGATGAGACTAGTGATAAGTTGGTTTTTTGCGGAGACTTGGTTAATAGAGGGGGTCAATCTTTACAAACATTGCGATGGATATACGCCCATCAAAAATATTGTCAAGTTGCACTTGGCAATCATGATTTAAGCCTACTTGCTCAGTATTATGTAAAACGATTGCGAAAATCTCGAAATAAAGAGTTTCAAGAAATATTTAAGGCAGCAGATTGCTCAAATTTAATGAGCTGGCTTAAAGGTCAAAAGCTTCTTATTCATGCTAAATCTAGTAAGAGCATTATTGTCCATGCAGGTATTTATCCTCTATGGTCACTAAAACGAGCAAAAAAAGAAGCTAAATATGTAGAATCCTACTTAAGAGAGAAGCCAGAAATATTTTTTGAAAACATGTACGGAGCAAAACCAAATCACTGGAAGAAGTCATTAAAAGGCATGGATAGAGTACGTTTTGCGGTTAATAGCTTAACTAGAATACGGTTTTTGTACAAAAATAATGGTCTAAACTTTAAAGCAAAGGGAGACATAAAAAGTTTTCCTAAATTAATTCCTTGGTTTAGATTTATACCATACAAAAAAAAGAAACATACCATTATTATCGGTCATTGGTCTGCGCTGGGATTGATGCAAGAGAATAATGTTATTTGTTTAGATACAGGGAAGGTTTGGGGTGGAAAGCTAACAGCATTAAGAATCTCTGACAACCTTGAACATAAACAACAAATATTTCAAGTTTAATCCAATCTATTTAAAATAAGCTTAGTAAAATATTTATAATCAATTATGATACATGCTATGAAAGTATTTGCACCCGTTAGCATAGGCAACTTTTCCGTTGGCTTTGATTTATTAGGACTGGCAATCTCTCCCATAAACGGTGAGATGCTCGGTGATATTGTATCAGTTGAACCAGCTGATACTTACGATTTGACAGTGTCTGGTCCCTACGCCGATATCTTGCCAAAAGATAAGTCTACCAACTTGGTGACACTTGCCTATAAGTTGTATATGCAGAAAATGGCATTAAAAGGTTTGCCAACTACAGCACTAAAACTGCATCTCGAAAAGAGATTGCCTGTCGGTAGTGGTTTAGGTTCATCTTCTTCCTCATCAGTTGCAACTCTTTACGCGCTCAATAAATTCTTCGGTGATGCTTTGAGTATTGATGATTTGCTTGAATTAGGTGGTCGATTAGAAGGAGAAGTGAGCGGATCTGTTCATTACGATAATGTCGCACCATGTTTACTTGGAGGCCTTCAATTAATGTCTGGTAATGATATACAACCCTGCGTTTCCATCCCTTTTCCCGAGTCATGGCAACTGGTGGTGAGTTATCCAGGTATTGAAGTGCCTACAAAAAAAGCCCGAGATTTATTACCAAAAGAAGTTGATTTAGCCACCAGTATAAAATTCGCTCAAAATTTATCGGTATTTATTCATGCTTTACACGCAGATGATACTGATTTAGCTGCTTCTGTCTTATTTGATGTAATTGCAGAGCCTAAAAGAAAATGCCTGATTGAAGGCTTTGATGCTTACCGTGATTATGCCAAAAGTATGGGGGCTATCGCCTTTGGTATATCTGGTTCTGGCTCAACGGTATTTGCAGTGACTAACAATCACGAAACATCCAATAAAATCCAAAAATATGCACTCAATAATTTTTGCCAACTAGGTGGTTTTAGCCACATATGTAAGGTTGATAATTTTGGTGTCCGTGAAGTAGAAATCGAATCATAAAAAAGTTGTAGAGAATAATGAAATTACATAATTTAAAAACTCCATCCCAGAAAGTTAATTTTAAACAAGCCGTTATTCAAGGAATAGGGCAGCAACGAGGATTGTTTTTTGTTGATTCGTTCAAACCTTTAAAAAATATTGATGAAATTCTCGCTATGGGTTTTGTTGAAAGAAGTGCTCATGTTATTCACCATTTAATTGATGCTGAACTTTCCTTGGAAAAAGTAAAGGAAATGGTTACTGCAGCATTTAACTTTCCAATTGAAATTAAACAGATAGAGAAAAATGTGTCTTGTCTAGAGTTGTTTCATGGTCAAACCTTGGCGTTTAAAGATTTTGGTGCGCGTTTCATGGCACAATGTGTTAAAGAGTTCAATGACAAAGAGCAGATTACAATTCTTACGGCTACCTCTGGTGATACAGGGGCGGCAGTTGCTCATGCCTTTTATGATATTGAAGGAATAAAGGTCAAAATATTGTACCCCAAAGGGAAAATTTCAAATCTACAGGAAAAACTATTTTGCACACTTGGTAAAAATATCGAAACCTATAGCGTAGAAGGAGATTTTGATTCGTGTCAAACAATGGTCAAAGCTGCTTTTGATTCAGATGAGATTCGAGCTAAGCATAATTTAACCTCCGCAAATTCTATCAATATCTCACGATTGCTTGCACAAGTTTGTTATTACTTCGAAATAGCAAGCAAATATCCGAAAGGTAATCTTGTTGTGTCAGTTCCAAGTGGTAATTTTGGTAATTTGACAGCAGGATTAATCGCTAGACAAATTGGAGCACCAATCAAACGATTCATCGCTGCAACTAATGCCAATGACACTGTGCCACGTTATTTAATGGAAAACATTTGGTCACCTAATAAAACAATCGAAACAGCTTCTAATGCCATGGATGTGAGTAATCCAAGTAATTGGCCTCGTATAATGTCTTTATTTAATAATGATATAGATAGGGTTAAGCAAGTGATTTCTGCTACAATAAAAGACGATGAACAAACCTTTATTGCTATGGAACAACTGCAAATAGAAGGCTATATTGCTGAACCGCATACAGCTATTGCTTATGCAGGGTTGATTGAGTCTTTACAAAATGATGAAGAAGGTGTTTTTATATCAACTGCTCATCCCACAAAATTTATTGAGACGGTAGAAGATGTTTTAAAAATAAAACTAGATTTACCTGCCGAATTAGTAAAGGTGAAAGATTTAAAAAATTTATCAGTTACTGTGAGCAATGATACGAGCAAATTTAACCAAATGTTGTTAAAATAAACACAAAGCCATTCTTGCGAAGGCAAAAATAAACGCGATGTCATTCCTGCGAGGGCAGGAATCTAAAATAAATTTAAGGAGCAAAAAATGAACAATAATAACGTAAGACATATTCAACCAAGACAACCATTCCCAATTAAGACTGCCATTTTTGGAGCAATCATCTTATTAGCTTTAATGTTTGGCTCTAAATTATACAAAACAGTTCCTGTTGGTCATGCAGCAGTTGCGACACTATTTGGTAAAATTGTAGAAAAAAGTTACCCTGAAGGACTACATGTTCCTGTTAATCCTTTGTATGCTTGGCATACATTTGATATTCGTGAAAAAACCCATAAAGAACAAGCACAAGTACCTTCACAAGATCAACTACAAACATCAATTGATGTCAGTGTGCAATACCGTTTAAACGGGGCACAAGTGGGGAAAATGTTGCAATCAACAGGTGGCATGGATCAATTAATTGAAGTGCAACTTGTTCCAAAATTACGTTCATTATTACGTGAACAAGGCAAAACAATTAAACGAGCTGAGGATTTCTTTTTAGAGGAAACACAAAATAAGCTACAAACGGCTTTATTAACAGGCTTGCAAGAATACCTTGAGCCTAAGGGGGTTGTTGTTTCGGCTGTACTAATTAGAGATATCACTCTGCCTGCTTTTATTACAAAGGCAATTAATGATAAAAAAGTACGCGAACAAGCGGTAGAAAAGCAGAAAGCTGAACTTGAAAGGTTTAAAACTGAACAAGAGCAACTAGTTGTACAAGCAGAAGCTGAAAGAAATGCAGCAGAGCAATTAGCCCAGCAAAAAATCATTTTGGCAGATGCTCAAGCTTATGAAATTAAAAAAATTAATGAAGCCATTGGTAGTAACCCGAGCTATATCAAACTAATGAGTTTAGAAGCTTTAAAGTCGATATCAAAAGACCCCGCCTCGAAGATTTATTTTATGGACAGTAATTCGCCACAGCCGTTGCCATTAATGCACTTATCAGATAAAAAATAGCATTTATTTTACTTCATAATGTTGCAGTTTCTGCGTTTAAAAATGGTCATTTACGCTTGTAAAATCACATTTTCAGCCTTGATACTGCAACATTCTAAAGCAAACTAAATTGCTATTTTGGTAATAATTGAATAATATTATGGTCTCTGTCTTTTTTGATTATCAGATTAAATTGAACAAGGAGCACACATAGGTACTCCACTACATTAAATAGAAAGAAAGTTATGAAAAAACTAACCGATTTAAAAGTACGATTTGTAGGTGCTGGCAATATGGCAGCTAGTTTGATTGGTGGTTTGATTAAGCGTGGATTTTTACCCTCTCAGATTTCAGCCAGTGACCCAGGTAATCATCAACGCCAACTGTTAACCGAAAAATTTGGCGTACATACTTACAGTGGTAACAATGAACATTTTGGCATTCCTGACGTGGTGGTTTTGGCTGTTAAACCGCAAATAATGAAAACTGTAGCACAGGATGTTAAGAACAGCGTCATTGAAACAGGTGCGTTAGTTATATCAATAGCTGCTGGCATTAAGGTTGAACATTTAGAAAATTGGCTGTCAAAGCAGGCTTCAATTGTCAGAACTATGCCCAATACACCCGCCTTAATTGGCGAAGGTGCAACAGGTTTATTTGCTAATAATAAAGTCAATAAAGAGCAAAGGCACTTGACTGAAGGTATTATGGACTCGGTAGGCATATCCCATTGGGTCGATGAAGAATTTAAGATTGATATTGTTACCGCTTTATCAGGCAGTGGCCCAGCATATTTCTTTTTGTTTATGGAGTACATGCAAAAAACTGCCATAGAACTAGGTTTAAAGCCCGAAGTGGCAGCAAAATTAGTCGAACAAACAGCACTAGGCTCCGCCATATTAGCACAACGTAGCTCTGATGACATAAGTGTGTTACGTGAAAAAGTAACCTCACCCAAAGGCACAACAGAAGCTGCTTTGCTTTCTTTTAATAACAACAACTTAGAGAATACAGTTAAACAAGCTATTAAAGCAGCAAATGACCGTTCAGTACAACTTTCCAAGGATTTTTCATGAATATTCATCTAGCTATTTATGATAGAAAAAATGCAGGTATAGCTAGTGCTGCATTACATTTAAAATGTGATAAGGTTATTTTGTTGCACCGCAAAGAACACGATGTAGAAGGCATTAAATCTGTTCTAGTTAATCGTGGAATAAAATGTACTAGTCAGATGGTATCATTTGATCCCAGTCAGATTCGCATCATATTAAAACACGTTTTACAAGATAACAAAGATCACAAGATATTGTTTAACGCATCATCTGGTTATCGCATGATGGTACTGGTGGCACTTGAATATTTTACTTCAAAAAATTTGCAAGCCTTTGTAGTAGACAAATTTACCAACCAACTGCATTGGTTACACCCAAATGAGAAGCTTTCACAAATATTGCAAACCAAGTTAAAAATACATGAATATATCAAATTCACCTCATCCCAAGTTTTAAATAAGGGGCAAATACAGCAAGAACCAAAGCAAAGGCGTGCTGTCACCAATTGGCTA
Organism: Lysobacterales bacterium; assembly: GCA_027067055.1. Lineage (GTDB taxonomy): Bacteria > Pseudomonadota > Gammaproteobacteria > Xanthomonadales > Marinicellaceae > NORP309. Next base: position 4,439 of record JAMOMK010000111.1, on the reverse strand, counting down.
ATTGAAAATATTGAAAACTTTGGAGCTTCTCTTGCAGCAATGAATCATATTGCCATGCGAGCTGATATTTCTCTTAAATACAGGTTGGATAAAAATTATCGCCGCAAGCCACATTTATACGATATTCTTAACAAATTTGAAGATGTGGGACTGTTGAATATTAAAAATAATATTGTCTATTTTAAAGATGAAGAGAGTCGTTTTTATGCTAACGGTGGTTGGTTAGAGAATCATGTGTTTAGTTTACTATACGATATGCAAAGTGAAAATCTAGCTATTAGTGATTTAGCAAAAGGCATGGAAATAGTGCGAGCTCAAGGCAAGGTAAAAAATGAAATTGATGTCATTTGCATGGCACATAATCGCTTGCATTTGATTGAATGCAAAACTCGAAAATTTTCCAAACATGCCGATGCCAATACACCAGGAGCGGCAGCCATTTACCGACTGGACACCTTAAAAGAAACATTGGGTGGTAATTCTGGCAAAGCAATGTTGGTGAGCTACCAAAAACTTAGTCGTTACACCGAACAGCGTGCTAAAGACTTGGGCTTATTCTGTTGTTCTCATCGACAACTCAAAGAATTAAAAGCACACTTAGCTGATTATATTAACTCAACAAGTTAAAGCGGTTTAAAACTATTAATAACTAAAGATTTTTGCTCAGATGTTTCCGTTAATGGTTCGCACTTCTTCATTGAACTCAAACTACGTTTTGCTAATTGTTGATACAACGCCGTCCCTTCAGATTTCCAGTTGATTTCTTTATCAGTAACATCTCGTTTGACTACAGCAGGAATGCCCGCAATAATAGAACGATTAGGAGCAACAAAATTAGGTTTGATATAACTCAAAGCAGCAACCATGCATTCATCACCAATGACCGCCTTATCCATAATGACACTTTGAATACCAACCATGGTGTTTTTACCGATAGTGCAACCATGAATAACAGCACCATGCGAAATGTGAGCATTTTCTTTTAGCAGAGTTGTGCCATTTGGAAAACCATGTGCCACACACATATCTTGAAAATTTACACCGTTTTCTAAGATAATGGTACCAAAATCTCCGCGAAGACTGGAATTTGGACCGATGTAGCAGTTTTTGCCAATTTGTACTGAACCGATAACGACTGCTGTTGGGTGCACAAAGCTTGAAGGGTGAATGACTGGTTTGACACCATCAATTTCATAGATATTTTTCATGACAACCATTATAATGTTAGACTACGAAAATAACAAATTCAAAGCTTATGACAAATCAAACTTACCAAACCTTTAACTTTAGTATAGAAAATAACATCGCAAGGGTAGAACTTAACCGCCCAGATAAACTCAATGCTTTTTCAAAAACTATGCACGATGAGTTTTATAGCATATTAAAATCATTGACTCGTGAGAATGATTTACGTTGCATATTGATAACTGGAGCAGGGCGAGGATTTTGTGCGGGGCAAGACTTGGGTGAACGCAAAGGCGATAAAGCCATGGATTTGGGTGAAACCCTAGAAAAAGGCTACAACACAAATTTACGCATACTCAAATCCATTCGAGTGCCAATTGTTTGTGCCGTCAATGGTGTGGCAGCAGGAGCAGGTGCCAATATTGCTTTAAACTGTGATATTGTTATTGCTACAGAGTCAGCAAAATTTATTCAATCTTTTTCTCAAGTTGGTTTAGTGCCTGACTGCAATGGTTCATGGATATTACCAAAACTTGTTGGTTTAGCACGAGCCAAAGCCATAACCATGTTAGCCGAGCCAGTAACTGCACAAAAGGCAGAACAATGGGGCATGATTTACCGAAGTGTAGCTGATGATGATTTTCACACGGAAGTAGATAAGTTAGTACAAACAATTGCACAAAGACCAACACTGGCATTAGCCAACACCAAAGAATTATTAGAAAAATCCTATGCAAACACCTATGATGAACAATTAGATAATGAACGTGATGTACAGCGCTTAATGGGATTGACCCACGATTTTAAAGAAGGGGTACAAGCCTTTGCAGAAAAAAGAAAACCAAATTTTAAAGGTTCATAGTTGCCTGTCGACATTCATGCGAAGGCAGGAACCTTCTTAACAAAACGTCATTCCTGCGAAGGCAGGAATCTTTTAAAACAAACCTGTGAGATAGTAAAAAATGTTAACCCAAATTAAGAATGTAGCCGTCATCGGTGCTGGCACCATGGGTATTGGGATTGCAGAGGTCGCAGCCAGTTGCAAGCAACAAGTCAAGGTCTTCGATCTTAACCATGAGTTTGCTAAACAAGCCAAACAAACAATGGCAAAACGTTTAGAATCGCGCGTAAAACATGGAAAAATAACAGCAGACTTTAGGCAAACGTTATTGGATAACATCAAAATCATTACAGAATTAGATGAATTATCCGATAGTGATTTAGTGATAGAAGCTATAATTGAGAATCTTGAGGTTAAACAAAAATTATTCAAACAACTGCAAAACATCTGTTTTGAAGATGTGTTATTCGCCAGTAATACCTCCAGTATCTCCATCACAGCTATTGCTTCAGTTTTAGTTAAACCCGAAAATATGATCGGTCTGCATTTTTTCAATCCAGCACCCGTGATGAAATTGGTAGAAGTGGTTGCAGGTTTACGTTCATCCAAAGCTAATTTGGATTTAGGTATTGAATTATGTCACTTTTGGAATAAAGTACCAGTGCTGGCTCAATCATCTCCAGGATTTATTGTCAATCGCGTAGCTCGACCTTTTTATGGAGAAGCCATGAAAATGTTACAAGAGCAAGTCGCATCCCTAGAAGTGATGGATGTCATCATGACCTCCGCAGGCTTTCGCATGGGACCATTTACCTTGATGGATTTAATTGGCATCGATATTAATTTATCAGTCAGTAAAACTGTTTTTGCAAGCATGTATAACGACCCTCGCTACCGCCCGTCATTAATACAAGAAGAAATGGTAGCAGCCAATTTGTTAGGCAAAAAAACAGGGCAGGGCTTTTACTGTTATGATGGTCAAGACAAACCAACTGTTCATTACCAAAGAACACAACAAGCCGCTAAAACTATAAGCTTTAATAGTGAATTGACTGTATTTGATGCCTTTAAGAAGCAACTCAAAAACAATGATGATATTATCGTCACCGAACACCAAGGCGGAGTAGCGATGCAAATCAACGATTGTGCTATCGAAGTTAGCAACGGACAAACCTGCAAACAACGCTTAACAACCATAAAGCAAAAGCACCTTGCTCAAGTTGACTTAATGTTAGATTATGAAAGCAGCCCAATTATTCACCTCAGTTTTGATGAAAACTGCCCAAAAACAACAAAAAATCATGTTATAGGAGTATTTCAACAACTCGACAAACAAGTCATAATTGGTAAAGACATGCCCGCATTAATTGCCATGCGTATAGTTTGCTTGCTGATAAATGAAGCAGCCGATGCCATAGAAAACGGCGTCTGCAACGAAAATGACGTAGATTTAGCTATGCAAAAAGGAGTTAACTATCCCATCGGACTTATCGCATGGTCCCACAAAATAGGCATCAAAAATGTGGTTGAAACCCTCGACAACCTTCACCACTGGTTTGGTGATGATAGATACCGCGTATCACCTTGGTTACGTGGGAAGGTTTGAGGTAAGTAAATATGAAATTTTTAACAATAAAAATAATAGGAATAATTATGGTACTTTCATTATTTGGATTCAATAGTAAAACACCAGAACAGAAATTTTGGAATTGGTTCGAAAAAAATCAGCAAATGTTATTTGATTTTGAAAAAGATAGGGATGGTATATTTGATAAACTTGCTATTCAGATGCATAAAATTGATGATAATTTAACTTTTGAGCTTGGTCCAGTTATAGATAATCAACGAGAATTTGTAATATCTGCAGGTGGAATAATTAAATCATTCCCAACTGTTGAAAAACTCTATGAATCAGCACCAGATTTAGATAAATGGAAGTTTATTAAATTTAGACCAAGAAGAAAGCCAATGAGTGTTCAATTAAATGGTATGGAAATAAAACCAGAATCAGTAAAATGCCAATTATTTAAGGATGATGATAGAGTGGGTTTGATGTTGTTTTTTAAAAATTATAAAAAAGATGAGAGCAATACTTTTGAAAGAATAGGCTACTTGTTATTAGATCAAGCTTTAGGAGAGTATGATGTTGAAACTAAAGTTGGATTTATTGAATTCGCCTCACAAGAATCAGAATATTATAAAAATGCATTTTCACTTTCGGAATTAGTCACTAGATTTGAAGAGCAGTTTTAGGATGGTAGGTTTGGTTCCACCAAACAATTTAGAAGGGTGTAGCCTTTTAAGGATGTTAAAAGTTTCTAAAAGGCTATTTTACAAGGGTGTTTAAATAAATATAATATCATACAGTGACCCTTTCCAATAAATAAACGTTATATAACAATACGATAAATTG
>JAMOMK010000110.1 GCA_027067055.1 Lysobacterales bacterium | reverse complement strand
TCGAGTTTAAAGCACTAAATACAGTGCTTTAGAAGAAAAATTGAGAATTTTATGAGAAATCAAATTTTTAAAAACGTATTTACAGTTACTTTCAAGAAAAGTAGGTAGTTATGCAAAGGTCTCTAAATATTTTTAAAATTGATTAGGTCTATACTTGTTTTTGTATCGAGAGGGATTTCATATCTTTCGAATATCTTTCGAAAACCTAAGCTTGTTTTTTGCTTAACTTTCGTCATTCGTAATGTCAAAGCATCCATTACCTGATTTTTTTCAAAATTTAAATCACACCATTTAAGGTGTGATAGTTGTGTGGGCCTTCTCGAAGTTGATTGTAATAGTCTTAAAGAGACAAAGCTTCTTAAGTTTATAAATTGATCAAGAGAATATTTTACTCTTAAAACTGGATTAGTGAACAGCTTATCAGATTTAGTATTTAGATTAACACAAAGGGAATTATACTCATATTCTGTTAAAGCTCCTTTTTTTGAATCATAAATAGAAGGTTGTGATTTTCTAATTTTTATTGAACAAATATACTTTTCTAAATGCTTGTACTCTGGATATCTAATTGCTAACTTTTTTAAAAATGTTTTAATTATATTGATTTTACTATCACTTGAATTGGTTCTACTAATAGATACAAGCAATTTCAATCCATGAATAGATAATACTTTGATATTATTTTTCATAATTGATTGAATACATAGAGTAGATACTTTCGGACTATTTTGATTTACTACATCTGCTAATGTTAACCTAATTTTTGTTTGTTCATCGAGATTGAAATTACTATCATGTAAGCCAGATAGATGTCCTGTTCTACAGTTATCAATAGCCCATTCATCCTTAAAAACATTGAATTTTGTATTTAATTTTGAAGTGCGAATAGCTTCAGGGTGGCTTTCAGATAATTGATTGAAGTACGCCTTGGAAGTTGATTCATTAATTGCTTTCATAGACATCCCCTTCGATATACTTATTTTGTATAATTCTCATTATACCCTGTACTCTTTCATTTTCCTTTGTTTGATTATATGTACTAGACATAATACTATTGGGTTCCCAGCCCATAAGTAGTTTTCTATATTTGTTTTCAGCTTCTTGAGAAACACCCTTTTCTTGACACATCACAGAAAACATTTCATTCCATTTGTGTCTTAATATATGAGGGTGAATCGAAATATTCAATGAGTTAGATAAAACTTCAAAAATATAGTTAAAAGAATCTATCGACATCGGTAAACCAATAGTTCCCCGACTATTTTTTTCATTTACGAAAATAAATTCGTGAGTATTTGAATTTGGTATCAATGGTCGATATTTTGTAACATACTTGTATAGCAACCTCATTAGTTTAGGATATATATAAGTTATATGAGCCCTAGTTTTCTGGGATGGTTTATTTATTCTTGGATCAGATGGATCATCAAGAGTCTTAGTGATATCAACTCTGTTCATTTCTTTCTCAAAATGACAGTCTGAAATTTTTAATTTAGCAAGTGCCCCTCTGCGTAATCCTGTTGCTATAAGTGTTTTTACAATTAGCATATTCCTATACTTTCCAACAGTAAATGGATTGTTATGACTGTCAGGTTCAATTATTTCTTGAAGTTTATCTAGTTCGAAATCTGAAATAGTTTTTCCACTATAGTTACTTTTCTCATCAATTTCACTATTCGAAATAATAACCTTCAGGTTATTGAAAAGTTGTTTATTCCTAGTAAAATTTTCAAGAGTTTCAGGAGCCTGAATTGAGTAATTAAGGTTGAAATGTAAAAATTTTATATATCGGAAAGAAGTATCTACCCTACCATTCGTTACATTTGGCGAAACTTCTGATTTGCTTATTTTAATTGCATTCAATAAGTTTGATATGTTTTTATCAGTTGTTCGATAGTCAAATATATCATTATTAGTTAGGTTTGATTTTTTATATCTTATATCGTTACCAAATTTTCTTATCTCAAAATCGGTTAGAAAAATGCCTCTCTTAACTCTCGCAATTATATTAATTTTGTTGTGTGAAAGCCAATGTAGAAAATAAACTAATTCATAGGCCCGTCGTTTTGTGGTGTTAAATTTACATTGATGGCTCGAATATTCAGTTAATAAGAATGATTCTACAAGGGGGCAATATATACTGTGATCTTGATCAATTATTGAAATACAAGATTTAGAATCGTCTGGCGATTGATATGTGAAAACTTTAGGATGCATATTTTTTTCTTTTATATTACAATGAATTTTAATTCAAATTCAATGAAATTTATAGAAATAAAAGAATAATCAATATTATTATTTAAATCAACAACTTACAGTATTTCGACCTTTACAATAACTTTATGCCTTACAACTTACCTCCAGAGAGGCAGACCATGATTTTATCACCGTCTTCTATCATATTAAAATCAGCAATTGCTTTGCCTGCCAGCCTTTTGAGCTTATTCTGAATCTTTATGAGTGCCTTATCATGCATGATTTATTGAAATGTTACTTAAAAATGGTATATTGTATGATTCAGTGGTCATAAGTAAATAAAAACAGTGCAACAACAAGACATTAGAACATTAGAACTGCAATTGCTAGAGTTACGTAGCGAACATCGTGACCTTGATGAAATTATTCATGAAATGATTGATTCTAATCACCCCGACCAATTAAAAATTAAACGCTTAAAAAAACGCAAACTCCGCCTTAAAGACAGTGTTTTGCGTTTAGAGAGTTTGTTAATTCCTGATATTGATGCTTAAAACGATTAAATTACTCTTTATTCAAAGGTTGAGCAATACTAAATGCACCGCGTATATCACCTAGTTTAAATCCAGTGGCTGCATCTTGTGGATAAAGCTCTTGAATTTTAGCAGTGATAGCTGGAGCTATATTTTCACCATGACAAACCAAGCACACTTTTTTTGTTTCTATAGCTTGCATAAAACGAAAAGCTGGCTTGCCATTGGCTTCGGCAATATCTTGAACAAATAAACGTTTGTATTCGTCGCCCTTTTCACGCTGTTTCTCAAAGGCTTGCATCATACGCTTTTCCCACGCATCGGGTTTAGTCGCTCGTGGCTTTAAACTGGTGCGATGAATATCCCAGCCCGATTTTTCGGATAATTCCTGTGCAATTAATGGTGCTTGTTCATTACACACCTTAATGGCAGCAATTGGACCACCAGACTTCATTGCTGTTTGCAATTTACCTTTGAGTTTTTTACCAAAGACTTTTACTAAATCCTTACTGGCATCTGTACGGTGCTCAATTTCCTTATAGCTGATAGTTTGTTGATCGCAAGCAGAAATTAGTAGAATAGAACAAAAGATGAGTAAATATTTCATAATCACTATTTTATATTAGAAAAGCCTAATGTTAATAATTAAGTCAAAAATCTGCAATCAAAATCGCCAACGCAGTCAAAAAACACCAATTAATTAAATTTGAACTAGAGACAATATGGACTACAAATAATTACTATTTGTAGGAAAATAACTCTTGCCTTTAAAGAATTTCCTCAAATCATAAAGCATTTTACTGATTTTAAAATTTAAAAAACTCTCTACAATGGACACCATGTTATAGCAATGACGCGATAACGAAACTCAAATAAATGGAGAATTAACATGAACAAATTTTTATTAACAGCAATCACAGGATTAACATTATTCAGCCAATCACTTTTTGCAGTGAACGTAAATACAGCAGAAGCTGGCGCAATTGCTGAAGAATTAAATGGAGTAGGCACAAAAAAAGCCCAAGCGATAGTGAATTATCGTGAAGCAAACGGACGCTTCAAAACAATCGAGTCGTTAACGCAAGTCAAAGGAATTGGCCTAAAAACAGTTGAGAAAAACCGCGATGCGATTGAACTAACAGGAAAATAAGGATATAAAAATACAAGAAAAGGAATTCGCTAAAAAGGATTTTTTAAAGCAAGGAAGACACAGCCTATGAACGAAAGCTCATAGGCTTTTTTAAAATTAAAGAGACTAATTATTGGTACTTTCAAATATTTTATCAGCTGATGCCGTGATAAATCCCTGATAAAGTTTTCCGCTTTCTGGCAAAGGATAACGTTTAGCAAATTCGTAAAAACATCCCGGGATTACATGTACAGAATTATCAAACTCTACACTTACTGGAGATGCCATTGTTGAGGATTGTTCGAGGTGTTGCTCTGGAGTTCCTTTGATTAAGCCAGCTACTTCATTTAATTTAAAACCATTTTCAAGGACAAAATTATTTAATTTTTCTAGGTTAAAAAAGGTTGTTAAATGGTTTAAAGAAACCGTAAAGTGATTAGCACGATAACCGAAAACTGCCGTCCATGCAGCGTATTCGCTCTCACGCAATAACTCAATATACTCTTCAAAAGTTATGCCCCATGTTCTTCCAGATGCAACAAATAATTCATTTTCAACATCATCACTTGAGATTTGTGCATCAATTTTGGCTACTATATTTTGCAGGTTCTCAGAAAATAGTTCTGTTTTGAGTTCTGAAATAAACACTTTAGGATGGTCTATATTTGTGCTGTGTTCCAAATGAATAGCATTGAGCTTTTTCTTAACAAAATCATATTCACCGATGATTTCATAGCCTTTATCTAGAAATGTTTTAGCTAACTTTAACACACCTAACTTTGGCGTGTTAAATGTTCTTAGTGCAATGTGATCATTGACGACGCTTTCACCTCTTTTTTCTAGCAAGGTTTGGATTTTTTCTGCTTGTTCATTGATTTGAACGTACTGATTCCATAATTGATTGAAAACAGCTTCGACTGATAGGCTCATAATGGCACTCAAGGTTTAAGTATAGATGTATTTTAGTTCTCTTTATTAGAGTTATTAATCTAATTTTGCTTTCATTCAATGAATGCTTTAAAATTGACTGTCTTTTATTCAAATATTTAGGCAATATGGAAAATTCTACTGATATTTCAACCATCATTAAATCCTATTATGATGCCAGTGATGCAGATGTTAAACGCATCCTTGCAATTTTAAATTCCCAAAGTTATAAGCGTGCGGATGTTGATGATGACTTTATGGATTCTGATATTGCCAGACCCATGCGTTTGCAATTGGAATACCTTAAAGTCCAGAGTGTTTTAGAAGCAAAAAACATTGAAAAAACCATCGTTGTCTTTGGAGGCACTCGCGTTATCCAACAAGAACGGGCAGATTTACGTTTAAAGAAAGCACAACAAGCCGCAGCAGAAAATCCTCAAGATGAAACGCTCCACTACAAAGTCAATGTCGCCAAACGCGTCCTAGCTAAGGTTAAATATTACCAACAAGCCTGTGAATTCGCTTCTATTGTTGCCCGTTATTCTAAGGAGAACTCCCATCCACCTTTACATATCATGACAGGTGGAGGGCCTGGTGTCATGGAAGCGGCTAATAAAGGGGCTTTTGATGAAGGGGCGGATAGTATTGGTCTTAATATTGACTTGCCATTTGAGCAATTTCCAAATCCATATATTACACCAGATTTGTGTTTTAGTTTTCGTTATTTTTCTTTGAGAAAATTACACTTTATGCACCGAGCACGCGCATTAGTTGCTTTTCCTGGCGGTTTTGGTACTTTTGATGAGTTGTTTGAGGCTCTCACTGTTATTCAAACCAAAACAATCAAACCCATTCCAATTGTTTTAGTTGGTAAACACTATTGGGAAAACGCAGTAAATTTTGAATTTTTATCTGAAGAGGGAGTTATCAATCCAGAAGACTTAGATTTATTTAAAATCGTCGAAACAGCCGAGCAAGCATGGGATTATGTTTTGGGATGGTATCAACAAAGAAAATCTGAAATTTAATCAATGTTATACACCTCACCAATATTCCTCTTTGGTTTTTTGCCAATAGTCTTTGTAGGGTTGGAAGTGTTCATCATTTGAATCGGCATCGCCCATGTGCATAATGGTAACATTGTTATCTAATGTGATTCGAAAGACCAAATTGGATACACTGGCTCGTTCTGGCCACCCCGCATGCGGGATGCGTATTAACCCTGCGGTATAATACCGCAGGGTTAATATTACTTGACGAATATTTTCTAGCACCCGTTGGTAATAATTAAAGCCATTATGAAAAAAGAGAGCAAACAGCATTTTCTATCATTATCGCCTCATTACCTAAATAGGTGGCTGTTGCTGTGAAATCGTGTGCCATGCAATGAAACAGCTATCAGTAGCATCATGCTTATTTTTATGGTTTTTAACATAGCTATTAAAACCTTTCTTGTGTCTTTTGCGCTTGTTGAATAAGCACTGCGGCTAATTGACCAAAGTTTTTGAATGCTGGGTTTGATGTTTTTCCTTGTGCAAAGCGGTAGTAAATTTGCTGCACAATTACAGCAAGGCGAAATAGGCCAAAAATATAATAATAGTCGAAATTATCAATAGAGATATTTCGTTTGTCGCAATAATACGCTACGATTTCTTTTCTGGTCATCATGCCGTCAATTGAGGTGGGCATCATACGAATAGCTTGCATGGCTGGTGAATCACCTTTCTCGATCCAATAGGCCAATGAACAGCCTAAGTCCATCAGTGGTGAACCTATGGTTGTCATTTCCCAGTCTAAAACAGCAATTATTTTTGTTGGTTCAGTTTCTGATAAAACCACATTATCCAATTTGTAATCATTGTGGATAATGCTTGAAATGCCATCATTTGGCATATGGTCTTCTAACCATTGCATTAATTCACTTGCTTGTAATGAGTCTTTTAATCGTGCATTTTTATAGCGTTTATTCCAACCCAGTATTTGCCTTTCGATATAACCTTGTGGGTAACCAAGTTCAATCAAGCCTGTTTTTTCAATATCAATTTCGTGCAGTTTGATATGAACATCGATAAGTTCTTGTGATATTTTTGTTGCTTGTGCTGAGGTAAGCGGCATTGGAAATTCTTTACGGGGAATAATGCCCTCAATTTTTTGCATCAGATAAAATTTTCTACCTATGACCTGCTTATCTTCACAGAGGTGTATGGTTTTTGGTGCGTAAGCAAAGTGCGGTCTTATTTTTGAAATGACATTATATTCTCTGACCATATCGTGTGCGCTTTTTATATTGGCGCCTTTGGGTGCAGTGCGAAGTATGACTTTTTGATTGTTCCATTCTAGTTGATAAGTCAGGTTTGATGCGCCTCCTTTAAATTGCTTAATTGCCAATCCATCTGCTGTTATGTTTTGTGATAATTGCTGTGACAAGTAGTGTGCTAATTTCTCTTTATCTAGCTTGTCCTCATCTCGTACTTTTTGGGCTTTATTATTCATGGTTTTCAAATTTGCTTAAGGAGTGTGGGCTGGTTAAACCACGCTCAATGAATATCATCACGGCAGTGCAGTACATGTCTATACTCATGTCTCTTTTTTTATACTTCCATCGTTTTAAATACCATTCACTTAATAACGGTTTTGTTAATGATGCAACTGTTTCTGCTTTTAAAATGGTGCTATAAACCTCTTCATCTTGACCCAATTTTATAACTTTTATCAGTTTGTTTTCCATTAACAAGTCAGATTGTATGGCAGCTTTTTTTTCATCTCTACTTAAATTTTTACTTTCCATAAAGGCAAAAAAGAACCAAGGTTGCAAAAATTCACTTAAGTAAATATGGGTTTTAATTATACATTCTAGGGTGTTGCATTCTTTTTCATTGGTGACTTGGTTGATTGTTTTTATGACAAAATGACTGAGAAACTCATGGATATACAATGCCAGTTGCCGTTTGTTTTGTATGTAGGCATACAATCCACCCATACTAAGTCCTGACTCATTGGAAAGCTGTCGCAGACTCATGTTGGCAAAACTCTGACTTGCAGAGAGTTTAAAAGTTGCCGCAATGATTCTAGACAACTTCTCTACCGCAATACGTTCATTTTTGACACTGAACTTTTTCTTAAACAATTGATAAAATTCAGTGTAAAGCTGCTGGTTTGTCGGCTGGTACTTTTGACAAAAGGACTGGTAATCCAAATTTTACTCCCTAGCTGTTTAAAAAACGCTTAGCTGCGACTATTTTATGCACTTCATCGGCACCATCATAGATACGAGCTGCACGTTCTTCACGATAGAAAAAGGATAACACTGTATCATCAGTCATACCTAAACCGCCCAATGACTGCAATGAGCGATCAACAACACGTTGCACCACATTGGCGGTATGAAACTTTATCAATGATACTTCATTTTTTGCTTTTTCAAAACCATAATTATCAATATGACTGGCTGTTTGTAATACTAATAAGCGTGCGGCACTGAGTTCTGCCAATGATTCGGCAATGGCTGCTTGCATTAATGGTTGCTGTGCGAGTACTTGCGAGTTTGATATTTTTCTGCGATTCAAAAATTCCTTACTGACCTCTATTGACCTTTTGCCAATCCCTAACCAACGCATGCAATGTTGTATTCGACCCGGTCCTAAGCGTTCTTGCGCCAATGCAAATCCATCGCCATCACCGCCAATAATATTTTCTTGCGGAACGATGCAATCTTTAAAAGTGACTTCTGCATGACTAAAATAACCTTTGCCTTCTGTCCCCATTACAGAAATATTGCGGACAATATCAAAGCCTTGGGCTTCTAATGGAACAATTATCATACTAGCACGTCTGTGCTTTGGTGCATCAGGGTTAGTGACCACCATAGCAATGGTAAATGCAGCGCCTTCTGCTGATGTAGTGAACCATTTTCGTCCATTAATATGCCAGTTGCCATCTTTTAGTTCTGCCCTAGAATCTAATAAAGTTGGATTTGAACCCGCCGTATGCGGTTCTGTCATGGCAAAACAACTGCGTATTTTTCCTGAAACCAATGGATTGAGCCACATTTCTTTTTGCTTATCTGTTCCAAACAAATGCAGCAACTCCGCATTACCTGCATCGGGTGCTTGACAACCAAAAACAAAGTGCCCAAGAGGTGATTGTCCAAGTACTTCACCAATTAATGCGAGCTCTGTTAAATTTTCAAATGTCCCACCTTCTGAGGATGGCATATTGGGTGCCCAAAGCTTCAAGGATTTTACTTTTAATCGGCATGATTCGAGCTCAACAAACAATTCATCCCAATGGTGATTTAGAAATAAATGTTCAATTGGGTAAATTTCTTTCTCCAAAAAGGATTGTATTCTGTCGAGTTTGTTCTGTAATTTATCTGATAGTGTAAAATTCATAATATTTTATTTTATTTAATAGGGTTAGAGTTTAAACTTCTCATTACTTTTTGTCAATATAGAGCGAACGCTCGATTTTTTATTTGTTTTAGTTTATGATGCCCATCAAGTTTATATCTGATAATCATTTATGCAAAATATTCTCATTACTGGAGCAGCCAGTGGACTTGGCAAAGCTATTGCAACCTTGTATGCACATAAAGACTGGAATGTAATAATCGTAGATATTCAGGATGATTTGGGTAAAAAACTTGTTACCGAGCTCACTCTAGAAGGAAAAAATGCCGAATACCACCATTGTGATGTTGGTCGTAAAGAAAATTTTGAGATCCTTTTTAAAACCATTGCCAACAAATATGACTGCATAGATGTTTTAGTCAATAATGCAGGCATTGCCAGTGCTGGCACATTGGAAAGCACATCAGTAGAAGAATGGAATAGACTTATAACTTTAGATTTAATGAGTGTCATCTATGGGACACAGGTCTTTTTACCACTATTAAAGAAATCCAAAAAAGCTCATATTGTCAGTACTGCCAGCTATGCAGGCTTGGCAAATATGCCAGGCATGATGACTTACAATGTAGCCAAAGCAGGTGTTATTGCTTTTAGCGAAACACTACATGGCGAAATGTCACTTTATAATATTGGTGTTAGTGTGGCATGCCCTGCTTTTTTTCCAACCAATTTAGTCGATAGCATGGATAATGCTTCTGACAAAACCAAAGGCTTTATAAACAAGCAAATGCAAACATCTGGCATTTCAGCAAAAGATGTAGCCTTAGGGATTTTTGATGGCATCAACAAAAATGAATTTATCATCATGGCTCATAAAAAATCAAGAACTCAATACTTGATTAAACGACTATTTCCTGGTTTTTTTATGAAACAAAAAATTAAAATCTTCCTCAAGATGATGACAGGCATAAAAAAATAGGAAACCCATTATGAAAAAGTGGATGATTTATGGAGCAAATGGCTATTCTGGTGAACTTATTGCAAACTATGCCAAACAACAGTCCTTTTCCCCGATTATTGCTGGCAGAAATAGCCAAACCATAAATGCATTCGCCAATGATTTGGGGTTTGAATCACGAGTCTTTGACTTATCAGACCCCACAATTATTGCTCAAAACTTACAAGGCATAGATGTTGTAATTAACTGTGCTGGTCCTTTTTCTCATACAGCCAAGCCCATGATTGAAGCCTGTATTCAAAGTAAAACCCATTATTTGGATATTACTGGTGAAATTACTGTGTTTGAAATGGCAAAATCTTTTGATGAACAAGCCAAAGAGGCTGGTATTATTCTGTGTCCAGGCGTTGGCTTTGATGTCATTCCAACTGATTGCCTAGCTTCACAACTCAAAGAACTCATGCCAGATGCAACCCATTTAGCATTAGGGTTTGATTCCAAATCTGGATTTTCCCCGGGAACTGCCAAAACCTCAATTGAGGGGCTGGCTTCCGGAGGGAAAATTAGAAAAAACCATGAAATCATTTCTGTTCCTCTGGCATTTAAAACACGAAAGATTGATTTTGGCAATGGCGAAAAACTAGCCATGAGCATTCCATGGGGAGATGTATCAACGGCACACTTCACAACACAAATACCAAACATCGAAGTGTATATCCCAGCTTCGCCAAATTTAGTTAAAAAACTCAAACGAATGAACACTATTCGCGGTTTGTTGGGCTTAGGCTTTGTGCAAAATTTCTTAAAAAAGCGTATTGAAAAATCAGTTCGTGGTCCCAGTGAAGAACAAAGAGAAAAGTTAAAGACCTATCTCTGGGGTGAGGTTAAAAATGCCAAAGGTGAAAGTAAAGTCCTGCGCCTTGAAACGGATAATGGCTACACCTTAACCATGACAGGTGGATTAAAAATGGTCGAGCACACACTTAAAACAACCAAATCCGGCTACTACACCCCAAGTACCTTGGTTAACAATCAATTATTGGATGAGCTTTAAAACGGATTAACCGCATTGCGCGCAATACCTTTTTCACTTGATTTTCTGGATTTATTAGGCAGCTATTCATACCGAAAATTCGCAAGCCAGTTTACTTGAGAAATCTTATCTTGTAGGGTGTGGTCTCGCCCAACGGCAGTGTTTAGGATACCTCTCTAAAAAGCCAGTCTTAAATTTGGTGGGCGAGGCCACACCCTACGGATTGGGAATTCTAAATATTAACGTAGGCTCAAGGCACTGCCTTGTGCATTTCAAACCTAGCACGATCCACAATTAACCCAAACATCGGCAAGGCAGTGCCTTGTCGCTACGGCGGTTTTTTAAATTAGCAATTTGGTCTGAATCACGACACCCAATGAGATTGCCACGTCGTGTTGCTCCTCGCAAAGCATAGGATGACGGTACTATTTTTGCGCTCTTTGAGTTCCTTATGCAACGAAGCTTCGGTGTTAGCCAAAGACTCACCTAATTAACAAAAAGTTTGTATCGCTTTGTTGTATCATTTTTACGGTAAAACTGCCGAAGAAAAAGCCGTGTAATTTACCGTGTGAAAAGGCTCCCATTACGGTCAGGTCGATGTTGTTTTCTTTTTGGTAAGTGGTTATTTGTTCAAGCGTATCACCTTTTAATATCTTGGTAATAATGGTTGAATTTGAAAGCTGTAATGCTTCTTCGGCTTCTTGCACCAATTGTGTTGCTAATTTTTCATCATCAGAAACACTAACCACATGCAATTCGAGTGGTTCTTTACACAAAGTATCTTGTGCAATCATAACCAGTGCGCGTTTTGCTGTTGGGCTGCCGTTATAGGCAAACAAGACTTTTTTGGTTTGGTGGTATTCTTTTTTGGCAATAAAGACAGGCATATCTGTGGCTTTGATGGCTTGTTCAAGGTGGTAACCCAAACCTTTGTTATCGCCTTGGTGGTCTTTGCCTTTTGAACCTAGCATAAGTAAGGCTATTTCGTCTTTTAAATCTTCAACCGCTTCAGGCAATGTGCCATGACGTAATTTTGCCACAACATTATCCAGACCTGCATCAAGGATGGTTTGTTTGGCTGCATTTATCAATTCTTTGCCTTTTGCCAATAACACTTTACTTTCTTCACGTTCTTCTTCGGATAACTCTTCAAGCAATTCACGGCGAATATTGGGTGTCAAATTACCTTCATGATGGGGGTTTTCAGTGTTGTGCGAATGTTCAATAGTGTGTAATAATTTAATCGGTAATTCATTTGATTTGGATAACCAAATGGCATATTGAACCAATGAGTCACTGATGGCTGAGCCATCTATTCCTACTAATATATATTTATTATTCATTTTAATATTTCTCGTTAGTGACCTTGCATAAACTTTTCTATTTCTTCAGGGTTGTCGTGTACGGCAAATTTATCCAACATCGTTTCACTGGCACTGTTTAATCCAATTATCTTCACATCAGCTCCTTCTCGACGAAGTTTAATCACAACTTTATCCAATGCAGATACGGCTGTAATATCATAAAAGTGCGCACGTTTAACATTGATAACAATATTTTCTAAGGCTTCTTTAAAGTCAAAATAACTGATAAACTTATCTGATGAATTAAAAAACACCTGCCCTACCACATGATAAGTTCGTGTATCTGTTGCTTCATCATAGTCCGATTTCACGTACATAAACTGCGAAAGTTTTTGTGCCATAAATAACGAACCAATTAATATGCCGGTAAATACACCAAAAGCCAAATTGTGTGTCCAAACCACCACAATAACCGTAGCAATCATCACTACACTGGCACTTTTGGGGTTGGTTTTTAACTCCTTAACCGATGACCAGCTAAAAGTACCAATTGATACCATTATCATAACCGCAACCAAGGCTGCCATGGGGACTATTTTTAAAATATCGCTTAAAAACACGACCAATATCAATAAAAACACACCGGCAACCAGTGTTGATAATCGACCGCGACCACCCGATTTGACATTGATGATAGATTGTCCAATCATGGCACAACCGGCCATGCCACCGATAAGTCCAGAACCAATATTGGCTAAACCCTGTCCTTTACACTCGCGTTTTTTATCACTTGGCGTATCGGTGAGTTCATCAATGACGTTGGCTGTCATCAACGATTCTAGCAAACCGACAATAGCAATGGAAACCGAATAAGGAAAAACAATTTTGAGTGTTTCAAAATTTAGTGGCACATCTGGCCATAAAAATATTGGCAAGGTATCAGGCAGATTACCCATATCACTAACTGTGTGAATATCAATGCCACTGCCATAGAAATAAACAATTAATGTTAGCGTAATGATGTTAACCAGTGGCGAAGGCAAAATTTTGCCAACAACAGGAACATAAGGAAAAAGGTAAATAATGCCCAAACCCAATGCAACAAGGGCGTAAACTTGCCAAACCATGCCTGTTAGTTCAGGCAATTGCGCCATAAAGATGAGAATTGCTAGTGCATTTAAGAAGCCTGTCATGACGGATTTTGAAACAAAGCTCATAAACTTATGCAAATTAAGATAACCCGCAACAATTTGTAAGACACCTGCTAAAACAGTCGCAGCAAGTAAATATTCCAAGCCATGGTCTTTAACCAAAGTGACCATCAATAATGCAGTGGCAGCAGTCGCTGCAGAAATCATACCCGCACGCCCGCCAACAAAAGCAATCATTACCGCAATAGCAAAGGAAGCATACAAACCCACTTTTGGGTCAACACCCGCAATTACCGAGAATGCAATCGCTTCTGGAATAAGTGCCAATGCCACAACAATACCAGCAAGGATATCACCTTTGATATTACCAAGCCAGTCACCTTTAGGAGAAAATAACATCGTTGTTTTCCAAATTAAAAATAAAGGTGCGCTTTATAGCATAAATTACAAAAGGGGGATAGCATAACAACTCTTTAATTAACAGAGAACATTAAAAGAGGTCATTGCATAACTCGAAGAGCATGTTAATAAACGGCAATAGTATAAATTTATTGACATACGGTTTATTTCGTACTAACATGTGAATATGTTTTGAAAGTACCCACGAATATTGAGCTTGGTTACTTCTTCTCTCCTTTGATTGTCTTGGATTTTGTTAAGTTAAGCCTAAAAGCATTCACTAAGTTACCAAGCTCAATGCTTTTACCCACAGACCTCACCCGAAACCAACCCAATCATTCCTGCCTTTAGAGCTGATAATTTGCTAAATTAACTATTTTATATTAATTATTCGACTTGTTATATTAACATCTGCTAATATTCAAGAGTCTTATTTTTAAAGGGTTTTAAGTTAAAAATAAGGTTTAATTGGAGGTTATTACTTTCACAACCATTTTATAAACAAATATTAGAGAATTATTATGAGCGCCCAAGACATATTAGACTTAATTAAAGAAGAGAATGTTGAATTTGTAGACCTCAGATTTTGTGATACTTTAGGAAAAGAACAACATGTTTCACTTCCTGTTAGTGCTGTAGATGAAGATTTGTTCGAAGAAGGAAAAATGTTTGATGGCTCATCAATAGCGGGTTGGAAAACCATTAACGCATCTGACATGGTTTTGATGCCAGATACCAATACAGCCTTTCTAGACCCATTTACATCCAGGACAACTTTGATTATTCGTTGCGATATTTTAGAGCCAAATACTATGCAAGGATACAATCGTGACCCCCGTTCTTTAGCAAAAAGAGCCGAGGCATTTATTCAAACAAGTGGATTGGCTGATACGGCATTTTTCGGACCAGAGCCTGAATTTTTTGTCTTTGACGGTGTGCGTTGGAAAACTGACATGCAAAACATGTCATACCAAATCGATTCACAAGAGGGTGCATGGGATTCTTATGCCAGTACCGACAATAATTCTGGTCACCGTCCAGGAGTCAAAGGTGGTTACTTTCCAGTTCCTCCAGTTGATTCTTTAAATGAATTACGTGCGACCATTTGTACTGTGCTTGAGGGTATTGGTGTTCCTGTAGAAGTGCACCACCACGAAGTGGCAACAGCTGGTCAATGTGAAATCGGTGTTAAGTTCAACACCTTATTGAAAAAAGCCGATGAAACATTAATGACAAAATACGTTATTCACAATGTCGCGCATGAATACGGTCATACAGCCACATTTATGGCAAAACCAATTGTCGGTGATAACGGCAGTGGACAACACGTTCACCAGTCCTTGATGAAAGATGGTGTTAACTTGTTTTCTGGTGAGGGTTATGGTGGCTTATCTGAAACTGCCTTGTATTATATCGGTGGCATTATCAAACATGCCCGTGCGATTAACGCTTTTTCAAATGCAGCAACTAACAGTTATAAACGCCTTGTTCCTGGTTTTGAAGCACCTGTAATGCTAGCTTATTCAGCTCGAAATCGTTCGGCATCTATTCGTATTCCTTTTGTTGCCAACCCTAAAGGCCGCCGCATCGAAGTTCGGTTTGGTGATTCAATGGGCAACCCTTATTTAATGTTTGCTTCTATGTTAATGGCTGGTCTTGATGGCATTAAGAATAAAATTCACCCAGGTGAAGCGATGGATAAAGATTTATACGATTTACCACCTGAAGAAGAAAAAGGCATCCCTACGGTTTGTCATTCTCTAAATCAGGCTTTAGAAGCATTAGACCAAGATCGTGAGTTTTTGAAAGACGGCGGAGTTTTTGATGATGACACCATTGATGCGTATATTGAACTTAAGATGCAAGAAGTTACACGCTTACGTATGACAACACACCCAATAGAATTTGATATGTACTATTCTCTATAAAAAGAATGTAACTATTATTCACACTTGAAAAAAATGCCTATTTGTAAAAATAGGCGTTTTCGTTTAAAATCATACAACTTATTATAAACGAGGAGAAGAATATGGGTATGATGTCAGAATTTAAAGACTTTGCTGTTAAGGGTAACGTCATTGATATGGCTGTAGGTATAGTCATTGGTGGAGCATTTGGTAAAGTTGTTACTTCATTTGTTAATGATATAATTATGCCACCTATCGGCATGATGATTGGAGGCGTTGATTTCTCAAAACTGGGTTTAGTTCTTCAAGAAGCTACTGCCGATTCAGATGCTGTTACATTAAATTGGGGCAACTGGGTACAAACATTAGTAAATTTCATTATTATCGCTTTCTCTATTTTCATGGTTATTAAAGCTATAAATAGTGCAAAGAAAAAGGAAGAAGAAGCACCTGCTGCTCCTCCAGAGCCATCAAAAGAAGAAATTTTATTAACTGAAATTCGAGATGCATTAAGGAAATAAATAGTTTTCCTATGAATCTAGTAATAAAATCAAGCCTCAATTTTCTTGAGGCTTTTTTATGTCTTTTAAAACCACACAAATAACAACAGACGATAAATTGAAATTTTATCAGTTATTATCAAAACAAACCCGAGCCCTTTTAAGTACTGAAACCAACCTTATTGCCAATGCTGCCAACTTATCTAGTCTACTGTTCAATACATTAACTCAAGTTAACTGGGTTGGATTTTATTTCAAAGATGGCGATGAATTAGTTTTAGGACCTTTTCAGGGACAAGTCGCCTGTACATGGATTCCACTAGGACAAGGTGTATGCGGAACAGCATTTAGTAAAAACAACACATTAAGAATTGCAGATGTTAATGCTTTTGCTGGTCACATTTCTTGTGATTCTACCAGCGCTTCTGAAATTGTTATTCCACTAGCTGTAAACAACAAACTCATCGGCGTTTTGGATATTGACAGCCCAATTCTGAACCATTTTGACGCACAAGACCAGCAACAACTTGAAGCCATTACCCAAACATTTTGTCAATCGGTAGCAAAAAGCTAAACTTAAAGTCTTAATAAATAAGCTTTGCCCTATTTTTAATCGACTTACCTTTACGTTATAAATATACTTTAGGTATCAAAACTAGTGATACAATAAAAATTATGAACAAAAGAACTCAATTGCTCACCTGGCAACAACAGGGTCGTATTAAGGATATTGATAAAAGCCTTGAAGTCACACAGGCTAATATAGAACCAAAGACATGGTTCGACTTTATCAGTAAAAACTTAATTATCTTAGGATTTGTTTCACTGGCTGTAGGTATTATTTTCTTCTTTGCCTATAACTGGAATGAGATGACTAAAATGACCAAATTCTTATTGGTGCAATCCTTACTTGTTGTAAGTTCAGGGCTTTATACACAAACAAACAAATACTCACACCCGTCAACAGGGTTGCTGGTTTTTATTGCCTTATTAATCGGTGCATTGTTTGCTCTTTTCGGTCAAACCTACCAAACAGGAAAAGATCCTTGGCAGTTATTTTTATTGTGGATGCTTTGTATAACTCCAATTGCAGTGGTATCCAGAAACAGTATTTTGTGGATTATGTGGCTGGCATTAGTCAATTTAAGTTTATTTTTATACATGCAAATTCATCATTTGTTTTGGGGTTTATTTTCTTTTTTTGAAGGCACTACGCTGTTTTATGCCTTGATTAATGCTGGCGCTGCTTTGTTGTTCTTTTTTGTCGTCCAGATTAAAGATTCAAGCAAAGCAAACCTAGCCTTTTATGCGGCAAGTTTGGGCGCTTTTTTTGCTTTCACCTGGGTAAGCCTTTACGCGGTTGTTGGCGATAGTTACCAACTCATATGTTTAATCGTTTATATTTTGTGGATGGCTGTGACGTATTACCTTTTCAGACTCAAGTCATTGGATGTGATGTTGTTATCGGCTTGGTCTTTATCCGCAATCTTTTTCATCATGTTTGTATTGACGCGCTTATTTGAAAATGCCTTTAATGCAGGAACACTATTGTTCTTCAGCATTGTATTAATTGCCATGACGACCTTTGCCAGTAAGTGGCTCATGCAGTTGCTCAAGGAATCACATGGAGAAGCCTCATGAATGAAGTTAAAAAATTATGGGGACAATTAAGCCAAGCCAATCTTGTTGAAGGGGACTATCCTGAACATGAAGACCTTGAAAAGCCATGGTATCTTCGTTTATTGCAAGGCGTAGCTGGTTGGTTTGCTGGTTTGTTAATGTTGGGCTTTTTTGCACTGATGTTTTCAGCTCTGTTTGATAAAAGTTCTCACACACTCTTAATGGTTGTCGGAATTCTGTGTTCGGTGGTCGCCTATTTAATCTTTAAAAGTAAGCACAATGATTTTCTAAATCAACTAGCCATGGCATTAAGCTTAGCAGGGCAAGTTATGTTTGCTTTTGCCGTCTTTAAGAACATCTTTAACATAAGCAGTTCTGGTCTTTTTATTTTATCTGCATACCAAATGGTTTTGGTGTTTTTATTACCAAATTACCTGCATAGATTATTAACCTCTGGTTTTGCCTTAATCGCATTTGTCACAGGGTTGCACGAAATAGGACTGGCAGGGATTGGAGGAGCCGTCAGTGCCGTTGCATTGAGTTTAATATGGCTCAAAGATAAAAAGTGGGGTCAATACCAGCCCTTATGGGAGCCGGTTGGTTATGGACTTTCTATTGCCTTGGTTTATAGTCAGGTGTTTATTCTAAGTCAACGTTATTTGTTTAGGTACAAAGAAATTGATACAACAAGCTGGCTAGTGACTCATGCTGCCTTTTTAAGTAGTTTACTGGTGGCTCTGGTTTTTATAAACCTTGTGTGGGTCACACTTAAAGAGTTTAAGGTACCTCTCAAGTCAAAAGAAGCTGTGTTGTCATTGCTATTTTGTTGCATTGTTGTTGCCATGAGCTTTTACATTATTGGTATAAGCACAGGTTTACTGCTTATTCTATTGGGGTTTATCCGTAATCGTAAAGTCTTGATAGCGATTGGCATTTTTTCTGCCTTAGGATTTATCTCTTGGTACTACTACAATCTGCACATGACATTACTGGTAAAATCTTTGATACTGATTGGTATTGGTATCGCCATGCTTGTGGCTTATGCTCTTTTTAATTATCTCTATTCATCAAATAAAAATACTAAGAGTGCATCATTTAGATTTTCTCTACCAACAACAAGTCAGTGGGTTATTGTCGCAACGGTTGCACTAGTGCTTGGTGCAGTTACTATTAACATTAGTAAAAAAGAAGACTTAATTGCGCATGGAGATAAATTATTGTTTAGATTAGGGCCGGTTGATCCGCGTTCAATCATGCAAGGCGACTATATGCGATTACGCTTTGATTTAGCGACCCAAATAGCCGCAAAACAACAAAAGCTCAACACACAAAACACCATTCCACAGTATGCTGGATTTGCAGTGGTTGAGAAGGATGATAAGGGCATTGTTAACTTCGTGGATTTATACCACAATCAAGACTTAAGCCAAAACCAATACATGATTCCCTTTAAGAATCGAAACCGCCAAATACACTTCACCACCAATGCCTTTTATTTCCAAGAAGGCAAAGCCTCACATTTTCAAAAAGCCCGTTTTGGTGAGTTTCGTTATAAAAATGGAGAAATGCTGTTGGTAAATATGGTGGATAAGGATTTTGAGGTATTGTAGGGGAAGTTCAAATGGATGGTAAGTAAGTAACGCAGAGGTTATGAGAATAATTGCTAAATTTATCTAAAACACATTCTTAAATTAGTTACATTCTTCGTAAAGACCGTGCTCTGCCCAAGATGTTGCTACTGCTTTATCAACTTTTTCAAGTTGCATTAATTGATGGATAAAGCGGTCTTTGTTTTTAGTATCATATTTATGAAAATTTTTAATTGATATGGAGCGTTGGTAAATCTTCATACCACAACTATCACAGATTGTTTTGTTAATTACACGACTCATACTTTACCTTTTACATAAAATGCACTGGAAATCTTCCTGATTGTTTTTAAAATAACTCAAGAGAGGCATCACTCCATTCATGACCATGGTTTGTCCATTTTTTATCTGGTGGTGGAAAGTTTGTCCTGCAATAACCCCGCCTGGCACCAAAATCAAATACTGCATGGGGGTAATCATTTATCAGTAGCATTGCTTTTTTTCCATCTCCAGACCATATGATTTGTATTTTCGACAAAATATCTTTATCGGTAACATTCGATACATTGTAGATTTGCAGTGCATCAAGAATTGGATTGCCATTACGCTCTGTATCAAGGCCATAAAAATAACCCGTTTCAGTATCATCTTCGAATACAACCATAAATGTATTCTTAGGTGACTTACTCTCAACAACCGTTTCTTTTCCAACAGAATATTCTTTTTTTGCATATATCATTGCTTCTTCACCCATGACTAGAGAACTCAAAACAGATACTGAAATTAGTATTAAATGTTTGATATTCATAATTACATATAACAGGAAGTGTGTCTCCTCTGTGTTACTTTTTATCAAAAGATACGACTCCCTCTTATATCACTTTCGAAAACTTTTGGCCTGTTTGTTTTCTTAGGTAGATATCAAATACCATGCATATATTGCGGATGAGTAAACGTCCTGCTGGGGTGACTTCGATATTATTTTCATCCATTGTTAGTAGCTTGTCTTGTTGCATTTGTTTGAGTTCTTCTAGTTCTTGGGCGAAGTAGTCTGCAAAGTTGATGGAAAATTCTTTTTCTATCTTTGCAAAATCCAAGGCGAAGTGACAAGCTAGGTGCTGAATAACAGCTTTTCTTAACACATCGTCTTCATTCAATAAATAACCGCGATAAATCGGTAATTCGCCTCGATCTAAAATGGCATAGTATTGTTCTGTTGATTTTACATTTTGGCTAAAGGAATTGTTAACCGAACTAATGGATGATACACCAAGTGCCACTAGGTCCAATTCTGCATGAGTAGTGTAGCCTTGGAAGTTACGCTGTAATGTGCCATTGGCTTGAGCGATAGCCAGTTCATCATCGGGCTTGGCAAAGTGATCCATACCAATATAAACATAGCCTGCCTGAGTTAATTTTTCTATTGTCATTTGCAATATGGCTAATTTTTCTTCGGCCTTGGGTAAGTCTTCTGACTTGATTCTTTTTTGTGGGGCAAAAAGATGCGGTAAGTGGGCATAGTTAAATACCGACAACCTATCGGGTGACATTTCTATCACGGCATCCACTGTCAGGGCAAAGCTTTCTAAAGTTTGGAATGGCAAACCATAGATTAAATCGACACTGATTGAACGGGCATTGACATCACGACAAGCTTGTATTATGTCGCGCGTCATTTGTGTTGGCTGTATACGGTTGACGGCTTTTTGTACCACTGGATTGACGTCTTGTACGCCTAATGAAAAACGATTAAAACCATAAGCTGCTAACTTCTTCATGCTTTCTTTGGTGACCGAACGCGGATCAATTTCGATTGAATAGTCACGTTCTTCTGTCTGGATAAGCGGGAAATATTTGGCAATTAATGCCATCATTCTCTCAAACTGCTCGTCTGTTAAAAAGGTCGGTGTTCCACCACCGAAGTGCATTTGTTCTACCAAACGAGATTTGTCGTATAGTTTTGAGACGATTGCCATTTCTTTTTCAAGGTAATCAAGATAGACATCTGCTTTGTCGCGTTTTTTTGTGGCTATTTTATTGCAGGCACAGAAAAAGCATAAAGTATCACAAAAAGGAATGTGAAAATAAAGAGAGATGGGTTTACCCTTATTGACATCATTACTTTCTATGGCTTGCTTAGTGTAATTATCTTGACCAAACGAATCGTTAAAAACGACAGCTGTTGGATAAGAGGTATAGCGAGGACCTGCTTTGTCGTATTTTTTAATCAGGTCTAAATTAAATTCTGGAAGAGTATTCATGCGTTGGTTTTTAATAAAAGGAGTATGATAGTTTTGTACTATAAACTTAAATATGATTTAGGTCAATTTTGTTGCTTTTATTAACTCGTTAGTTAATTCTAAAACGGTAAATCTTTGATACAAGTCTGGGTGTTCATTTAAAGGTTTGTCATTTAGCTCCACCCATGAATGAGCATTGAGTTTTTCTGTCTTATTGACACCAATTTTGTGTTCAACATCATAACCTAAAGCTCTCAAATGATGATAAAGGGCAATTGAACGCGGCAAGCAGCGACAATTTCTTATTGTGCGTGCTGCCCAAAAATAGCTTTTTACAATATTTTCAACTTTTGATTCTTTAAATGAACTAAGAGGTTGCTCTAATACTTGTTTATAATCACTGTTGTTTAATTCATTCATTATTGTTTTTAAATAACGGCGCGAAAAGGGCAACAGTAATAAAGTCATTAATTTCGTTTTATAGCGCATCAAGTAACTCCAAAAACTCAGGCAGACTATTTGAATTATGTTGATAACTCACTTGGTAACAGCTGCTTTGTAACGAGAGTTGATAGCAAAAATCTAGGTGATTTTTTAAGTGCTGAGTATTAAATAATCGCGTAGCAATGCTATGGCTAATGAGGTTTTTTACTGTTTCAATAGCATTTAATTGAGAAAGTGAAACTTTAGACTTTGTGTCTTTTTTGATAAACATAAAATGGACTTTCTTGTTTATTTGTTGCCCATTATATTGCTGTTTTGTGGTGAGCTTTAATTGCGGAAAGTTCGTTAACAGCGTTGTTTGGTCATTGGTGATTTTTACTGGCACAATATCATCGGCTATTCGATAGGCATTTGCAGACTCACCGATAAATCGGGCTATGGTTGATTTTCCTGTTCCTGATGCGGCAAGAAAAATAAAAACCTTGTCATTAATAACACACGCCGATGCATGAAAACAAAAAACGCTATGTATGGCTAAATTTAAAATCAAAGCAGGACCCAATAGGATGATAGGATCTGTTTTATCTGGTGCAATAATCGAGTCTTTCACTATTTGATAGTAATTACCATCTGCTAGTAAAAGATAGTCATTGTTATTGTTGGTTTTAACTTCGAGTTTATATAAACGCTCTCCGACATTTATGCTCTGGTCATAAACATGTTGAATAAAGGTTGTTTTTGAGCTTAGATTTAATGATGACTGATTTTCTACACAAGTTTTATTGATTAAAAATGAGTTCAATTCAGGAATTAAATCATTGCAACAATAAACGGCATCCGCAATTTTGTAATTAAAACCAGTAGTTAATTTTTGTGGCTTTCCTTTTAGTGTTAAGAAACGCACATGAACTTAAATAAATGGCTTTTCTGCACCAGCACCACCACTATCGCCAATACCTGGAGAGCCGCCCATTGTTACATCTCTAATGTCACCAAGCGGTTTTAAAACTGGCTTGATGTATTGCTTCTTGTTTTTGTCTTTATTTTTAATTCCGCTGTATTTATTCATTGTCTTTTAAATGCCCCATCCCAAACTTTATTATTAATAAAAATCTGATAAATGTAAAGTTAAACACACAGAAGTTATACTTTCCTAGAAAATTAATTGCCCTTTAAGGCTTTATCAACAATTTCAAACACATCAGGAGACAAATCCTTGCTTGAGTGAATGCGTTTTAGCTCTAGTTTAACAAGAGTTCTTAAGGACTTATCTAGTTTTTTCCATGAATTAAAAATAGAAACCATACGGGATGCCATTTGTGGATTTAAACTATTTAATGCCAATACTTGGTCGGCTAAAAATTGATAGCCTTCCTGAGAGTTAAAGCCAACCAAGTTGTTCGAAGAAAAAGCTCCGATTAGTGAACGAACCTTATTAGGATTTTCTAGGCTAAATAAGTGATGCTCCATCAATTGTTTAACATTGTTTAGTGTGTTTTCTGCTGGAGATGTTGCTTGCACAGTAAACCATTTGTCCATGACCAAGGCATTATCTTGCCATTTATCAAAGAAGTCTTGAAGTAATTCTTGGTATCCTTCTGCTTGATTGTGTACGTATAAACTCAGTGCAGAAATGCTATCCGTCATGTTATTAGCATCATAATATTGCTTTTTAGACAAACGCAGTATGTCAGGGTTTTTAGTGCACATAAGGTAGCTTAAACAGGTGTTTTTTAAGCTTCTTTTTGCCACGTCTTCAGAGGCCACTTGGTAGTTGCCAGTGACAAAGTTTTGGTTGTATATGGATAAAAACTCCACTTCCAAAGCTTCAGCTAAGGATTGCTTAATAAATTCTCTGGCTTGGTGCAAATAGTTCACCTTAATATCTTCCATCGATACCATTAAGGTTTTTAAATCTGGTAGTGATAATGCTTCTGTTAATAAGGCTGGGTCAGTATTGCCATCTGTTAGTACTTTACTAATTGCCACAATAAAAAATGGAGGGCATGAGGGTTTTTCACCCTTACACAGTGCAACATAGGTATCTTTAATGACTTGGATTGAAATTGTTTGTGCTGCATCCCAACGATTATAAGAGTCAGAATCAAATGCCATTAACTTTATCAAATCGTCATGGTTGCGTTTATGTTTAACAATAACCGGGGCTGAAAATCCTCGAAATAATGAAGCTATTGGACGAGAGTTTATATTTTTAAAGACATATTTTTGCTTTAACTCATTAATTTCATAAACTTTCTCTGTAGATCCTGATTCATCCAAACCCAATTGATTACCATCTCTATCAAACAAAGCGGTACGCATTGGAATGACCATTGCTTGATAGTTTTTCTTTTTTGTGTTTATTGGGTGCTTTTGTTTAACTTCCAAAATGAATTCATTAGCCTCCGCATCATAGTTTTCTTTAATGCTTACACGAGGCGTTCCATTTTGAGAATACCACAAGCCAAATTGATTCAAATTTGCTTGGTTTGCATCAGCCATTGCTTTTCGAAAGTCATCACAAGTCACCGCTTGACCATCATGGCGTTCAAAATATAAGTCCATGCCTTTTCTAAAACCATCTCTGCCAAACAAGGTTTCATACATGCGAACGACTTGCGATCCTTTTTCATAAACAGTTAATGTATAGAAGTTGTTAATTTCGATAAATGAGTCTGGGCGAATTGAGTGTGACATGGGACCTGCATCTTCAGCAAATTGAAAGGCTTTTAACACACGCACATCCTCAATTCGTTTAACCGCTGCTGATTGCATATCTGAGGTAAACTCCTGGTCACGGTAAACCGTTAACCCTTCTTTTAAACTCAGCTGGAACCAATCTTGGCAAGTCACTCTGTTGCCCGTCCAATTATGAAAATATTCATGTCCAATAACGGCTTCAACACCAATAAAATCAGAATCCGTTGCTGTATCTGGTCGTGCTAATACATATTTAGAATTAAAAATATTTAAGCCTTTATTTTCCATTGCACCCATATTGAAATCATTGGTGGCAACAATATTGTACTGCGATAAATCATAGGCCAAACCAAAGCGCTGTTCATCCCATTTCATCGAACGAACGAGTGAATTCATAGCATATTGACATGAATCTAAATTTTCTTGCTCTACATAGATACGAAGCTTTACTGCATCACCATTACTCGTTGTGTAGTCATCTTCAATAAAGGAAAGCTCGCCAGCGACTATAGCAAATAAATAGCTAGGTTTAGGGTGTGGATCAGACCAACGCGCAAAGTGCTTTCCATTTTTCAAATCGCCTGAATGAACTAAATTGCCATTGGATAAAAGGACTGGATATTTTCCCTTATCGGCAATTAAAGTTACTTCAAAAGGAGCCATGACATCGGGACGATCGGGGTAATACGTTATTTTCCTAAAACCTTCAGCTTCACATTGCGTCAGAAAAAAGTCACCTGACTGATATAAGCCTTCAAGAGCTGTGTTTTTACTTGGATAAATTTTGTTTTCGACTTGTAACTCAAAAATTTCAGGTGTGTTTTCAATAGTTAAAGACTCATCATCAATAACATAATCTGCTTTATCGAGAGTCTTTCCGTCAATGGAAATTTTCATCAAATCAATATCTACACCATTTAAAACCAACTTGCTTTGTTTTGGCGCATTATGCTTAAAGTTTATTTTTGATCTAACCACAGTAAATGATGGCTCAATCAAAAAACCTAACGAAACCGACTGAACCCAATAGTTTGGTTGTTGGTAATCTTTACGAAAAATGACTCGGTTTTGTTCTGATTTCATAGAATAATTCACAAAAAAATAAGTATATGAATTATAACCTATCTATAATTTTTTTTGTACTAAGTGCTGGATTTAATCTTGGGCAATTGTGTTTTCGCGATCAGTTTTTTTCTTTTTGAGTATCCTACCCATAATAATTCCAATTTCAAATAACAGCCACATTGGTATAGCCATCAGTGTTTGGGAAATAATATCAGGAGGAGTCAATAACATACCAATAATAAAAACAGTAACGACTACATATGGGCGATTGTTAGCCAGTTTTTCAGGTGTGGTGACACCCATTAAAATCATTAAAATAACTGCTATTGGCATTTCAAAGGCTATTCCAAAGGCAAAAAACAAACGCACAACAATATCCAAATAACTGTTAATATCAGGCATATAGTTAACGCCCTCTGGGGCAATTGAAGGAATAAACTGAAAGAGGATTGGAAATATAACGAAATAAGCAAAGAGACAACCCAAGTAAAATAAAAAGATACTAGAAACCAATAAAGGTCGAGCAATCCTCTTTTCACTTTTATATAAACCTGGAGCAATAAAAGCCCAAATTTGATAGAGGACAAATGGCATAGCAATAATTATTCCAAGAATAAAAACCATCTTAAAGGGCGTAAGAAAAGGCGATAAAACCCCTGTTGCAATCATGCTGCTGCCTTCAGGCAAATAAGCCATCACAGGCCTAGCC
Organism: Lysobacterales bacterium; assembly: GCA_027067055.1. Lineage (GTDB taxonomy): Bacteria > Pseudomonadota > Gammaproteobacteria > Xanthomonadales > Marinicellaceae > NORP309. Next base: position 49,496 of record JAMOMK010000110.1, on the reverse strand, counting down.
ATCAATGCATATATCTTGCCTGCAAAAGGTAGCTGGACAATAACGATGATTAAAATAGCGGCAACAGCTTTAATTAACCGACTGCGTAATTCTATTAGGTGGGATACAAAAGTTTGGGAATCAGACATTATTCAACCTAGGATTTCCAGTCTTTACTTTGAGGCATTTCTTCACCTGCCTTTTTTGCAATTTGATTGAGTTCTTCGGTAACTTCGTTGGTTAATTCTTTTGTTTCTTTTAGAATATTGTTTTCTGCCAACCTTTTATTGAGTTCTTCGGTTTCAAGTTCACTTTCCACTTCGCGCTTAACATTTTCAAATGTTTGTTTGGCCTTACTTACATAACGCCCAACTTTTCGTGCTAGCGCAGGCAACCGTTCTGGACCAACAACAATTAATGCCACTACCAAAATAAGAAATAATTCAGAAAATCCTATGTCAAACATTGTGTTTGTTAGATTTATTTATGATTTTTTAGAATCTTTAGATTCCGCCTTATCTTCAACCTTTTCATTAACCTGTTCAGGCTTATCTTCGGTTAATTCTGCTTTGTCTTCATCTTTAAGGCCTTTTTTAAACCCTTTGATAGCTTCGCCTAAATCACCGCCAACATTCTTTAATTTTTTTGTACCAAATAACATAATGACTATTAACAAAATAATTAATAGTTGCCAAATACTAATACCACCTAACATAGGTTTCTCCGATTTAATTTCTTTATAGATATGTGGGCATTATAGCTTTTTTTAAAGTATTGTTTAATGCTTAACACCATTATTTCACACAAGAATGGCTTTTATGATGCTTTATTTGTTTAATTTTTTGTTGAGCTATCTCATCACCAAGTTTTTCACCTGAAAAACCTTTTTGAATGAGTTGTTGAATATCTACCGCTAGTGCCGCCTTTAAACACCCCTTTAAAAATTCTGCTTGTGGGTAGTTGCTATCGAGCATCCCTAAACGCCCTGTGGCATCAGCTTGGCAAGCTTGTAGGTACTTATCAAAGGTTTTGGGTTGCTGGTAAGCTCCAGTTTTATCAAATAATTTATGGATTGTCCCTGCTCGTAACTCAAACGCCATATGTGAATGCAAATGCCAGCGACAGACATTGAGAGCCAATTTTTTATGGTTTTTTTGGACTTTTAACCGATTACATATCGCCTCAACTAAAGGAATACCCGCTTCTTCGTGCCCTCGATGAGAGGGTAAAATTTCCTTGGGGGTAATGCCCTTACCTAAATCGTGAGTAAAAACTGCAAAAGCAGTGTCATTATCCAAGTTTTTTGCTTGATCCATTGCCATCATGCAATGAATGCCGGTATCAATTTCTGGATGCCACTTTTTGGTTTGCGGCACACCAAATAGGTTTTCAAACTCAGGAAATAAAACTTTTAAAGCACCGCAAGCCTTTAAAACTTTAATGAAATTTGAAGGCGTTGTTTCATTTAAAGATTTGCTTAACTCTTGCCAAACACGTTCAGAAACCAAAGCATCCACTTCACCATTTTGCACCATTTTTTTCATTAAGGCATTGGTTTCAATATCTACCGTAAATCCATATCGTGCCGCAAAACGTGCAATACGTAAAATTCGCACAGGGTCTTCTGCAAATGCCTCAGATACGTGGCGCAGGTTTCTATTGCTTAAATCTTTTTGCCCATTAAAAGGGTCAATTATTTCACCGCTTTCATCATCTATTGCCATGGCATTGATAGTTAAATCTCGCCTGGCTAAATCGTCTTCGAGTGTGACATTGACATCGGTGTTAAATTCAAAGCCGTGGTAACCTTGTGCTGTTTTTCGTTCAGTGCGTGCTAAGGCATACTCTTCGTGTGTTTTTGGGTGTAAAAACACGGGGAAATCTTTACCAATAGGTCGAAAGCCTTTTTCAACCATTTGCTGCGGTGTTGCACCTACTACCACATAATCTCTGTCCTTGATTTCCCTATTTAACAATTTGTCGCGAACCGCTCCACCAACTAAATAAATCTTCATTGGACACACCTGACTGTTGTTGTCTGCTCGGAGACCTTTTTGTTGGGCCAAGCTTTGATAGTTTTTCCATCGACGGGAAGAGTGGGTAACCAATAACTTATTCTTTTGGGGGTTTTATTAATCAGCCAGTCATAAATGGTCACATTGGTTAAAATTTTGACCATGTAATCTCGTGTTTCACGATAAGGAATGGTTTCTGCCCAGATATCAGGCGATGCTGGAAATCCTTGCAACCAATGGTTTGCTTTTGTTTCTCCTGCATTGTACGAAGATAAAGCTAACAAAGGGTGCTCTTCAAACCTATTAAATAGCTCGCGTTGATAAAAGGTGCCTAATTGCAAGTTAAAATAAGCTTGGTGTAACTGTTGTTTGCTCGAGTATTTTAAACCGAGTTTCTTACTCAATCTCTTGGCGGTTGGATCAATGAGTTGCATTAACCCACGTGCATCAGCCCTTGAAATAGCATCGGTTTGCCAGGCACTTTCTTGGGTAATTATTGACATTACCCATTGTGGCTGTAATTGGTGTTTTTTTGCCAATTGAGCGATTTCTTTTTTGTACGCTAACGGATAGCGCATTTCATAGTTGCGCCACAAGTTTAAGGCACCCATTATTGCGGTTACTTTGTTGTACCAGCCTTTTTTGTATGCAATATCTGCCAGCGTTCTTCGTTGTGTTGTGCTTAACTCCCGGTAACCGGCAATCCACTCTTTTCTCGCTAAGGTAATCATATCCAATGCAAATAACTCAAAAGCATTTTCTAGGTTCTCAGGCATTTTAGTTATCGGTGTGCCGGTTATATCTTGGCTACAAAACTGATAAGGCATACGCATATGATCAGCGGCTAAAAAACCATAGTAATTGCTTTTTTTAGCTAACTTAACAAAAATCTCTTTGGCTTTTTTTTGATGCTTTGTTTTAGCACTGGCACGTGCCAACCAGTACTGCCAGCGATCCTTTTGCAGTTGAAAAGCAGGCATGGACTTAATCGCTTTATATGCCGATTTCCAACGGCCTTTGTATAAATAATAGCGCACTTTCCATGCATTAATTTGTGCGTCGTGTTGGGCGGGTGCTAAATCATTCATGGCTTTAATAGTAAAGGGTAAATAGTCGGTTGCTGCAAATAAAGCTATGTTTCTATCGACTGTGGCTTTTTCTTTGACAGTAAAATTATAATGCTTTTTTAAGGCTTTCCACAACATATACATGGTGTCGGGTTGTTTAGAAGACAAAGACTTAACTTTAAGGTAAACCAATTCACGGTTTATTTTATTATCTTGCCATTGCAGTGATTTTTTGAGGGTTTTGTTTGGCTGTTCCATCAAAGACAGTGCGTGTTTAATCCATGCTTGCCGTTTTTTCATTTTTGTGACTAAATAACGGGCAGTTGAAGCATTATTTACCTTGTAAGCTAACTTGAATCGTTTAATGAGTAATTTATCACTAAGGTGACCTTGTTTTTCCCACCATTTAAAAACTGGGTTACAAGCATCAGGCAATGAAAGCCCACTCATCCAAAAGTCTTGGATTGCTTGCGGCAAGCCTTTGACATCAGCAGTCTCAATGCGAGCGTGCAAATACCAACAATGTTTTGTCTGCGAACCCTTGTTGTTTTTGTAACGTGCTAGGTATTTTTGCCATTGACCTTGCTTACCTAATTCGTAGGTGAGCATATTATTGAGCAAATCATTTAAAGGGGACTTTTTATTTTGTTTTATAAAATCCTCGATAGCTGTTTCTGGTAGGTTTTTCATAGCTGCTTTGAGTAAAGCATAATCCAAATAATGATTAAGCCGATAAGAAGGCTTGCCCTTTTTAAAAGCTTCAACAATCTTTTCATTGCCTTTTAATGCATCTTTATAGGCGGTTTTGAATGCCAACTGTTCTAAGGTTAATGCATTGGCATTAACCGTAAATAATAAACACAGGATTATGGCACAAGCTCTTAACAAATTTCTGACTCCAATTGTTTCAAGAAATTAAGCATATAATCATGGCGCCTTTGTGCTTCGTCTTGCGCCGCTTGTGTGTGAAAACCTGAATTAAGTTTAAGCAATTTGGCATAAAAATGATCCACTGTCCATTTTCTATCTTCTGGCTTTCGTGACTGACAAAAAGGATCGGACTCATTGTATAAAGTACAGTCCATTTTACCACCTGTCATCATCATCCGTGCCACACCAATCGCTCCGATGGAGTCCATTCTATCTGCATCTTGAACAATTTCTGCTTCCAATGTGGTCGGTGTAATATTGGCAGAATAACTGTGGGCTACAATGGCATGTTTGATGGCTTCGATATTGTCTTGAGGATAACCCCAGTCACGCAATAACTCTTGGGCTTTTTCTGCTGAAAGCTGCGAGGCCTTTTTGCGTAGCTCGGAACTTTTTGAGACACTGACACAATCGTGCAACCACACTGCGGGTATAACAATGTTTAAATCAGCACCTTCTAGTTTGGCAAATTTTTCAGCATTAACCGCAACGCGTCCAACATGTGAAGCATCGTGCGCCGCATCGGCTGATTCTAAGTTGTGAATATACTCACTAAATTTATTAATCCACTTTTTCATTGCCTTTCCTATTTAGTTATTTTGTGCAAAAATATGAAACAAGGCTTTATAGAGTTCTCGAAGCTCTAAAGACAACAAAGTAAATCGTGAATCCAACAACTGCTCTTCTGATTCGATGGACTCATGCTCTAGTTCATCCAATACAATATCGGTAAATTTAATACTTTTAACCGCAAAATCATGGGTTAAAGTAAATTCAACACGGTCATCAAAAATCAAACCAATTTGTGTGACTAAATAACCATTTTCAATATGACGTTTCATTTCATCGGTAAGATAATTAACATTTTTAGCACGAATAACACTCTTGGCTTCATCTAAAGTTTCCAAAACAATACTCGATCCGAACTCAAATCCGCCCTCGGCATGACCATCGGTTACCCATTTGGTCAGCACTGTTGCCATGCCAGAGGATTCACCAAAAGCTTCAGCCTTAAACGAGCCCAAGGTTTGGCGTAATTGTGATACCAGGTTTTCAGCAGGATTTTGACTGGCAGAATCCACCACCAATAAACTCAACTCATTATCAATATAAGCACCCATTTTTTTCAGCTTGGTAAAAGCCTGTGGAAGCAATTCAAATAAAATCTCTTGTTTCATATCCGACTGCACTTTACGCCCAGGCTTGCTGCCTGTGTCAGTTTGGATAGATGAAACTTTTTCTTGCAACTCTTGATTAACAACCGCTGCAGGCAATATCTTTTCTTCAATGGCAAACATAATGAGTTGGGCACTGCCACTTTGCCAACAATACACCTCACTTTCGCGATTAAATGGTGAAATCCAACCCTGTGATGCCATGTCTTGCGGCCCACAAGGCTTGAGAGCATCATGCTCCAATTGTTCTGAAAAGGTATCCGATTCTATAGTAAAATCTTGAGGTAGTAGAAAAATCCGTGCGTTTTTAAATTGCATAAATGTAATATTGTTTGATAAAAAAGATCATTTTACTCTATTAAGAGCGTTCACAAATAGCTTTTAACAAGGTAAATGTGAGTTTGTGACAAAGCTGTGAAAATTTAATGTTATGCTAACATTTTTGTTAAGTACTCTACAATAAGCATAAATACGCCAAAAACGCCTTTGTTGTCTAGGTAGAAGGGGAAATAAATCCTGCTCCACTGCAAGCCGTTGCAACTTTCCTATAACTTATGCTAAGCTCAATCCATGAATAAAATACTAACAATACTGTTTTTAAGCTTGTTATTAACAGCGTGTGAATTTAATGTCAAAATTCCACCTGCAAAAACAACTGAACCACAATCCTATCTAGCACCAGATTCAATTCTGTACAAATACCCACAACAGGTGTCGGCTAATGTTTATTCTGCCATCGGTGCAACAGCGGCCCCGACCTATGAAAATTCAGGGCACAATAATAATTTATCTTTTATCATCACCGATGAAGGTGTTGTCGTAGTTAATGCCAGTGCCAACTATTTACTGGCGCAAGCCTTACATAACGAAATTAAAAAGCTCACCAAACAACCGGTAAAATACGTCATCTTAGAAAATGCCCAAGGCCATGCCATGCTGGGTTCAAACTACTGGCAAGAACAAGGGGCTAAAATTGTCGCTCACAAAGATGCTGCAGCCGTCATGAAACGCTATGCCAAATCTTCAGTAGAGCGCATGCAAAACAGGCAAAAAGACAAAGGCAAATTTACCAAAGCCACCGTTGCCGACATTACTTTTGATGATAAATATGAGTTAAACATGGGCGGAACAATCATCCAAGCCCTGCATTTAGGCCCTGCCCATTCACCCGGCGATATTGTTGTGTGGCTACCACAACAAAAGCTGGTTATTTCTGGTGATATGGCATTTCACCAACGCTTATTACCCGTCACCGATCACACTGATACTGCCGCGTGGATTAATACATGGGAAACCAAGTTTGAACCATTAGGTGCAAAAACCGTCATCCCAGGACACGGCACACCTACAACTATGGTAGAGGTACGCAAATATACCGTTGATTATTTAAAATACGTGCGCCAACAAGTTGCTAAAATCCTAGAAAACGACGGCGATTTACAAGAAGCCTACGAAATGGATCTATCCGCCTACGAACACCTTCATACCTTCAGTGATTTAGCTAAACAAAACATTGGTAGAATTTATCGAGCAATGGAGTTTGAGTAAATTATTGCCCACAGATAATGCAGATTTACGCAGATGGATGTAGGGTGTGGCCTCGCCCACCGGCAGTGTTTCAGAAACCTCGATAATCATAAAGTTTTAAATGATGGGCATGGCCACATCCTACGTGGGAGTAGAGCGACTAAGCTAAAACATCTTCAATAAACCGTGCTTTTACCTCACGGTATTGTTCTTGAGTAAACCCTGTGCAGGATAGTTTCATTTGGTTGTATTGTTCGACTAAATCAGAGTTTGAACGTAATTTATCTCAGAAACGTAGGAAGTCTTCAAAGGGTGAACCTTTTTCTACCAATTGAATTGCTACATCCTCACTCTTTTGAGATTCGAGCATACACAATTGCGGTGTTCGCAGGGTATTTTGTTTGATTTTAAAATTTAATTGTTCAATTGTGGCAATGGCTTGTTCGACATTATCTACGGCGACATAAATATCTAGGTCGCCTTTGGAGATACAGTTGGGTATGGCTGATGCGCCGATGTGTTCGATTTGGGTATTGGGTAACTGCTGTTGAATTGCTAACTGATAAACTTCAAATAGCTTTTGGCATTGTATTTGATAGTCTTCGCTTGGGAAAAAACGCATGGAATTAGTCGCAGGACTGAGCAACAACCTGGCAATTGCTGTCCCGGTAATAAGTACAACCGTTTTGGTAAAACGTGGCACTACATTCAGAGGGGGTTATTACATTTTCAGATTTATTACTGCCAAGATACAAAGTCCAAATGATTAATATTAAAGAAATCATCCAACGCATATCTGGGTTAAAATGCTCGCCTTTCCACATCAGATAAACTCCAAAGGGATAAAAGATAAATAGAAACAAAATAACCAGTTTTCGGTTTTTTGCTAAGTACTCCAATGATTGACTAAGCGTCATAAGCCACCTGTATTATGGCATCGCCGCGATTGACCACTGGGTTGTTGTTGAATGTAATTACGTAGGCATTTTTTGGTGAGATACAGGGCTCATGGTAATCTCCCAAAGGCCCACATATGGAACCAACTGTTTGTTTAAATTTAACCTTGTCGCCAACTTTAACCGTCGGATGAAAAAAACCCGAAACGGGTGCGCGTAGCCATTTTCGGTTATGGAATGTTTTGCTTGGGTTAATGTTTTCTGCATAATCCGACATATTCAGAAAATTCAAGACTTTTTTCGTTCCTGATAGAGCGACTTCTGTCACGGCTTGGTCAAAACGTAGGGATTCTCCGCCTTCAAAAACAATAATGGTTTTACCTTTTTTACTTGCTGTATCCCGTAAAGATTGTGGAATGAGGTTAGAGTGTAAAGTAAACGGCGCATTAAACGCCAGTGCCAGTTCTGCACTTTTTTCATCTGTTAACACCGCACGAATCTGAGCGGCATTAAATCGGCTTTTTCCACCGGTGTGAAAGTCAATAATGTAATCGCAATGTGGCAAAATGGTTTTTGTTAAATGGTAAGCTATTTGACTAGCTAGCGAGCCTTTGGAAAAGCCTGGAAAAGAGCGGTTTACATCTTTACCATCAGGCACTTCGCGCGAATAATTGATAAAGCCAAAAATATTGAGAATTGGAATACAAATAACCGTGCCATTTTCAACTTGATTGATTTTTTCATCCAAGATTCTTCGCACCACATCCACCGAATTTATTTCATCGCCATGCAAACCTGCCATTAACAACAAAACTGGCCCATCACTTGCGCCACGAGAGACAACAACAGGAATATCAATTTCTGTTCCAGAGGTAAGTTTGGCAATAGCAAGCTTAATGGTTTTGGTTTGCCCTTTTTTTATTTCGACTCCTGCTATATTCATGTGTTTTGTTTTTGTTCTAATATTGGCTTGTGAGCGAGCAATTATAGCACAGTCAAATAAGCAATGATTTCGTTTGTACTATTTGATTCATGTCAATTACCTTTGCCCCTAACACGGCTAGAATCTCGGTTAGAGGCTAAGGGGATTGGTCACGATGAAATTTCAAACGGCTTCAATAATTTATTTGTAAGGAAAAGTATATGAAAAATTCGTCTTCTCCCTATGTTGTTACTTTCGTCATTTGCTTATTGCTTTGGCTATTGTTAACAGCATCTTTTGCTGCTGATGAGCTTATCAGTGGTGTCATTATTTCATTGGTGGTCAGTATTATATCTGCACCTAAGATGAAAATTCTCAATGGTTTGCGTTTGCATCTTGGGTTTTTCTTGGGCTTGCTTAGCTATCTTTGGTATTTCTTTATGGCTTTGATTAAAGCCAATTTTGATTTGGCCAAACGAGTGGTTTCTAAAGACATGAAATTGCATCCCGATGTGGTTGAAATCAAAACCACCATGCAATCTGATTTAGGCAAGTTGTTTTTGGCTAATAGCATTACCTTAACTCCAGGAACGCTCACGGTTGATGTGGTCGGTGATAGTTTGTTGGTGCATTGGATTGATGTTCCTAAAAACAGCGATATAAACACTTCCACTCAGTTAATTGTGGCTAAATTTGAGAAGTATCTTAAGGGGTTCTTAAAATGAGGATAATAATATGACTTTTATTGAAATTATTGCCATGCTTTTAATTGGCATGTCTGCATTAATCGGGCTCTATCGTTTGATTTTTGGTCCAACTAATCCAGATAGAATCGTGGCAACCGATGCGTTAAATTTGATTGCCTCTGTTGTTTTGGTTTTGCTGGCTTTATTTTTTGACAGTGTTCTATATTTAGATGTCGCTTTAGTATATGCGGTTTTGTCCTTTGTTGGCATGATTGCTTTAGCGCGTGTGATTGAATCCAAAGCAGATGATAGTTCAAAAGAGCAGGAGGAAAGCTGATGCATTTTATTGGTGACTTATTTATCTTGTTCGGTGCGGTATTCATTTTTTTAGGTGCGGTGGGTTTAATCCGCATGCCTGATGTTTACAACCGAATTCAAGTTGGTACAAAAGGTGTGACCTTGGGTGCTATTGGTATTTTATTTGGTTTGTTTTTGATTCATCCATTGTGGTGGAGTAAATTGTTGGTGATTTTAGGTTTCACTCTTTTGACTTCTCCAGTGAGTTCTTCTGCCATTTCCCGTGCGTTTTACCGCAGCGGTATTAAAGTTTGGCACAAAAAAGAGGATGACATTAAAGACTCCGAGGGTGAAGTTAAGGTCTCGGATAATAAGGAGAAAGACTCATGATTTGGGTAGTTGCGGTAGTGGTATTTATTATGTTAGCAGCAGCTCTTGCGGTGTTGTTTTTACCTAATATGATTGCGGCAGTAGTCGCATCAGCGGTGGTTTCTTTATCTTTGACAGTTATTTTTGCGATTGTAAAAGCGCCTGATGTCGCCATGACAGAGGCAGCAATTGGTGCGGGCTTAAGCTCATTGATTTTAGCCATTGGTTTAAAACGCCTGGGTTATTGGAAGACCGATTCAATAGACAAAGTAAAAGCAGGTGAACGACATGACTAAATATTCTGCATTGTTATTTATTTCTGGATTGGTATTTTTACTCATGGTCATAACTGGGCTACTTCCAATGGGCCATACACCTATGTTGGTGGGAAATGCTATTTTGGAAGGTGCCAAAGACCAAGTAGGAGCAGCCAATGTCGTGACTTCGGTGGTGCTTGGCTATCGTGGATTGGATACGCTAGGTGAATTATCTATTTTGTTTGCAGCCGCTTCGGTTGTTGGTTTGGTTTTAACTAAATCCAGCTTCAATAAGCATGCCAGCAATAATGATGATAAACACGATCACCATGACAGTGGTTTTGTCGCGGTGAATGCTATTGATTTAATCTTCCCTTTGTTGTTGGTTGTGGGTATGTACATTATTACTCATGGTCATTTAACTCCTGGCGGAGGTTTTCAAGGTGGTGTCGTTTTAGCGGTGGCTTTTTCCATGCTAGTTATTGTTCGACCACGAAGAGTATCCATTAATCATGGCATGGTTTCGATTATCGAAAGTTTTGCAGGGGTTAGTTTTATTGTGATTGGTGTTGTTGCTTTATTTAAAGGTCAAAGTTTTTTACAGCCTTTATTGGGTCATGGCGAGTTCGCCAGTCTTTGGTCAGCAGGGACATTACCTTTATTGTATCTGGCTGTTGGTTTAAAAGTTGGAGCAGAATTGGCTGGTTTGTTACTGGCCCTGAATACTGATGAGGTGGCAAGCTAATGAATAGTTTCTTTACCATAGAAGGCATCCTCTATTTTGGTGCCATATCTTTATCCATCATAGGCTTGTTTGGCTTGTTGGTTTCTAAAAACCTATTTCGCATGTTGCTTTCATTAGTCTTATTTGAAGCGGGTGCAAACTTAGTGTTAGTTTTATCTGGTTTTATCCGTAACGGTATCGCACCTATCTTTTTAGATGGTAATAGCGGTGCAGTGATGAATGATCCTGTGCCACAAGCTTTAGTACTCACAGCGATAGTCATTGGTGTTGGTGTTCAAGCACTGGCATTGTCTTTGATTTTCCGAGTGAAAAAACATTATGGCAGCATGGATATGCGTACTATCCGCTCAAAACTGGAACGTGAAATCGCCACACAAGCAGGTGTAACACCTCCTGGTAGTAACGAAGCACCAGCTCCGGTAAAACTCGTTAAAGGAGAAGCTCATGAATAGTTTAGTCTTATTGGTGGTTTTACCATTGTTTGCGGCATTCATTATTCCTGTTGTGGCAAAATTTTCGCCCAAACTGTCTTTATTTACAGGCCCTGTAGTGTTGTGTATCAACCTGCTGTTGATTATGTCTGCCTGGATAAAGGTTGGTAGCGGCAGCGAAGCAATTTTCTTAGGTGGGTTTTTACCACCTGTTGGCATTGTCTTCTATATCGATCATTTTAGTTTGTTATTTTCAGGATTAATTGCCGGTATGGTGCTTATAGTATGGCCTTGGGATGCGAAAGAATCTCGACTTTACTCCTTATATATGTTGTTGTCAGCCGCATCATTTGGCTTGGTCTTAAGTGCGGATTTATTTAACTTGTATGTATTTTATGAATTATTAGCTGTGGCAACTTATGGCATTATTGCAGCTAGTCCTATTTCTAAAGTACCAAACTCATCAGCAACCGCTGCTTCCTTACGTTATCTGTTTATCAGTAGCGCAGGTTCAGTAATGTTGTTATTGGGTATTGCCATCATCTATACCTTAACTGGCACTTTAAATATTGCTCACCTTGCTACCATGACAACAAGTCTTGATGGTTTTGCAGGGCTCTCAGCTTTTGCTTTGATTGCTATAGGTGCTGGTGTGAAAGCGGAAATGTTCCCAGTTAATTCATGGGTGGCAGAAGTTTACGGTACTATTCCCAGACAGTTGTCAGCTTTACTTGCGGGTTTGGTTTCCAAGTTAGCGGTTATCTTGATTATTCGCATGTTATTAATGGTCTTTCAACAACAAGCGGCATTTGATTTATTATTAGTCGTTGGCATGTTGGGTGTGATTAGTGGCGAAATGGTGGCATGGCGAGCAAAAGACATGATTCGTATGTTGTCGTTCTCCTCTATCGCTCAGTTAGGTTTAATTTTTATCGCTTTCTCGATTGCTGGTTCCAAAGGCTTATGGATTGGCATGGCTTTGATGTTGCATCATTTGCTCGTCAAAGGCGGCTTGTTCTTGATGGCTGATCGTTTTGCTGGTCATATGGGTAAGCTCAAAGGCTTAGCCAAACACTCACCCATGGCTGCAGCGGTCTTTTTAGTGTTTGTTTTATCCCTGCTTGGTGTGCCTCCTTTCCCTGGTTTTTGGATCAAACTATTATTAATATTGAACCTAGCCGAACAAGGCGGAGGTTTGTATCATGTTGCCATTGCAACCATTTTATTGGCAACTGTCATTGAAACTGCTTATATCTTTAAATTTGTACGAATTTTGTACCAAAAAGCAGATGCGGATTCGACACCAATAAACAAAAATTACAGTTCGTCTTATACTTTTGCTAAATTATTTGCTTTAATATTATTGGTTTCTATGTTGTTTGTTTCTCCAATTTCCAATCATTTGAAGGACATAGCAAATCACTCGGCAAGCCCTCATATTTATATCAACAAAATCTTGCCAACTAAACAGTTAGGAGATCGCTCATGACTTTTCTAGATCACTTATTTATCGTTGTTTTCATCTCCTTAATTGCTATTTCGGCTTTGAGAAACTTACGTATTGTTGATAAGTTAGCACCCGTTTTATACGGTTTAATCCTTATCATGTTGGTGCGTATGTCATCAGTGGCTTATGGTGGTGATGTTTATCTTTCATCGGTTTCACTTGATTTGCTTGACTTTAAAATGCACTGGCAATTCACTGCTTTATCATGGTATTTTGCCATTATTACAGTGGTAGCAGCACTCGCATCAGCAGTCTTTATGTCGGGTGATTGGGGTAGGCAATACCGTGAGCAAGGGGGCAATTATGGCATGTTGCAATTAGCATTAATCGTCAATGTATTCAGCATGATTTTATTGCTTGGCAGTGGTGATTTATTGTCCTTATTTATTGGTTGGGAGTTTGTCTCTTGGGCTAGTTTTTTAATGATGGTTTTATCACCAACAAAATTAGCTAAGAAATCAGCGGTTAAGTACATTGTTTATGCCATGACTGGCGCAATGGCGCTAATGGTGGCTATTGTGATGATCTATTCGGTTAATAATTCACTTGAGTTTAAACAAATTGGTGAAGTCTTCACCCAAATGAGCACCTCTTCACAGTTGGCATTGGTTCTGTTGTTTTTTGTGGCTTTTGCCATCAAGATGGGCTTGTTACCCTTTCACTTATGGCAAGCCATTGCTTATGCCGAAACCCCTGGTCCTGGTGCTGCCTTTTTGGGTGCGATTTCATCCCGTATGGGCATGTTTACCATTGTTTTGGTAATTGTGCAGTTTATTGGACTAGGCGGGTTAAAGCAATTAGGCATCTCTTTTGTTAATATGCAAACCTTGTTGGCTTGGGTTGCGGCATTAACCACTATCATTCCAACTTATATTGCCCTGCAACAACACGATGCTAAACGCTTATTGGCATGGCACGGTGTTGGACAAGGTGGTTATATGTTGTTGGGGATAATCATGTTTGATAGCATTGGTAGTGCTGGTGGTTTGATGCATGTGTTAAACCATGCTTCTTATCAAGCGGCATTATTTATGACTGTTGTAGCAGTAATGTACCGCACAGGCACTTCAGACTTGAATAAGCTTGGTGGTTTAGTGACTCAAATGCCATTGACCTTTTTAGTGATGTTAATTGGCATCATCGGCTTAGCAGGATTACCACCGATGAATGGTTTTGTCTCTAAATGGTTGGTTTATCGTTCTCTATTAGTCAATGGACAGCCACTACTATTTGTAGCCGCAGTACTCGGAACCCTAGGAACTATTCTTTCGGTTTATAAATTAATTCACAATACCTTCCTTGGACAACTTCGCCTCGAGCATCAAAACGTGCGTGAAGTGCCTTGGAGCATGTTAGTGCCTATGTTGGGCTTATCAATCATTGTCTTTATCACAGGATTTATGCCTGGCTTGATTCTACCGTGGATTGCATCGGTTCAAGAAAGCGTTGGCTTACCAGTTATTGCGCATCATCTTGGTGGTATCGAATACGCCAAAGGCGGATTGGATATGATTTGGGTCAGCGGTATTCTGTTTTACGGTTTTGGTGTCGGAGCTCTGATTTTCTACTTCCTTGGTGGCAAATCAAAACGTGTACACCAATACGATAATTATGCGGGTGGCCACTTCCTCACATCTGATGTGCGTTACCATTATTCTAACAATTTCTACCCTGGTTTAATGCATCTTATTGGTGGTTGGTACCGTGGTAGCTTTAAATGGTTGGAAAACTCCATTGTTTCAGTGGTAAGTTTTTTCTCCATTTTCTTTGAAAATATTTACCGTGCCAAACAACCCGTGATGTTATTGCTAATCGGAGTGGTATTGGCCTTGTTTGCACTGTATAGAAACTTAGGAGTAGGCGCATGAATGCTTTACACTTAATGGCAGAACTTATCTTTATGCCTTTGATTGCTTTTATCGTCGGTATGATGATGGTGTTGATGATGCGTAAAATTGCCGCACGCTTACAACGCCGAATAGGCCCTCCATTTTTTCAGCCTTTGTACGATATTGTTAAACTTTATGGCAAAGACACACAAATTTCACATGGCTTGATTCACGATATTGGCATTATTATGGCTGTTGGTGGTTATATCGGCGCTGAGATTTTATTGCCTGTGCCTGGTATGGAAGGCATTGCCGCTAAAGGTGGCGTAATTACCTTGTCGTACTTTTTGATGATTCCTTCTTTGGGCATGGCTCTTGGCGTTGGTCAATGTGCCAACCCAAATGGCTCAATCGGTATTTCACGCGCACTAACCGCGATGTTGGCATATGACATTCCTTTCATTTTGGTGGTTTTTGGGGCTGCTTGGCATTACCAAAGCACATCCTTAATTGGCATGATAGAGTACCAACAAATGCACCAATGGGGTATTGTTGAAATGCCTTTATTAGCCATTGCAGGACTCTTTGCTTTACAAGGCATGTTGGGCAAACAACCTTTTGAAATTTATATTGCACCAGCTGAAATTGCTACTGGTCCAATGGTGGAAATGAGTGGTAAATACATGGGTGGTTTGTTTGTGATGCAGACTTTCCAACTTTACACCGCAGGTGTTTTATATGCCTCTTTATTCCTTGGTGGTGGCACAAGCTTCTTGACCTTATTACCCAAAGCCTTTTTAGTAGTGGCATTACCAATGAGTATTGCCTTTATGTTCCCACGTTATAAGACCGAAGATGTGATACGCATTTTATGGAAATGGCCCGTTATGCTCGCCTTAATTAGCTTAGCGTTTATTTTATAGGATATATAGAGACCTTTACACAACTATGATGACAAAAAAAATGATTAAATTCACCAGCTTTTCGTTGAAAACCTTGCCAATAGCGGACTATTACCTACGATTTCCGCCTCAATCTGGCAAATTTTCTCTATTTTTTCTTTCGCCATATAGTTGCGCAAGAGATCTCTAAGGAAAAAAATTATGAAAAAAGAATTAAAAATTATACAAAAAGAACGCACTAATCCATTGGCACATGTGTTCGATGACTTTATTAGCTTTTGCCAATCTAAATCCTTATTTATGTTGCATTATTGTACAGGTTGCGGAGCGATAGAATTACCACCAGCCATGACTTCGCGTTTTGATATGGAGCGCTTGGGTATTCAACCGATGGTAACACCAAGGCAGGCCGATATTTTATTGATTACTGGTTATGTTTCCATCAAAACACTTAAACGTGTGATTCTGACTTACGAACAAATGCAGTCGCCCAAATACGTGATTGGAATTTGCTCGTGTACGGTTAATGGTGGTATGTATTGGCAAAGTTATGCCACAGCCAAAAAACTCAATGAGTATATGCCTGTTGATGTTTATATCGCTGGTTGTATGCCGCGACCTGAAGCGGTAATGGAAGGATTGCAACGTTTAAAAGACAATATTCGTAACGACAAGAAAGAACATAAAGGCAGTGCTTGGAAAGACTATTTTAACCGTTACGATTATTATTTGGGTAACCAACAAGCTTTGTTTGGTGATGATTGGCAAACACCAACGGATATTATTGCTGAAGCAAAACTCTACGACTTAGAAACCGAAGAAACTTACGGTAAACACACGAAGTTATTGGAGAAACACCAAACTCCTTTATTACCTCAAGAAATGAGGATTAAATAATGAACAAAGTACCTATAGATGAAATCTTAAATAAGGTTAATGGCATCAAGATAACACACAAACGTAAAACACGTATTCGTGTTGATGTTGATGCAGATTCCTTGCCAACTCTTTTAGAATTGATAAAAGGGCGTGCATCCTACATTCATTTATCCGCCATAACATGCGTTGATTGGATTGCTGATAATCAGTTTGAATTGGTTTACCACGTGTGGTCGTATGAAGAAAAATGTTTGATTTCGGCACACACGCGCATTGATAGAGGCAGTGAAAGCAACCCGGCGAAATACGTTTCGGTTTATGATTTATTTAAACCCGCTGATTTCTTTGAACGTGACATTTTTGAAATGTACGGTGTCACTTTTATTGGTTCACCGCGTATGGAAAAATTTATCCTAACCGAATGGAATGGCGTACCGCCTATGCTCAAAGACTTTGATGCAGAAGCTTACGTACAAGAAACCTTTAAATGGACGGATTACAACCCAGATTGGTTACAAGAATTAACTGATCAAGGTGGTGGTATTGCGGTTAAACCTGAAGACATTCGCACGGCTGGAAACACGCATAATATGTCAACACACCGTGAGCGTGATAAAGCCAAAGCAGCCGCAGTTAAGGCAAATGAAAAAATGCAGGGGTGGAAACAATGAGACCAGAAAATTACCAAGCTGTAAAACTTGGGCAAAGCAATGAATACGAAATTTTCATTGGCCCAAATCATCCAGGAATCGAAGGCAACTATGCCTTTAGGTTAATGCTTGATGGCGACATCGTCGTCAGTGGCAAGGCTGATGCAGGTTATTTACACCGTGGCTTTGAAAAACTGATGGAGGGACGTTTGTGGATACAAAACTTAGCTATTGTTCCGCGGATTTGTGTGCCAGACCCTGCGCCAATGGAAGTGGCTTATTCCATGGCTGTTGAAGAAATCATGGGAATAGAAGCACCGATTCGAGCTCAATGGATTCGTACCATGCAGTTGGAATTATCCCGTGTTGCAGCCCATTTATTCACCTTTGGTGGGCATGCTGCTACAACAGGCATGTATACACCGATGTTTTGGGGGGTTGCCGACAGGGATTTAGTGTTGGATTTGTTTGAAGACTTTACCGGTGGTCGAGTTTACAGTATTTACAATATCCCTGGTGGTGTTCGTCGCGAATTGCCTCCAGAATTTTTACAAAAACTCAGCAACTTATTGGATTACCTCGAATCACGCCAAAACGATTACGATAACTTATTGTTCACCAACCAAGTGTTTGTCGATCGTGCCAAAGGTTGTGGCGCATTAACACAAGAACAAGCCTTAGAGCTCAGTGTTACAGGGCCTAATTTACGCGCTTGTGGTCTGGCTTATGATGTGCGTCGTGATGATCCTTATTTGGTTTATGATGAACTAGAGTTTGATATTCCGATTCAAACGGCAGGTGATGCATATGCGCGTATTCTAGTAAGACGTGATGAACTATTCCAAAGCATACGCATTTTACGTCAAATCATTGAACGCTTGCCTTCAATTAAGGGCAAGATTCGCACGCCAATCCCTAATCCGCTTTCGTGGAATGTACGTAAAGGCGAAGCCTATGCACGGGTAGAATCCTCCAAAGGCGAATTGGCTTATTACGTAGTTTCAGATGGTGGTGATAAACCTTATCGGGTTCATGTTCGTGGCCCATCTTCCATGCATGCCGTGCAAACGCTGGAGTTTTTAGCTAAAGGTGCACGTTTAGAGGATGTTGCGCAGATTATGTTCTCGCTCGATGCCTGTCCACCAGAGGTAGATAGATAATGAAAAAAATAAATTACAATGACAAAGGCAGTATTCTTAATCCTTTAAAGAATTTACAGTTTTATGCCAGAAAACCTGTCACTGAACCGCTTGGTCCAAGACCAGCTAGCGCCAGTTACCGTGGTTTCCATATTAACGACTTAGATAAATGCATTGGTTGCAGTTCGTGCCAAAAGATTTGTGACAACGCTGCTATTACCATGGTTGAAGTGCCTTCAATTGAAGAGGACGCTTCAAAAGGTTTACGCAATTTACGTCCAGCCATTGACTACGGTCGTTGCTGTTGGTGTGCTTTATGTGTGGATATTTGTCCAACCAGTGCCATAGAAATGACACGCGAATACGTGCATGTTTGTGATGGTGATGAAACTGATAGTTATTTCATCTTTCCCAAAGAAACAGGCATTCATGGCGATAGTTTTGAAAAAGGCTGGACCAAAACCGAAGACAGCGATTTACTGGATAGAGCCCGTCGCCCAATGGGTGAAATGGAACCTGAAGCACGCATAGATAATTTTGATGAGATTGTTGATGGTTTCACCATGGAAATGGCAATAGAAGAAGCCTCGCGTTGTGTGGATTGTGGCTTGTGCGAAGATGCTTGTCCAGCTCATATGCATGCACCTAATTATATTCGTTCAATTTATGAAGGAAATTTAGAACAAGCCGTTGAGTGGATGTATGAAACCAATCCGTTTTCACATGTCTGTGGACGTGTTTGTACCCATATTTGTGAAACCGCTTGCTCACTTGGTCATGGCGAAGGTGAGTCAGATCCAATTGCGATTCGTTGGCTTAAACGCTTTGCGATGGATAATGTTTCCAAAACCAAAATCAAACAAATTGCCCGCAAAGGTAAATCACGCAAAAAATCAGGTAAAAGCATTGCCGTAGTAGGAGCAGGACCAGCTGGTTTGACTGCTGCTTTTGATTTGGTTAAAAAAGGCCACAAAGTAACAGTCTATGAATCCTTACCAAAAGCTGGTGGTATGACTCGCTATGGCATCCCTAATTACCGTTTGCCAAAAGATAGACTAGACCAAGATATTGAAGTGATACAATCCGTTGGCGTTGACATCAAATACAATGTCAAAGTTGGCACCGATATTTCCATGGCTCAATTACAAAAAGACAACCATGCGGTGGTTATGGCAATTGGTATGCAAATGGGTCGCTCCACACGCATCCCTGGCAGTGACAACAAGATGGTGGTTAAAGCCGTTGATTTATTACGCATGATACCAAAAGGTGATGAATTTAATGTGCCCAAATCTGCCGTGGTTATCGGTGGTGGTAATGTGGCAATGGATATTGCACGTTCACTGGCTCGATTGCAAAAACAAAAATACAATGAGGTAAATATTACCGTTTCCGCTTTAGAACAACTAGGAAAAACTTTTTTAGCCGATGATGATGAAGTTATTGAATCAAAAGAAGAAGGCATCGTTATTTTAGACGCAAGAGGTCCAAAACAATGTGTCATTGAAAACAATAAATTAACAGGACTTGAAACCGTCAAAGTGATTTCTATTTTTGATGAACAAGGACGCTTTGCACCAAAATACGATGAAGAAAATCTACAGTTTCATGAAGCTGACATGGTGGTTGAAGCCATTGGTCAAATGAGTGATGTTTCTATCTTGGGTGATGAATTAACCGAAGAACTGGAATGGAATCGTGGCAGAATACAAATTGATGGGAACGGTGCAACTTCTGTTGAATGGTTATGGTCTGCTGGTGATATGGTTAAGGGCCCAGATGTGATTAATGCAGTTGCTGATGGACACCGTGTGGCGGATGATATTGATAAATTTTTGAATAAATAAATACAAAAAACAACGTCATTCCTGCGAAGGCAGGAATCTAGTTAAACAATAGCTTTGTTTTTGGAGATTCCTGCCTTCGCAGGAATGACGTAGGTTTTATTGAATGAAGAGAATAATATGAGTAAACACAAAGAAGGGCATTCAAAGTCCTATGAAAAATTGAAGTTGAAAACAACACTGAAAGAAATTTTAGATGTGGCTGTTTCTTTTGAAAAAACTGCTCGGGATTTTTACACAGCAATGATTCCAAAGGTGAGTAAAAACATCCGCTATATTGTTGAGGAATTAGCAGAAGAAGAACAACAGCATTATGATTTGTTTTTGTCCTTAAAAAATGATCCTTATGTACAAAGTCAATTGGATGAGCGCATCAAAACGCCAACTGAAAACCACAAATTTTCGGACTATGTGCAGTTATTAGATTTAGGTGACAACCCAGATGACCAAACGATTTTGCAATATGCGCTGGCACGCGAGGATGCGGCAATGAAGCAATACCAAGATTTGGCAGATAATGCTCCCGAGGGTGAATTACAAGATACTTTTCGTTTCTTGGCTATCGAAGAAGCGGAACATAAGTTAGAATTGGAAAAGAAATACTACGAAATTATCCACAGTGGCGGGCCACAATAATTTAACGAGATTAAGAATGTTATCAAACAGTGAAATTGTAAAGAAAACCAAAGTTAAACCTATTTTATCGGTTGCAGAAAAAATGCAAATTGATGAAGCACAGTTGATGCCTTATGGTAAAGAAATAACCAAAGTGCATTTGGATGCATTAAAACAAAAAAGACCCAGCAAAAATCCTAATAAACTTATTTTGGTTTCGGCAACAACTCCAACCAAAGCTGGTGAAGGCAAAACCACTACTTCAATTGGTTTAGCCCAAGGTTTAAAACAATTAGGTGAGTCTGTTTGTTTGGCATTGCGAGAACCTTCTTTAGGTCCTTGCATGGGCATTAAAGGTGGTGCAACAGGTGGTGGTTATGCCCAAGTTGTTCCCGCTAGTCGAATAAATTTACATTTCACAGGAGACTTTCATGCAATAACATCTGCCAACAATTTGATTTCAGCCATGCTAGACAACCATATTTATCACCGCAACAAGCTCAACATTGATCCCAGACGTATTGTTTGGCGTCGAGTGATGGATATGAATGACCGCTCTTTGCGTCAAATTGTTTTGGGACTAGGTGGCAAGTTTCAAGGCGTACCTCGTGAAGGTGGTTTTGATATAACAGCGGCTTCTGAAATCATGGCAATTTTGTGTTTGGCCAATGATAAAGAAGACTTGCGCAAAAGACTCAATCGAATTTTACTCGGCTACACATACGATAATGACCCTGTTTACTTACAACAATTAAACTTTACAGGCGCGCTTATGGCATTATTAAATGATGCTATCCATCCAAATTTAGTGCAATCTTTAGAAGGGTGTCCCGCCTTCATTCATGGTGGCCCTTTTGCTAATATTGCTCATGGCTGTAATTCGGTAGTCGCCACTAAGATGGCCATGCATTATTCGGATTGGGCAATTACCGAAGCGGGTTTTGGTTTTGATTTAGGTGCCGAAAAGTTCTTTGATATTAAGTGTCAGTCGGCTGATTTAGATCCTGCTGCCGTGGTTTTAGTCACGACCATTCGCGCCCTAAAATTACACGGTGGTAAAGATGAAAAAGATTTAGAATCAGAAGATTTAAGTGCCGTTGCTTTTGGGTTAGAAAACCTAAACAAGCATATTGATAGCGTACAAAAATTCAACAAACCGATGGTAGTAGCACTCAATCGCTTTGCAGCTGATACTGATGCCGAAATAGCTATAGTGAAGTCACATGTGGAAAAACTGGACATAAAATTTGCCGAGTCTCGCCATTTTACTGAAGGTGGCAAAGGTTCGGTAGAATTGGCTCAAGCCGTGATGGATGTGGCAACAAATAAACAAGCCTTTCAACCACTTTACGAGAGCACTGATTCTGTGTTTGAAAAAGTCACCAAAGTGAGTCAAAAAATGTACGGTGCTGATGATGTATCCTTCACCAAAGATGCGGAAAAAGATTTATTACAAATTAAAAAATTAGGGCTAGAACATTTGCCCGTGTGTATAGCTAAAGCACCAAGCTCATTATCGGATGATCCTAAACTGCACGGCAGACCCAAAGATTTCCAAGTCACCGTTCGGGGTATTCAGATTAATGCTGGTGCTGGCTTTTTGGTGGTATTAACGGGTAATATTATGCGTATGCCAGGTTTACCAAAAATTCCTGTTGCGACCAAGATTGAAGTACAAGAAGATGGTACGATTACTGGTGTTGGTTAAAAAAACAGTAAAAATTATTTAAGTGATTTTTTGAATGTGCTGAATTATTTTTTTAGCCACATTTATTTTGGTTGTTTTTTCAATGCCTTCCAAACCTGGGGAGGCATTAACTTCAATAATTAAAGGCCCGCGTTTTGATTGCAACATATCAACACCTGCCACTTCTAATCCCATGGCATTGGCTGACTTTATGGCAGTTTCGTGCTCATCATCGGTTAGATTGATATTAACCCCCTTGCCACCTTGGTGTAAGTTGGATCGAAAATCACCATCTTGGGCTTGACGCTTCATGGCTGCCACTACCTTACCACCAACGACAATAGCACGAATATCTGCGCCCTTGGATTCAGCAATATACTCTTGAATGATAAAACGTTTATTGGCACTTTGGTGAGCATTAATAATTTCGCCCGCATGCTTGCGGTCTTTAATCAAAAAAACACCATAACCCTGCGTACCTTCCAATTGCTTCATGACAAAAGGAAAACCACCTACCGCTGTAATAATTTCATCAATATTGTAAAAATAATGGGTAAAATAAGTCTTTGGCATACCCACATCTTCGACTGTTAAGGCTTGTAAGCAATGCAGTTTATCACGAGCTTTTAATAGGGCTTGGGAAGCAACTAAGGTGGGTACATTTTGCATTTCAAACTGACGAATAAGAGCCGAACCATAAAAAGTGAATGTTGAGCCAATTCGAGGAATAATGGCATCAATAAATCGTAGGGATTGTCCGTTGTAATAAACCACAGGATTTTTCTTCTCACTGATTATGTTGCAATGCATATAATCAACGATAGCCGTGTTATGTTTTGCCTTCTGTGATTCTTCAAAAAGTCTTTGAGTAGAGTAAAGTCTTTTGTTCCGTGAAAGTATTAAGATATTCATATTAATTTATGATAGCTTAAAACCAATTTAATTTTCAATAAATTCCGAAGTTAAGCGTTTAATTTCATCCAAATAACCCGACTTAGTAGAATCCAACCAAATAGCATTTTCTTCCTTACGCAACCATGTCCATTGCCTTTTTGCTAATTGCCGTGTGGCAACAATGCCTTTAAAAATCATTTCCTCTTTATTTAACTCGCCCTCAAGATACTGCCATACCTGACGATAGCCCACACAACGCATGGATGGCATGTCAAAAGTTATCTTAGGATTAGCTTTGAGCTGTTCAACCTCTTCGATAAAACCCTGTTTAAGCATAATCTCAAATCGTTGTTCAATGCGCTTATGCAACAAAGCACGCTCAGGAGCAATAATGATTTTCAACACATCATAATCCAACTTATTGCCTTGGTCTTTTTTATGCAACTCCGTCATGGTTTGACCGGTAATGGCATGAACCTCCAAAGCCCGTCCAATGCGCTGTGGGTCATTTTTATTAATACGATCTGCTGAATCTGGATCTATTTGAGTCAAGCGTTGATGCAAACCATCCCAACCAATGTTTTGAGCAGTTTTTTCAAGCTCTGCTCGTATTATTGCATCGGCATCAGGCAATTTAGACAAACCTTGTTGCAGACTACGGTAATACATCATGGTGCCACCAGCCAACAATGGCATGTTTCCATTATTTCGCGACTGTTCCATTAATTTATAGGCATCATCGACGAAATTAGCCGCAGAATACGATTCCCACGGGTCTATAATGTCAACCAGTTCATGTGGTGCTTTGATTAAGGTTTGCTCATCAGGTTTAGCTGTACCAATATCCATCTGCCGATACACTAAAGCAGAATCCACCGAAATAATGTCACAACCATAACGTTCATGCAAAAATATCGCCGCATCGGTTTTACCCGCTGCGGTTGGGCCCATTAGAAAGATGGTTTTTTTATTCAATTGATTGTTATGCGAGTTAAAAAATCATTATAACGCAGTTAAGAGTTTTTGGGGCTTTGTTATTTTACGTGTATTAAATTTTTTCTTTTCGCACGGCGACACAGCGACCACAGCGGTTTTTAGGTAATATGCCTCTATAGCATAACTTTTTTTGATTTCGGTTTTCTATATTGTTCCTAACAACAAATAAGCTTTTGTTTTCTTGTAACTATCGAGTATTATTTATTTTCCTAATAAGTTAACAACACTCATGGATGCAACGCAAACACTAAAACCCAGTGAGATATTTGAATTTATTTTGAATGTCGCGCCTATCCGCCCCATTTTTATTTGGGGTCCTCCTGGTATTGGCAAGTCATCTCTTGTGGAGCAGTTTGCTAAAGAAGTGGGCTTGGATTGTGTCAGTATGCTGGGTTCACAATTGGCACCTGAAGATATTATTGGTGTACCACAAATTGTGGATGGAAAATCACGGTTTTGCCCACCGACATTAATTGCGAGAGACAAGCCTTTTTGCCTGTTTTTGGATGAACTCAATGCCTGCTCACAAGAAGTTCAAAAGGCTTTTTATAGCTTGATTAATGACCACCGAATAGGTGAATATGAATTGCCTGAAGGCTCTATTGTTATTGGTGCAGGAAATCGCGTACAGGATGCTGCGATTGTAAAGCCTCTTTCATCCGCATTGATTAATCGAATGGTTCATGTCAGTTTGAAAGCTAATAGCAAAGATTGGTTGAATTGGGCACATAGCAATGGCATTAATCAATTAGTGATAGATTATATCGTCCTACGCCCAGATCATTTATGGTCAAAACCACCGGCTCATGAAGAACCATTCTCAACACCACGGTCATGGCACATGTTATCAGATGCCATTAATGCTTACAAACAAGAGTTGCTGGATGAACAAATAGTTGATGTACTGACCAGTGGTTTGTTAACGCCTAATCACGCCAGACAATTTAAGGCATTTTTCAAACAAAAAGCCCACACATTTACCTTAAGTGCTATCTTAAAAGGTGAAAAATCATGGCCTGACAAGCCAGAGGAGCGCGATGTTTTGTATTTTATGGTGCAATCCTTACGTGCTCAATTAATTAAAACATTGCCAGAAAACAAAAAGAAACTCAATGCCAAATCCCAAGATTTAGTGATTCGTAGCAAAGATTTGTTGATTAAATTATCGCGGATTTCACTAGAAATGGCACAATTGATGGTTACTGAAGATGAACAGGGTAACAATCTACCCGATTGGTTTATGCTTGAAATAGCCAGGGACTTACCACGTCTTATTGGGCAATAATGAAACAAAAAAAAGGCAAATGGAAAAAGAATAAAGAATCTATTACTGCGGCTGAAAAAATAGTAGAGGCACATCCTTTATTTGCCCATTTGTTGCATACCATTGGCAAAGTTGTTTTTATAGAAGAAAACAAAATCATCAATAATACATGGTGTCAGATAAGAGATGACATGAAGAAAAATTATTATTCCACGCACTATCAATCGCGCGCCGAGATTATTATCAATTTCAAACAACGACTAACACCGCACGAGTGGGCATACCTTATTTCTTTGGCTTTATTGCATTTAGGCTTAAATCACATAAGACCCGAAAAAAAAGACAAAGCATGGATGTGTGCTTGTGAAATTTATGTTCAAGCCTTTAGCAAAACCATAAAATTTGGCAAAATCCCTGAACAATTTAAACAAATTGCACAAGATGAATTTCCCACCCGCAATGAAGAGGTTTTACACAAGCATATCTTACAAAAAAACAATTTAGAAAAATTCTCAGATTTTGGTATTGGTAACTATGCAGGGAGCTGGATTTTGGATACAGATAAACAAAAACTACCCGAAGAGGTAGAAAAATGGCGTTCTGCCAACTTTGTTAAAGGCTTAAAAGAATCGGTTAAACAAGCGGTTGCCAAAGCATCTAACCAAAGCCTGACTAAAAAGAAGTTAAGTAAAGAAATTCAAACAGCACACAGTTGGATTATTAGCTCTCTCCCGCTGTTATCGGCGATGGCTGCTAGTTTCACCTTAATTGAGGACGAAGAAATTTGTAACGCTATGCATATTGAAGTAGCGGCCATTCATCCCGAGCTACATGAAATTTATATCAATCCACGGTGGAATTTTGATTTGCAAGAATTGATATTTATCCTCACTCATGAGATGCTTCATGTCGGTTTACGCCATGATATTCGAGCACAAGGACGTGATCCTTATTTTTGGAATGTCGCCTGTGATTATGTCATCAATGCGTGGTTGATAGAAATGAATGTTGGCACAATACCAACCATTGGCATGTTATACGATGAAAAATTAGTCAAGAAATCTGCCGAAGATATTTATGATGAAATTGTAAAAAACTTGCGTTGGCAAAGAAAACTAAAAAAAACCAAAACACCACGAACCTATGGCGAACCTGATATTATTACTGAAAAATCAGTGGGGTGGTGGACTTCGGGTGAAGGTGTGGATTTAGATGCTTTTTATCGCCGTTGTTTATATGAGGGTCAACGCTGGTACGAAGGTAAAGACCGAGGTTTTCTGCCAGCGGGATTAATTGAAGAAATTCGTAAACTTAACCAACCACCAATAAAATGGGATGTTGAACTAGCACATTGGCTTGATCAATATATCCAAATCCCTGAAAACAAACGCAGCTATTCGCGCATGAGTCGTCGCCAAAGTGCCACTCCTGATATCCCCAGACCGCGCTGGGTAAGACCCGAAGAAAATTCAACCGCCCAAACTTTTGCTGTCGTCTTAGATACATCAGGCTCAATGACGCGCCAAGATTTAGGCAAAGCAATCGGAGCCATATCCTCTTATGCCATGAGTAGAGAAGTTATCGCCATACGTTTGGTTTATTGTGATGCAACTCCCTATGATGCAGGATACGTAACCACCGAATCCTTGTTACATCGCGTGGAAATAAAAGGACGCGGAGGAACGATTTTACAACCAGCAATAAACTTACTGGAAAAGGCTGATGATTTTCCTCCAACAGGACCTATACTCATTATCACCGATGGTTATATTGACCACATAAAAATCAAACACAAACACGCCTATCTATTGCCCAAAGGCTGTCGCTTGCCTTTTAAAACAAAAGAGTCTGTGTTTTATTTTGAATGATTTTTATTCTAAATCACAACTTTTGGGGTATTCCATACACTATTAAAATTAACCTTCAAGTAGGTCAGGTGACGTGTTCATAAATTATCACGACTCATTACATTGCAGCCCCGTAAGCTCAATTATTTGCACAATAGAAAGCACATGTTATACTTGTTCTTTATGTTGTACAGGTATTGGAGCATTCTATGAGAGTTATTAATTTTTCAGAGGCAAGAAATAAATTAAAATCCGTGTTAGATCAGGTGGTTGATGATTTGGATTGCACTGTTATCACGCGCAGAGATGCTGATGATGCGGTTGTTATGTCGCTTAATCACTACAATGCGCTAATGGAAACGGTACATTTATTAAAAAGCCCTGCTAATGCTACACACCTTGCTAAATCCATTGCTCAATACAGCGCTGGGAAAGTTGAAAATCATGGGTTAGTTGATGATTAAATTGTTGTCGTGGACAAATGAAGCGTGGAAGGATTATTTGTATTGGCAAGGGCAAGATAAAAAAACACTCAAACGTATCAATAAATTGATTATCAACACGCAAAGAACCCCTTTTGAAGGTATCGGCAAACCAGAACCACTAAAGGAAAATTTGGCTGGTTTTTGGTCACGTCGTATTGATGAGAGCAACCGTTTAGTTTATGTCGTTGATGATAAGCAACTAACGATTATTTCATGTCGTTATCATTATTCAAGAAAATAGGTGGCAAATTTAGCTTTCTCATTTCAAGGTCTTTAAACTCGTTTTATTCGCATAAACATAAATGTATTTTCTGGCATTCACATTTTTTATTCAACCCTCTTTGGCGCACGTTTTTTTGTTATCAGTCCAATATCTTGGAGTTTGCGACCAAGCACATCGTCCTTTGCCACCTGTAAAATATCATTCTCAAGTTTTAACACAATTAAGACTTGTAGGTATTTACCTATTGATACACCACTATCGCCTTTTTCAATACGGATTAATGTTGAGCGGCTTATATTGGCTCTTTGTGAGACTTGTTGCATTGAAAATTTTCGGCGCAGTCGAGCCAGTTTAATATTTTCACCTAAAAGTGATAATATTTTATCCGTTGCTAAGAATGTATTTGATTGAGAAACTTTCATAATGTGCCATATTATACACAAAAATCATGTAAATGT
The DNA here is from genome assembly GCA_027067055.1 of Lysobacterales bacterium. Taxonomy (GTDB): domain Bacteria; phylum Pseudomonadota; class Gammaproteobacteria; order Xanthomonadales; family Marinicellaceae; genus NORP309. The sequence continues at coordinate 20,981 of JAMOMK010000110.1, read as the reverse complement.
ATAATATATGACACTTTGTAGTTTTTGAGTGTTTTACTTTGTTCCAATCGGCAAATAGGTAAAACCATTTTCGTGCATTTGTTTTTTGTTGAATTGGTTGCGGCCATCAAAGAAGAGGTTAGTTTTGAGTAGGGATTTTATTTTGTCAAAATCAGGGCTGCGGAATTCTTGCCATTCGGTGATGAGTAGTAAGGCATCGGCATTTTTTAGGGCTTGGTACTTTTCATCGCAATAACGGATGTTTGTGTTGTCTTTGAGGTAGTGTGTTTCTGCCTCATGGCGTGCTTTTGGGTCGTAGGCTTGAACTTTTGCCCCGCGTTTGGTCAGTTCGTTGATGATGGTGATTGCGGGTGCTTCGCGCATGTCATCGGTGCCGGGTTTGAAGGCTAATCCCCAGATGGCAAAGGTTAAACCATTAAGGTCTTCGCCAAAGTGATTGATAACTTTGTTTGATAGTACGTGTTTTTGTCTTTTGTTGACCAATTCGACTGCGGTCAGTAACTCAGGGTGATAGCCGTTGTCTTCGGATGTTTTGACAAGTGCCTGTACATCTTTTGGAAAACAACTGCCGCCATATCCACAACCCGGATAGATAAAACTGTAGCCTATTCTACTATCGCTGCCTATGCCATTTCGCACTTTGTTAACATCGGCTCCGACCAACTCACAGATATTGGAGATTTCATTGATGAAGGATATTTTGGTTGCCAACATGGCATTGGCTGCGTATTTGGTCATTTCCGCACTGCGAATATCCATGGCAATAAATCGGTCATGATGCTTCATAAAGGGAGCATATAATTCACGCATGATGGTTAATGCTTTATCACTTTGTGCGCCAACCACGACTCTGTCAGGGCACATAAAATCATCTATTGCTGCGCCTTCTTTTAAAAACTCGGGGTTGCTGACCACATCAAAAGAGATATCTGATTGGCGTGCGTCTAATTGCTCTTGAATGGTGGCTTTGACTTTGTCTGCTGTACCGACGGGAACAGTGGATTTATCAACAATCACGGTGTATTGATTTAAATGTTTGCCAATGTTTTTAGCCACAGCCAAGACATGTTGTAAGTCGGCACTGCCGTCATCGCCCATGGGAGTGCCGACGGCTATAAAAATCAGTTGTACGTCTTGAATTGAGTTTTTAAAATCCGATGAAAACAGTAGGGATTTATTGCCATGGTTTTGTTGTACCATGCGCTCTAAGCCGGGTTCGTAAATTGGTACGATGCCTTGTTTTAGATTGGCAATTTTTTCTTCGTCTATATCGACGCAAGTGACGTTGTTGCCCATTTGAGCAAAACACGCTCCACTAACCAACCCAACATACCCACTTCCGATTACTGCTATTTTCATAAATTAATAAAACCTGTTTTTATGAAGATTCTAAATTGGCGTTGTACTCTCCCTGTGTTGCCATTGAGTTCATGCGTGCGCGGTGAGCTAGTTCTTGCTGTGCTGCTGAGATATTCTTTTTGATGTCTGAACCCCACACTTTTAAAGCACTGGCTTGCAAAGCACGACCATAAGAAAAACTTAATGGCCATGGCAGTGGGCCTAGTTCATTCATTTCGTTTAAGTTTTCTGTGGCTTGAATTTCGCTTTGACCACCGGATAAAAATACGATTCCTGCCAAACTTGCTGGAACGGAATTGAGTAAACAATTAACTGTTGCTTCGGCAACATCTTCAACACCGGGTTGCTGCGGACATTTATCCCCTGCAATAATCATTGATGGTTTTAAGATGCAACCCTCTAAGATAACATCGTGTTCAAAGAGATGCTTGAATAATGTTTTATGAGCCAACTCGCTAATATCATAAGCGGTATCAATATCATGGTCACCAGTCATTAAAACTTCTGGCTCAACAATTGGCACAATACCAGCTTCTTGACACAAGGCCGCATAACGAGCCAGTGCATGGCAATTTGCTTCGATATTGGCTTGTGATGGCAAGTCATCGGTGATGGTAATAACGGCACGCCATTTAGCAAAACGCGCACCTAATTCGGCGTACTCTTTTAATCGAGTGCGTAAACCATCTAGCCCTTCTGTGATAAGTTCACCTTCAAACCCTGCCATTGGGTGAGCACCCGTATCAACTTTAATGCCAGGTATAACGCCAGCTTCTAGCATGATATCAACTAGTTTTTGTCCGTTTGATGCATCTTGTCTAATAGTTTCATCATACAAGATAGCGCCTGATATATATTCGCCAATATCAGGAGTTGTTAATAACATTTCGCGGTAATTTCTGCGATTATCTTCTGTGTTTTCCACATTAACTGATGCCAATCTTTTAGCGATTGTTCCTGTGCTTTCATCGATTGCTAAGATGCCTTTTCCGGGCGCAACCATCGCTGCTGCAGTTTCTAATAACTGTTCTACATTCATTCTTTTTTACCTTATTTTTAGAAAAACCACTGTGTTTTACAGTGGTTTTGTTTGTTTTAAACAGAGGTTAATCACCCCTCTTAGATTTTATTTTGTAATCGTTATGTATCTTGACTCTAGTATTTCAACCGCTGGTAAGATATTGCCTTCTAAAAACTCGAGAAATGCACCGCCTCCTGTTGAAATATAAGAAATTTGACCTTCTATATCATACTTATCAATTGCTGCAAGAGTGTCACCACCACCCGCGATTGAAAAACCATCACCAGCAGCAATGCCTTCTGCCAATGTTTCTGTACCATTGCCAAATTGATTGATTTCAAAAACGCCAACAGGACCGTTCCATACAACCGTACCTGCTTTACGAGCCATTTCTGCAAACTTTATCGCTGTTTCTGGACCAATATCTAAGATTAAGTCATCGTCTTCTACTGTATCAACCGCTTTAATTGTTGCTTCCGCAGATTCACTGAATTCTTTTGCACAAACAACATCGGTAGGAACAGGAATCTCCCGGTCTTGTTCAATAGCTTGTTTCATTAAGTGCTGAGCTTGCTCGATTAAATCAGGCTCATATAAAGATTTACCCACATTATGACCACAAGCAGCAATAAATGTATTGGCAATGCCACCGCCAACAATAAGCTGGTCTACTTTTTTGGACAAACTTTCAAGTACTGTTAGTTTAGTGGAAACTTTTGAGCCACCAACAATAGCGAGCATGGGGCGAGCTGGATTATCTAATGCTTTACCCAAAGATTCCAATTCTCCATATAATAATGGGCCAGCAACGGCCATCGGAGCGAATTGTGCCACGCCATAGGTTGAGGCCTGTTTGCGATGCGCTGTTCCAAATGCATCCATGACAAAAATATCACACAGCTTTGCCATTTTTTTAGATAGCTCTTCGTCATTGGCTTTTTCACCCACATTAAAGCGAACATTTTCTAGCAAAACAAGTTGCCCAGGCTTAACATCAGCACCACCTAACCAATCCTTAACTAAATCAACTTTTTGCTCTAGTGCTTCAGATAAATAGTCTGCCACTGGCTGCAAAGAAAACTCTTGCTCATATTCACCTTCTGTCGGTCGACCTAAATGTGACATAACCATAACGGCAGCCCCTGCTTCAAGGGCTGCTTTTATTGTTGGCAAAGAAGCGGTGATTCTTTTTGCGCTTGTAACCTTGCCATCTTTGATTGGCACATTTAAATCTTGTCGAATTAAAACGCGTTTGTTTTGCAAATCTAGCTCTTGCATTTTTAAAATGTTCATAATGTTTTTAACATGTTGTATGAATTTAGATGTGGAATTCTATCTTAATTAGCCAAAATTTGCATCTGTTCGTGTGGAATATCATCCTCTAAGTAGAATTTCTGCATACTTTTAAAGCCCAGTGATTGATAATAATCAGTTAAATAGGACTGTGCAGAAATCTCGATTGTCATACTAGGGTAGGTGTTTTGACAGTATTTAATACAGGATTTTATTAATTTTGTTGCCAGCTTTTGGCTGCGCATTTCTTTTGCTACAACAATTCGTCCAATATGGCATTTTTCATCGGCTTGAGGAGGAATAACGCGTGCATAAGCCGCCAGTTTGTTATCAGCAAAAATAGAAAAATGTTGGCAAATAAAATCCATGCCGTCTGCATCTTGATAAGGGCAGTCTTGCTCAACACAAAACACTTCCATGCGTAGTGCCAAAAGCTCATAAAGCTCGTGCTTTTCGAGTTGTTGAAAGGATTTGATTGAAATATCGGTAGATTTTAACATTTGTCACATTTTTTTAACGGTTAGCATGTTATTCTAGCACTATTAAATATATTTGGAAAATCTCATGAAAAAATTAGTTAAATGGATACTACGAATCACTATTGCACTGGTATTACTTGTTGTCATTGCTGCCTTTGTCTTGCCACTGGTTATTGACCCCAACGATTACAAAGATACGATTGCAAATAAGGTCAAAGACCAAATTGGTCGTGAAATTCACCTTGATGGGCAAATCGAGTGGAAAGTTTTCCCTTGGCTAGCACTGACGCTGAACGATGTTAAACTCGATAATGAAAAAGGTTTTAAAGGCAAATCATTAGCGGAAATTCAAAAACTAACTGCGCGTGTAAAAATTATGCCATTGCTTTCAAAAAACATCGAAATTGGCCGTGTTGCCCTTGATGGTGCGCAAATCAATTTGCAAATCACCAAAAAAGGCAACAGTAACTGGCAGAGTATTTTAACTAATCTGAACAATGGTGGCTCTGATGACTCAACCTCATCAGGCGGTTCATCTGGTCAGTTAAATATTGCTGGTATTGATTTGAAAAATATCAATTTAAACTATACCGATTTACAAACAAACACCAAAGCTGTTGTCACACAGTTTAATTTGGCTACAGGTGAAATAAACAAAACTTCACCAGTAAAACTAGATGCTTCACTGCATTTAAATATGCCAGATACTGGGCTTGATGTGGATATCAATGCTGATGTATTGGCAAAAAATCTATTAAGTGACTCTGGAATTATTGCTGAATTAAATGATTTTGTTGTCAAAGGAAAGTTGAGTACAGGCAGTGTTATGCCTCTTGAGATTTCACTGCAAAAACCAGGTGTTATCGATTTAGCTAAAGACACGTTAAATATTCCTGAACTTTTAGTTGCTTTAGGTGATGCGCACATCGCAACAGATGTCACAGGTAAAAATATCAGCAAAACCACTAGCCAAATTTCTGGAGCTTACCAAGTTGGTGCTTTTGACTTGAATGAGTTTTTGAAAAAAATGACGGGTGCTTATTTTGTCACAAATGATACGTTTAGTGACTTTAGTAGCTCAGGACAGTGGGCGATGGGCGCTAATAGTATGAAGCTGTCGGGCTTGAAAATTAATTATGCCGATACTGCTGTTACAGGCGATGCAAACATAAAAAATCTTGAAAAAATGCAAGGTGATTTTAAATTACACATGAACACATTTAATGTTGATGCATTTATGGGCAATGAAGAAACAGCTAGTAGCAACCAAGAAACAGGCTCTTCTGCAACTCTAGATATTGATTTCGGTCACTTAAATGGTTCGTTGGCAATTGATAAATTACTTGCTAGTGGCACCACCGTTGAAAACCTAAAAATTACAGTTAAAACCAACGGTCCAAAGCTTGTTATGTCGCCAATTAAGGCTGACTTTTATAAGGGGCTTTTGATTTCTGCTATTAAAGTTGATACAAAAGCACAGAACAACAAGGTTATTATTGAACACAACATGAATAAAATTCATGCAGGGCCATTATTGACTGATTTAGCTGGCAGTCAATTATTAACTGGTTTAGGTGATTTTAATGTGGACTTAAAAATAGATCGTCCTTTTAGTGATGTTCCACTCAAAACAGCGCATGGAAGTATTAAATACACCTTAAAAGACGGTGCAATCTATGGTGTTGATGTCTTTGGTATGATGCAAAAAGGCTTAAGTATGCTTTATCCTGAAGTTAAAGAAGATACAGCAGATAGTGAAAAGAAAACAAGTTTTGCTTTGATGCAAATTGATGCCGATATGAATGAAGGTGTTTTAACCACTAACACACTTAAACTGGAATCACCTTACATTAAAGTGGGTGGGAAATTAAAAATTGATTTAGTAAACATGACCATCGAGGGAACAATCGAGCCTATGTTGCTTGATATTCCCGAACAATTAGTATCAGATAAATATAAAAAATTACTCAATCTTGCTATTCCAGTTACTCTTAGCGGTTCTTTGCTTGAACCCAAAATTTCTATTGATGCTAAAAAATTATTATTAGCATCACAAAAAGAGCGCATTGATAAAGAAAAAGACAAACTTAAAGGCAAGTTGATGGACTCTTTATTTGGTAAAGACAAGAAGAAAGATGATGCTTCAAAAGATGGCAACCAAGATAATCCTGGTTCAGAAAAAAAGGAAGAAAAAGACCCGGAGTCTGATAAAGATAAAATCAAGAAGAAATTGTTGAAAGGAATTTTTGGATAAAAATTAAATCAATTAAGGCTCATGGATGAGCCTTAATAAACTTTCTAAATTCCTTAGAGAGTCTTTTGTCATTTGCCAAGCCTTTCCAAAAACAACCTATAGCTCGTTTTATTTTTACTTCTTCATTGTCTTCTAGTTCCAAGGACTTTATAGGTGACGGCGTAAAGGAAAAAGCATGAACTTCAGAGGCTTTTGGCGCAAAACCCATGCTACACATGTCATAAATGGGCAATGGTTTAAACTCCTTGTTATTAAAAGTTAAACTCAGGTTGCCCAAGTGCATATCGGTATTGTTTATTAAAGAACCAAAAGCAGATAGTAGTTTAATTGTTGATAAATACTGTACTTGCATGAGTTTCAATTGAACAAGTTTTTGTCCTGTTTTCAACCAGTTTTCTCCTGAACCGACAAACTCAGAATCAATTGCCTGTAATGAAATCATCGGGCATTTACCAAACATGCTTTTTCTATCAAACCGAATTGATTCTAAAAATAACCGACCACCCTGTTCAAAAACATGTGTTTGTGCAGCTTCAACCGAAATGGAGTTGAGTGCTTGGTTGGCATGATGTTCTGAAAGTAAAACATCTCTCCACCGATGTGCAATTTCACTTTCTCCTTTGGGTGAAAACTTAACAATGACATGTGATTGAAGTTCGTGATTAAAAGCTGTAAATTTAGGCTGCTCACCGCCCGCAGAAGAACCGAAGATTTCACCTTGCATGATTTCATTGGCAATAGTGGCATATTCACTACGCTTTGTTGTTTTTGGTTTTTTCTTTAAACGTAACAATGGTTGCTCGCCAAGGGCAATATTGCCTGTTAAATCATCATTGTTTGCTATAATAAATCGCCCTATTTGATTGCTGTTCCAATAGCTTGATTTGGTAGGAAACTCTTCACTTATGCGAGACATTTTTTTAGCGATTTGTCGTCCCAAAAATCCCTGTGGTCGCAAATCATCCAAATAATAAGGCAAATCAGTAAACAGGCCCTTATTGCCTCCCAATAAAACCTTGGATGTCTTGTCGTTACTTTCATAATAAAACCCTTTGGGTTTGATTGGGCGTAAAAACCCAACCAAGCAAAGCTCGCCGTCGTGGTTGGTTAAGCTGATTGGCACTTTATTACCAACACCAAAGGCATCACCAGACAACAGATATTGTGGCGGACGTTGTTGATCTAAAGTAATAACCTTATCACCAAGCTTTCTTAACTTACGAGAAACCACAGCTTGAGAATAGCCTGTAGCCAACTGAAGTTGTTTTGAGGTTGCCGCATTACTTTTTAAGAGGTTGATTATTTTTTCCGTCATAAGTGAATAGATAAATGAATAGATGTAGTTTACTTATATTCTGACAACAATCAACAATAGTCTTACTATAAACAGAATTCTTTTATATTTTTGAATAATTAAACGAATAGATAAAACTATTGTTTGTTGATGACTTCTAGTTGCTTAACAACCCGAAACACAACAAATGAACCGATGATACCAAACAATATTGCGCCAATGGATTCAAATAACATAATGCCAAAGGCTCCATAATATTTTGCTCCATAATAAACAAAAGGAACTGTTCCAACAGTTGCCTTACCAAAATTCATGGCGGTTGAATATTTTGCTTTGCCAAGATTATTAAATGAAGCATTGGCTACGAATAAAAAGCCTCGGAAAATAGATAAAATTGCTAACCACGTACAGAACATGACAATCAAATAAGCCGCTTCACCATCAACGTTGAACGAATCAACAATTGCATCTTTAAGCAGATAGAGAGCCAGTGAAACAACAGCACTGTAAACAATAATAATTACAAATGACTTACTTACTGTCTGACGCACCCTGTCATAAAGCTGTGCTCCATGGTTTTGACCGATTATGGGACCAACTGCACCAGAAATAGCAAAAACCAAACAAAAAGCCACTGGAATAATGCGCCCAATAATAGAAAAGCCAGCCACAGCAGAATCACCAAAACTCGCAAGCACATACATAATATAAGCATTACCTATAGGTGTAGCAATATTTGTTAAAACAGCAGGCAATGCCACATGTGATATAGCTGGCAAATCTTTTTTAAAACGATGAATATTGAATGCTTTTATTAGTTTGTGTTTACTAATAACCAAATACAAACCATAAATCATCATACCCACCCGTGCAGCAACTGATGCCCAAGCAGCTCCTGCAATGCCCAAATCAAAAGTAAATATAAGCAAAGGATCTAAAATCGCATTGATTATTCCTGCCAATAAAGTGACATACATGGCGTGCTTGGCATCGCCAACTGAGCGCAAAGCACCTGCTGCAGCCATAGCAACCATGAGTATTGGCAACGATGGAACAATAATGCCAAGATAGGTATTTGCTAACTCTAGGGATCTTCCTTTGGCTCCCATAAAGGTCAAAATATCAATGATAAAAAACCACACTCCAAGACCAATCAAGCTACCGACAATTATACAAATGACAAATATATTTGTAGTGTAGGCTCGCGCAGATTCAACATCTTTTGCACCAATTGATTTAGCAACTAAGGCACCGGTTGCAATCATAAAGCCAATACTAATGGCAATAGTAAAAAACAAGATAATTCCTGCAAAACCGATAGCTGATGCCATTTGGATTTCACCCAGAAGGCTCAAAAAGTACAAATCCACTAAATCCACAATAAAGATAGACAACAACCCTATTGCAGACATTACTGACATTTTAATAATGTGCTTATATATCGAACCTTGCGTAAAGTGTGCCTGCATTAAAAGGGTTTTGCCAAAACGAGGTATATTATCGCGATTAATACAAATACGGGCATTTCATTAAACCACCGAAACCATTTGTGCGAATGTATTTCTTTATTCTGTTTGAAATTTTGATGAATTTTTTTACACCAATAATGGTAAGCTATTAATAAAACCACTAATAAAATTTTGGCATGAATCCAGCCTTGTTGGAAATAAAACTTTTCAAAGCCGCCAGATACAATATAAAGCAACCAGGTACCTGTTATAAGAACAAAAACGAGGGTGAAATCCATCATTTTTATTAAACGGTGTTCCATTCCAATCAACAGCTCATGATGCTCATCACTCTTATGACTGGCATGGTTAACAAACAAGCGGGGCAGGTAGAAAATACCTGCAAACCATGATATAACAAAAAACAAATGAAAGGTTTTAACCCAAAGCATAGGCTTTCTCATTGATAAATGTTAAGTTTACCTTGTCTATCACCACAAATGAAGTGCTATAATTCGGTTTCTTTAATAAAGGTTAAAATCTAAGTGGGTATAGAGATACCAAAATATGTCATTCAAGAAAAAGGAATGACTCAACCTCGCTCAAAGCTTGTTATCATTATTAGTGTCTTAATTGCCTTGGTTGTTGGGTTTGTTTTTAACGAACTTTATTCCAACAGAAAACTAGCAACCTTAAGAACGCAAAATGAAGTTCTAGAAGAAAACAATAGAGCGTATTTGAATAAGGTTTCTGAGTTAGAAAGCAAAAAAAGTTTGCTTGAAACAGAGTTGAAAATTAAACAACAAGCGGTTGTTGCACTACAAAGTGACTATAAATTACGCCTTGATGAACTTAATCAACTAAAGCAAGACATTCAATTTTATGAGCGACTATTAAGTCCAAATCTAAAGAATAAAGGTTTGCGTGTTTTTGAAGCGACAATTGTAGAAAGATCTCAGGCACAAAAAAACATATCCATTATCTTTGTTAACAAAATAGCACGAGCCAATGAAGTCTATGGTAAATACAGTCTTCATGTAACAGGCACACAAAATGGTAGACAACAATCAATTAATTTGCTTGAAGGTGAAACAAACAAGTACCGATTCAAGTATTTTCATAAGGTTTCTTTTGATTTTTCTTTGCCAGATAGTTTTAAACCCGAACAACTGGTAGTAAAATTATTTCCCAAGATTAAAAAAGCAAAAACAATAGAATACAAAGCCCCTTGGCACTCATTAATAAAATAGGTAGCAATTATGTTTAATAGTAAAGACAACAACACAAAAACAACCAGCTCTTCAACAAGCAATTCAAAAAAAGGCCATACATTATTGGGTGAAGGAACAACAATAAATGGTGACATTAGCTTTAATGGCATGTTGATATTGGATGGCACAATCACGGGAAGTATCACTGGCTCACAAACCGATGATGTACTAACCATCAGCGAAAGTGGTTTCATCGATGGTAAAATCAATGTAGCTAATATTATCGTTAATGGCAAAATTAAAGGGGACATTACTTCAACTGGAAAGGTAGAGGTTGCTTCAAAGGCCAATATTGAAGGCAATGTTTATTATAGTACTATTGAAATGAATACTGGCTCAAGAATTAATGGGCAACTCATTTATCAGGATGATAAAAAGAGCAGTAAAATTTCTAATATTGAAGACAAAAAAATCAAATAATAGTGTCAAACAATATTGTTTTATCAGATTCTGCGGCTAGTAAAATTAGAGAACTGGTTTTAGAGGAACAAAACCCCGATTTAAAACTTCGGGTATACATTATTGGTGGTGGCTGTTCAGGGTTTCAGTATGGCTTTGCCTTTGAAGACGAAAATGAAGAAGGTGATTTTATTATTGATAATGATGGTGTTTGCATGATGGTTGATCCGATGAGTTTTCCCTATTTAATTAATTCTGTAGTTGATTATAAGGAGGACTTACAAGGTTCCCGTTTTGTTGTTGAAAACCCCAATGCGAAAACAACCTGTGGTTGTGGCAGTTCGTTTTCAATTTAAGGATAAAAAGATGAGTAAAAACGAAAAAAATATTTATTTTGGAGCACAAAAACTCGATAGAGCGTCACACTTAAGAGAGCGTGAAGCTGAACTCAAAGAAATGCAAGCCTCCAACGACTGTAAATATATCCCCGTCTATAATGGCAACCATATCTACATGAACCGGCACGGTAGTATTTATCGTAGATCAAACCCGTTCGAATGTGAGGCAACCTGCTTTTTGGGATTTGTTGGCGACCAAATGTGGTATTCGTGCCCATTAAATGAGGAACAAGCTGAAAAACTTGAAAAAGAAGTGGGTAAACAATTTTCTTCTATTCGCCGTTACGCGCTAAAACTCAATGATGACTTAGCTCATATTGCTTTGTATTCTCGCGGCTTAGATTTGTGGCAAAGAAACCGCCTGTTTTGCCCCAAATGCGGCACTAAGAACACCCTTGATTGGACGGGGCACAGGCTTCTTTGTGAAAACAATCATGAGCAGTTTCCTCATATTGAACCAGCTATTATAGTTTTGGTAACACACGGAAATAAGTGTTTGCTTGGTCGAAAGCCCGAGTGGCCCAGTTATGCCTATTCGACATTGGCAGGCTTTGTGGAACCAGGAGAAACAATTGAAGAAGCGGTCAAGCGAGAAGTAGAAGAAGAATCTAACATACGAGTCCATAACGTTGATTACTATGGCTCACAACCGTGGCCTTTTCCTGCTGCTTTGATGCTCGCCTTTACGGCAGAGGCTGAAAACGAAGACATCAAAACAAATGATGAAATGGAAGATGTGCAGTGGTTTACTCGCAAACAGCTTAATGAGATGCTAAAAGAAGGGTATGTGACAATTGCACCGAGATATACCGTAGCCCACAACCTTATTGTAGAATGGTTAGAAGAACAGGATGCCTGAATTACCCGAGGTTGAAACCACGGTAAATGGCATTAAACCTTGGTTAGAAAATAAAACCATAAAAAAAATTAACATCCATAATGACTCTTTACGTTGGAAAATACCAGCCGATTTAATTGATAAATACCTTAAACAAAAAGTGATTGGTGTTGCTAGACGAGCAAAATATATACTTATTCACCTGGATGATGGCGCAACATTGATACTGCATTTAGGTATGTCTGGTTCACTGGTGATTAATACAGACAACCAGCCTCTTGCAAAGCATGATCATTTTGAAATGGTTATGGATGACGAAACAACATTAAGATTTAATGACCCTAGACGTTTTGGTTGTATTCTTGATACTCAAGATTATCTTAACCACAAACTCATCAAAAACTTAGGCCCTGAACCGCTAACAGATGAATTTAATGGCAAAATGCTAAAGCAGAAATCCATCAACAAAACCCAAGCAGTCAAAAACTTTATTATGGATGGGAAAGTTGTTGTCGGTGTTGGTAATATTTATGCCAGTGAAGCCCTGTTCATGGCAAAAATAAACCCAAAAAAACCAGCAGGAAAGATTTCTCTCAAACGTTACCAACAACTTGCCAAAAGCATAAAGCAAGTCTTGTCAAGTGCCATCGCAGCAGGTGGAACCACTTTGTCAGATTTTATCAATTCCGAAGGAAAGCCTGGTTATTTTGCTCAAGAGCTTAAGGTTTATGGTCGTGAAAACAAACCTTGTATTGAATGTAAAAATACCATTAAAAAAACAACCATCGGACAACGCAGTGCGTTTTATTGTGCTAGGTGTCAAAAAAGCTAAGCTTTAACCATGAGCTCCTAGGGCATTAATACCAGACTCTATTGCTAAATGCTTCCTTTTTCCCGCTTCAGTTTCTTATCTAAGGGCCACGCAGGTGACCCACTACATGCATAAAAAAGCCAACAGTTACGTTGGCTTTTTTATTTTGAGGTTTTGATAGGTTGTCTACCTTTTCAAATTCTTTTTCAAGCGAGCAAGTGCGTGTAGCTGGGCTAAGGCTTTTGATAGTTCGGCTTGGACTTGCGCAATGTCTTGGCGTTTGTCAGAATCTTTGAGCAAGCGTTCGGCTTCTTCTTTTGCTTGAATCGCTGCGGCTTCGTCAATGTCTTCGGCACGTGTTGCTGTGTCGGCAAGTACGGAGACTAGATACGGTTGAACCTCGAGGATACCACCAGAAACGTAATAGTTTTGGTGGGTTCCATCTTTTAGTTCGACGCGTACTTCACCTGGCTTTAACAAAGTAATTAGCGGTGCGTGTTGTGGTGCGATACCCAATTCACCGGCTATTCCTGTTGCAAATACCATAGCGACTTCACCTGAGAATATCTCAGTTTCGGCACTTACGATGTCACATTGTATTGAACTCATATTTTTCTCCGCGAGTTAAATAGCTTTTAGGCTATTATGCTGCTTCTTTCTCTTCCATTGCTTTAGCTTTTGCGATTACTTCGTCGATAGAACCTGCCATGTAGAATGCTTGCTCTGGTAAGTGATCGTATTCGCCTTCGATAATGCCTTTAAATCCGCTGATTGTTTCAGCAAGAGATACATATTTACCAGGAGACCCTGTAAATACTTCAGCCACGAAGAATGGTTGTGAGAAGAATCTTTCAACTTTACGTGCACGGTAAACGACTTGCTGATCTTCATCAGATAATTCGTCCATACCCAAAATTGCGATAATGTCTTTTAATTCTTTATAACGTTGTAATGTACCCTGTACTGCACGTGCTACGTTGTAATGCTCTTGCCCAACTACATTTGGATCAAGCTGACGTGATGTTGAATCCAATGGATCAACCGCCGGGTAAATACCAAGCTCTGCAATGTTACGTGATAATACAACTGTTGCATCCAAATGCGCAAAGGTTGTTGCAGGTGATGGATCGGTTAAATCATCTGCTGGTACATAAACCGCTTGGATTGATGTAATTGATCCTTTCTTAGTTGATGTAATGCGTTCTTGTAACATACCCATTTCTTCAGCTAATGTAGGCTGATAACCTACCGCTGACGGCATACGTCCAAGTAGTGCTGATACTTCTGTACCAGCCAATGTGTAACGGTAAATATTATCAATAAATAATAATACGTCACGCCCTTCATCACGGAATTGTTCTGCAATAGTAAGACCTGTTAGGGCTACACGCAGTCTGTTTCCTGGAGGCTCATTCATCTGACCGTAAACTAAAGCCACTTTATCTAGTACATTTGAGTCTTTCATTTCGTGATAGAAATCATTTCCTTCACGCGTACGCTCACCAACACCAGCAAATACTGAATAACCTGAATGCTCAATCGCGATGTTACGGATAAGTTCCATCATGTTTACTGTTTTACCAACACCAGCACCACCAAAGAGACCCACTTTACCACCTTTGTTAAATGGGCAGATTAAGTCAATAACTTTAATACCTGTTTCAAGTACTTCATCAGATGCCGCTTGCTCTTCATAACTTGGTGCTTGTCGGTGAATTGACCATCTTTCTTCTTCGCCAATATCACCAGCATTATCAATCGGGTTGCCCAATACATCCATGATGCGTCCTAGGGTTTTTGTTCCCACTGGTACTTGAATTGGTGCACCTGATTTTGTTACTTCAAGGTTACGCTTTAAGCCGTCAGTTGAACCAAGTGCAATGGTTCTTACAACGCCATCACCTAATTGCTGTTGAACTTCTAGCGTTGTGCCAGTTTCTGCAATCATTAATGCTTCGTATATGTTTGGTACGTCTTTGCGATCGAACTCTACATCAACTACCGCGCCAATGATTTGTACTATTTTACCTGAACTCATCTTATTAATTCTCCGGATCTTCTATTTTATCCCTTAAACTGCAGCAGCACCGCTGACAATTTCAGAAATTTCTTGTGTAATGGCAGCTTGACGCGCCTTGTTATATATTAATTGTAAATCTTTAATTAGGTCAGTTGCATTGTCGGTTGCATTTTTCATCGCAACCATACGTGCCGCATGTTCACTGGCTAGATTTTCAAGAACCCCTTGAAAAACTAGGGCTTCAACATAACGACCTAATATGTATTCTAGAACTTCTTTAGCTTCTGGTTCATAGATGTAATCAAAATTATCTCGAATTTGCTTATCTTTGTCTGGCTTTAATGGCAACATCTGCTGAACTTCTGGCTTTTGCGTAATGGAGTTAACGAAATCATTAAAGACTAAATAAAGTCTGTCAATTTTTTCATCCCCAAAGGCATCAAGCATCACTTTAACCACACCGATTAAGTCAGTTAAATCAGGATTGTCACCTAATGAAGGAATACTGGCTTTTAAATCAACCGCAATCTTCTTAAAGAAGTTTGATGCTTTATTTCCAACAGTTACAACATCAATTTCAATATTCCCATCCTGATATTCCCTCATGTGCGCAAGACTTTTCTTGAAAAGGTTGGTATTCAAACCACCACATAATCCACGATCAGTGGAAATAACAACATATCCTACACGCTTAATTTCACGCTCTTTCATAAAAGGATGTCTGTATTCTGGTGATGAATGCGCCATATGACCTATTATTTTTTGCATTTGTCGTGCATAAGGTCGCGCTTCCAACATCTGATCTTTGGCCTTCTTAATCTTACTGGCTGAAACCATTTCCAAAGCGGAAGTCACCTTTTTGGTGGACTGCACACTTTTGATTTTGGTTACAATTTCACTTCCAACTGCCATAATTGTTCTCTAATTAATTGTTTACCTAAAAGCTTACCAAGAACCTGTTTTCTTGAATGCTTCTATACCTGATTTAATCGATGCTTCGATTTCGTCATTGTATGCACCAGTTTCACTTAAGTCGTTCATGAATGACTCATTTTCACCGTTCATGTGATCCATTAAACCTGCTTCAAAAGCACCAATTTTATTGATCGCAATATCATCCATGTAACCTTTATCAACAGCATATAATGTCACAGCCATTTCAGCTACGCTCATTGGCGAGTATTGACCTTGTTTCATTAATTCGGTTACTTTTTGGCCGCGTTCTAATTGCTTACGTGTAATTTCATCCAAATCTGATGCAAATTGCGCGAAAGCCGCTAGTTCACGGTATTGCGCTAGTGCCAAACGAACACCGCCACCGAGTTTCTTAACCACTTTAGTTTGCGCCGCTCCACCCACACGCGATACAGAAAGACCTGCATTAATCGCTGGACGAATACCTGCATTAAATAAATCTGTTTCTAAGAAGATTTGTCCATCTGTAATTGAAATTACGTTTGTTGGTACGAAAGCGGATACGTCACCGGCTTGTGTTTCAATAATTGGTAAGGCTGTTAATGAACCCGTTTTACCTTTAACTTCACCTTTAGTAAACTCTTCAACATAATCTGCATTGACTCTTGATGCACGCTCTAATAAACGTGAATGAAGATAGAAAACATCACCAGGATAAGCTTCTCGACCTGGAGGACGTTTCAACAATAGAGATACCTGACGGTAAGCCCATGCTTGTTTAGTCAAATCATCATAAACGATAAGAGCATCTTCGCCGCGATCACGGAAATATTCACCCATGGCACAACCTGCATAAGGAGCCATGTATTGCATCGCTGCTGAATCTGATGCTGTTGCTGCAACAATAATTGTGTGCTCCATTGCGCCAAACTCTTCTAATTTACGTACAATTGCCGTAACAGATGAACGTTTTTGACCAATAGCCACATAGATACAAGTAACGCCTTTACCTTTTTGGTTGATAATGGCATCAATTGCTACTGCTGTTTTACCTGTTTGTCTGTCACCAATAATTAGTTCACGTTGTCCACGTCCAACAGGAACCATCGCATCAATTGATTTAAGACCAGTTTGCACTGGTTGATCAACCGATTGACGCTCAATTACACCAGGTGCAATACGCTCCACTGGAGACATGGCTTTAGCATCAATTGGACCGTTTCCATCAATTGGATTACCCAATGCATCAACAACACGTCCAACCATTTCTGGTCCTACTGGTACTTCTAAAATTTTACCAGTACATTTGGCTTTGTCGCCTTCTGAAATATTGGTGTAATCACCCATGATCACTACACCAACAGAATCACGCTCTAAGTTTAACGCCAGAGCATAAGTGTTGTTAGGTAATTCAATCATTTCACCTTGCATTACATCGGCCAAGCCGTGAATACGGGCAATACCATCAGAGACAGACACAACTGTTCCTTCTGTTCTTGCTTCTGACTGTACTTTGAAATTCTTTATGCGCTCTTTAATAAGTTCGCTAATTTCTGATGGATTCAATGTCGTTTGCATTGCGAGTCCTCTTTCCAATTAGTGAGTTATACTTTTATAACTCGTTATTTATATAGAGTTATTAAACTATTAGTTAGTTTAATAATTCTGTTTTTAATTTTTCTAGTTTAGCCTTTAATGAACCATCAATAACTAAATCACCTGCCACAATACGTGCACCACTTAAAAGCGATTCGTCCTTGTGTTGGGTAAGGTTGACTGTTTTACCTGTTCTTTTTGACAAAGAAGCGGCAATTTTGTCCAGTTGTTCTTGATTAAGTTCTGCTGCTGTATAAACATCGGCACTTAGTGCTTTGGCATCTTGCTCACTGATGTACTTAAAAACATTAACAACATCTGGCAATAATGCCAAACGGTTATTATCAGCTATGAGTTGAATAAAGTTTTTATAGCCATCATCAGCATCAGAGCCTGACAACATACCAACTAATTGGTCGTTGTCTTTTTCTGGAGATGAAAAAGACTGTGCAACTTCGCTTATGCTTGCAAGCCCCGCAGATACGGTTAATTGTTGCATCCACGAATCAACCAAACCAGCCTCTTTAGCAAAATCGAAAGCCGCTTTTGCATAAGGTCTTGCCAAGGTTACATATTGCGCCATATTAAATCTCTTTAACTAAGTCATTAAGTAAATCGGCATGAACTTTAGAATCAACTTCTTTGTTCAGTAATTTTTCCGCACCCGCTAATGCCAATGATGACACTTGCTTGCGTAGATCTTCTTTTGCACGATTAGCTTCTTGTTCAATTTCTGCAACTGCAGCTGCCATTTGACGCTCTTTTTCAGCGATAGCATCTGCTTTTGCTTGATCCTTAATTTTTGTTGCCATTTTATTAGCACCTTCTCGCACTTCACCGGCATCGGTGCGCGCTTCATTAAGAATCCCTTCAGCTTCAACCTGTGCTTTTTTCAAAGCAACTTCGGCTTCATCTGATGCAGCTAGACCATCAGCGATTTGTTTTTCACGTTCTTCCATTGCGCCCAATATGACGGGCCAGATGTATTTCATGGTGATTAGTACAACCGTCATGAAAACCACCATTTGGATGATTAAAGTGATACCTATATTCATTGCGATATTCTCCTAATTAAGTTAATAAAAAATTAAAGACTTAATTTAGTGACCAGCTGCCGCAGTAATAGGTCCTAGGAATGGGTTTGCAAATGTAAAGAACATTGCTAAACCAATACCGATCATTGCAACCGCATCAAGAAGACCTGCGATTAAGAACATTTTACCTTGTAACATAGGCGCTAATTCTGGCTGTCTAGCTGATGCTTCTAATAAGCGACCACCTAATAAACCAAAACCGATTGCTGTTCCTAGTGCACCCATACCAATAATTAGTGCTACTGCGATTGCTGTCATACCTTGTACTTCAGCGATTAAAGCTAAGTTTTCCATCGTTTTCTCCGATTAATTGTTTTGACGAAAGTTTTTAAAAAAATGTTTGTAATTAGTTTGTATTAATGCCCTGTATCATGTGATTGAGCAAGATACACAATACTCAACATCATGAAGATAAATGCTTGAAGGACAATAATAAGTATGTGGAATAATGCCCACATTAAGCCCATTAAGAATTGAGCAACAATCATAACAATGCCCCCAAATGACATTAATTGTTCCAACCCATAACCAAGGGTAAATACGGCGATTAACATAAAGATTATTTCGCCTGCATATAAGTTTCCAAATAATCGCAAACCAAGTGATATAGGTTTTGCAATTGTTTCTACGGTATTAAGTAGAAAATTAAATGGTGCTACAATAATTTTTCCTGCTGTGTTTGGTGCTTCAAAAGGGTGTCCAAAATATTCTTTAAAATAACCTACAGGACCTTTTCGTGCAAAGTTATAATACATAACCAAAAGAATAACACCAAAAGACATACCAAATGTAATATTTATATCTGCTGAAGGCACAACTCGCATATAATCGATGCCAGCAGCTTTAGAACCTACCCAAGGCAACAAATCAACAGGCACTAAATCCATGAAGTTCATCAAAAACACCCAAACAAAGATACTCAATGCCAGAGGTGCAACCACTTTAGATTTGTAATGGAATAAATCGTTAACTTGTTCGTTAACAAAGTTGATAATGAGCTCGATAAAATTTTGTGCTTTAGAAGGAACGCCTGACTTAACACTTTTGGCGATGTAACCAAAAAACCCAAGAAAAATCACGGCAGTAATTAATGTATAAATAACACTGTCAACATTAAGTGTCCAAAACATTGAACCTGCTTCATCCAATTGTATTGTATTGTGTGTAAGGTGGTGTTTTATGTATCCGCCAATGCCGCCGCCTGAAGCTTCACTCATTATAATATATACTCTACTTATCTAAATACTGTTAATAATGCCACAAAGAAAATAATCATTGTTGCCATAAATCCTACAATAACTGGTAAAAATGGTAATCCCAGTTTTGCAAAAGCCATATAAAACATGATTGCGATAGTCATGATTTTAAATGCTTCTGCTCTAAACATTTGCCTTGTAATATTGTCAGCGGATTGTTTGCCCAACCCAAAAACAACAAAGGCAAAAACTAAACTGCCTGCACAACTAATACTTGCTCCAAAAAACCCCGCTATCCCTGCGACTTGCCCTGCAATAAAATAAAAAATAATGCCGACAATTACACCAATCAACATTTGCCAAACTGGCAACAAGAAAACAACTTTTCTTACTTCTGATATCGAAGGTTGTGGTGTCATATTTTTTTGCTCAACATCCCTAGTCGCCAACTCTAAATGCGATTAAAAATCAATTAGCCATACTAAAAGCCGGTGCATTATATAGGGTTCATATTCATTAAGCAATACTAGCAGTTAATAATATACCCTTTTTTTAAATAACCTAAATCTCGAAATAGAAACTAGTTTCCCACCAAATCTAGTTTGACGAATAAAATTGTTCTGGCAGTTAAAATCTGACAGTTTTAACTGGCTTAATCTCGTTGTTTCAATTCCGCCACTGTTTTCATGTAAATCGAACTATTGTTGATTCTGTACCATCTGATTTTATTACAGGCTCCCACTGGGCTTCATCCAATGTGTTAATAAAGCTTTTTAGTGATTGGCTCGTTATTGCTCTAATGGCAAAGTGAACCTTCTCTTCATCACAATAACGTATGCCGCCTTCGTGTTGCTAGTGCCAATGAATTGACAAATACTGATGGATTGAACCCTCTGTTGCTTTTGGGCAAAGCAAAATGTTTGCCAGTAAGGTTTGTGAGGTTTAGTTTCTGTATTAAAGTCGCAATTGCAAGCAATCTACCTTTGGATGTTTAAAAGCCCATAAGTTTTCACTCATAGGCTTTTTCCTCTTCCCCAAATCCCGATATAGAAATGCGTTTGAGAGTGCAAGTAACTGATGTGCATAGGAAATCAAGAAAAACTAAAGTCGCCTCATTGGTGATGAAGCTTTTTCTGGGTTTTCTAGGTGCATCAAGGACTTGTGCTATCATCGTACTTTCTATATCGGGATTTGGGTCTTCCTTGATTTTAATTCCTTTTAGTTTCAAATCCTTTTAGTTTTTCCTTACTTCCCTGTTAATTCAATCGCATCGCGGTTTTTCTCAACTGTTTTTA
>JAMOMK010000109.1 GCA_027067055.1 Lysobacterales bacterium | reverse complement strand
CCTAATCGCTTTTACCAAGTGCCGCATTGTAATGGTATGGGACATCGGTTTCCGCAGGCTTTGGCTAAGATGCGAGGGATTAAAGCCGAAGGTGGCTGGGGTGTGGTTTGTACTGAAGAGGTGGAGATTCATCCGTCATCCGACATTACACCATATAATCAAGGGCGGTTGTGGGATGACAGTGATATTGCCAATTTGCGATTAATGACGGATGCGGTGCATGAGCATGACTCGCTTGCAGGGATTGAGTTGGTTTATCAAGGATTGGCAGGTAAAAACCATTATTCCCGATTGCCAACCTTAGCGCCAACACATGCTTCTGTGCTTGGTGGTTATCCCATGCAAGCACGGGCAATGGATAAAACAGATATTAAAAACTTACGTAAATGGTACCGCGATGCAGCGATTCGTTCTAAAAAGGCGGGGTTTGATATTGTTTATGTTTATGCTGGACATGGCTTATCGGTTTTGATGCATTTTTTATCGCGCCAATATAATGACCGCACTGATGAATACGGCGGCAGTCTCGAAAACAGAGCCAGATTGCTCAAGGAAGTATTAATTGACACCAAAGAAGCGGTTGGCGATACTTGTGGAATTGCTTTACGTATTGCAGTGGATGAGTTGTTAGGTAAAAACGGCATGCAAGCAGGTGGGGAGGGTTCGGATATTATTGAAATGTTAGCTGAAATTCCTGATTTGTGGGATGTCAATGTATCGAGTTGGGAAAATGATTCACAAACTTCACGCTTTTCACAAGAAGGTTTTCAAGAACAGTACACCAAACATGTTAAATCTTTAACCACCAAACCTGTTGTCGGCGTAGGGCGCTTTACTTCGCCCGATGCGATGGTGTCACAAATTAAGCGCGGTGTTTTGGATTTAATCGGAGCAGCTCGACCTTCAATTGCCGACCCCTTTTTACCCAATAAAATTAAAAACGATAAACTGGATACCATTCGTGAATGTATCGGCTGCAATATTTGTGTTTCCAGTGACAACTACGCCGCACCGATTCGTTGTACACAAAACCCAACCATGGGCGAAGAGTGGCGACGTGATTGGCATCCCGAAATTATCAAACCTAAACATAAAGATGAATCTATTTTAATTATCGGTGCAGGCCCTGCCGGTTTGGAATGTGCTCATGCTCTAGCAAAACGTGGATACGATGTGGTGATTGCAGAAAAAGACAAAGTAGCTGGTGGGCGAGTCTTGCGAGAATCACAATTACCAGGACTGGCAGAATGGAAACGCGTAATTGATTACCGTTTAAATGCCTTGAAACAAATGCCCAATGTTGAGATGTACTTCGATAGTGATGTCACCCCTGAAAATTTAGCTGAGTTTGGTTTTGAAAATATTATCATAGCCACAGGAGCAACGTGGAAAAACAACGGACAAAGCAGAGAAACACGCCAACACTTAGAGCATGATAATTCAATTCAAATCCTAACTCCAGATGATTTAATGAACGGTATCGTACCTAAAGGTGAAGTGCTGATTTACGATGCAGACCACTACTATATGGCAAGTGTATTGGCAGAAAAATGTGTTGAATTAGGTTGTAAAACCACCTACATGACCAATAGTGCTCGTGTGTCGGAGTGGAGTGATAATACCCTGGAACAACAACGCATCCATAATCGCCTACATGAAAAAGATGTTGGAATAATTCTCAACCAACAACTCGATAAAATTGTACAAAGCAATGTTGTTAGTCAGCATGTTTACAGTCGTAAAGAAAGTTATACATCCTGTAAAGCCCTTGTGGTAGTTAGCGAAAGAAAACCCAATGATGATTTGTTTACACAGTTGAAAGACAATCACCCATTTAAACATTTCGCTCTTATTGGCGATGCTTATGCGCCAGGATTGATTGCCCAAGCAGTCCACTCAGGTCATTTAGAGGCACAGTTTTTTGGCTCGGATAAAGACAAAGCTGTCTTTAAAAGAGATAAAGGACTGTAAAAACAATCCTATTCATTCCTGATGAGTCAAATCAAGAACTTTATTATCCTGTTAATCTTTCTTTTTTGATTGCTTGATAAATTTAAATCGAACCAACAGTTTTGAAGTTTGTCTTATCTTAATATTTTTTAATTTTAGAACACCTATGAAAATCATTTTATTATTAGCTTTTGCCTTTTCTGCAAGCGCACAAAACTGCCAAGAGCTTTATAATCAACATTTAAAAACAGATATGAGCCTTTCCTATAAAGAGTTTGATCAAACAATGGGTAAGGGATTTCGCGCCATGGTAAACAGTCAGTGCGATAAAGAAGTAGCTGATTTAATTGAAAAATATATAGAGGTTAACGGAGCAAAACAAAGTTCTTTACGATGGCATATTGCCCAATCACGAGCACATGCCAATGATTATACTGCGGCAATAAAATGGAGCAAATCTGTACTAAAAGAAAGCGAAGACTTTAAAGAAAATGCTCTTCGGTGGAATGACTATGTATTAGCTACTATTGCCTTTTTAGAAAAGGACAAAGAGGCTTTAATTTTCCATAGGAACAAAGTTGCTCTAGGTAAAGAAGAGCATTTTGGAAACAGTTTAAATCTTAAGTATTTAGATAGTCTAATAAAATATTTTGATAAAAATTATAAATTTGCTTCTAATAATATCGGAAAATAATATTTGACAAATCAGAGTTTTTAACTTTTTATGGTTAAATTGATTCCGTTTTTTGCCGTTGGTTTTTTAGCTCGTAAATAAACAATTTCATAACTGGCTGGTATTCGACCATCTTCTCGATAGTCTTCGTAAGCAGTTTGAATTTTTTTGAGCCACTGGCTTGTCATTAATCCTTTTGAACGCTTTTCATCTACATTGTGACCACCCGATGCCTTGATATCTTTCATCAGTGAAACCACATCTTTATAAGTTAAGGTTATCACTTCGGCATTAACCACTACATCTTCAAATCCTGCTTTGAGTAAATCATCACCCAAATCATGTAAGGCGGGAAAGGAGTGAACACGAGGTTTATCATCCCCTTCGGATAATATGCCTTTGAGCTCGTATAAAGTGGTTTCACCCAGCGCACTCATGACAATTAACCCACCTGGTTTTAACACGCGACGAGATTCAGCAAAAACATCAGACTCATTGCACCAATGCAGGGCCATATTTGAAAACACCACATCCACACTGTTATCAGCAAAAGGCAAATCATGAGCATCAGCAAATACCGGTGTTGCTATATCTTTATCCACGTGATTCAACATGTTTTGACTAAAATCTAGGGCCGAAATTTTTGCTTCAGAAAAAAGCTTTTTGATACCTTCGTGTGCCCAACCAGTCCCACAAGCCAAATCTAAAATATGTTGTGGTTTAAGATCAACATCAATTAAGGCTTCATCACTTAAACGTTCAAGCAATCGAGTTAAAACCTCTTTTTGTAATATAGCATTTTCTTCATACTGGTGTGCGATGGCATTAAATGATTTTCGGATGGCTTCGTATTCTAACGGCATATTGTGTGCTAAGATAAAAAACTGCATTTTAACATTAAGAGCAAGGTTCGTGAACAACTGTTTGATTTGTCAAAACGATACACAAGACTCTAGCTATAAAAGCCTGTGTGTTGGCTGCCAATCTTTATTACACAAACCTATTTTTGCCTGCCACCAATGTGGCACATCTCTACAAGTCAGCCAACACTTGTGTGGTTCTTGTCTAATAAAACCACCGGTGTTTAATCAAACACTTTATGCATCTCTTTACCAAGCACCTATTGATAAATGGGTCATGGCATTAAAGTTTGGCAAAAAAATCAGTTATTCTCGCTTAATGGCAGAACTTATGTTACCCTTACTAAACCAAGCCAACAAAGACCATGTATTAATGCCTGTGCCCTTACACAAATCACGCCTGCGCTCTCGTGGCTACAATCAAGCTTATGAGATTGCTAAAGAGTTAGCTAAATATTCTGGTTATAAACTCGATACTTCTTTAATTCGACAAAAAGACACACAAATGCAAGCACAGCTCAAATTTAAAGAGCGCGCAAAAAATGTGCGTGGAGCTTTTGCCCTGCCAGATAACTTCAACCAACAAAAGGTTGTTCTTGTGGATGATGTCATGACATCGGGTAATACCTTAAGTGAATGCAGTAAAACATTAATAAAATCGGGCGTAAAATCAGTTAAAGTCTTGGTATTTGCAAGAAAGTCACCCTAAGCACAGTAAATTAACAACATAATCTCTGTCTACGCTTTATAATTGCGCCTGAAAACAAGAGAAAAAAGCATGGCACATTTAGGTAAATACAATCAATTAGAAATAGTCAAAGCAACAGATCAAGGTGTATTGCTTGAAGGAGGGCACTTGGGTCATATATTGTTACCCAATCGCTTTTTGCCCGAGGATTATCGCATTGGTCAAGTAATGAGCGTGTTTTTATACCTTGATACCAATGACCAACCCATTGCCACCACCCAAACGCCCAAAATAACATTGGGTGAATGTGCTTATTTAAAAGTCGCTGATATGAATAAAATAGGGGCTTTTTTTGAATGGGGCTTACCTAAAGACTTGATGGTTCCCTATGCCGAACAATCTTATAAAATTTACCCTGGACTTTATTACACTGTTTACATGTACCAAGACAATGCATCAAAACGATTGGTTGGTTCAATTAAGCTCAGCAAACACTTAAACGAATACAACACCGACTTTAAGCCACAACAACAAGTGGATTTATTAATATGTGGTAAGTCGCAATTAGGCTTTAAAGCAGTGATAAACAAAACTCATTTGGGTGTCATTCACCACTCTGATGTATTTCAAACCATTCGCGTCGGACAAAAGCTCAAAGCTTATATTAAAGATATTCGAGAAGATAAAAAAATCAACTTGAGTCTAAATTTACCAGACTCTAAACAGCAAGGCACATTGGCAACAAAAATCTATGAAGACTTAAGGGCAAATGGCGGTGTTTCTACTATGACCGATAAAGCCCCTCCTGCCGAAATTTATGCCAAGTGGAAAGTCTCCAAAGGTAGTTATAAAAAGGCTATTGGCTCGCTGTATAAACAAAAACTTATTACAATCACTAAAGAAGAAATAAAACTGGTATAACAATGAAAATAAAAGGAATAGTATTAATATTAACAAGCTTAGTTGTCTTTTTAACAGGCTGTGATAATTCAACACCAATAACAGCTCAACAAGCACAACATCAAGTTATAAAACTTGAAAATGTGGCATGGATGCGTGAAAAACTGCCACCAGAGACTCTAGCTTATGCACGCATACCAACAGTGTGGCAGCTTTTGTTTGAAGCTAAAGCGGATGGCTTACATCCTGCACAAAAACTAGAAGCCCACAAAGACATAATCAACAGCATTAAAAAAGGCTTGGTTGATAGTTATGCAAACAAGTTACCAAAAGAGGCTCAGTTTCCTTTTGAATTATTGCTAAAAAACATGTCAACACCATTAGAAATCGCTATTTTAAATGCCAGTGATGGATCAATGGTTCCTAATGTGATGATTGCTACAACACTAGAAAACACAACAAAAGCACAAATAAGTGAATTGTTGGGAACAATTGAAAAACAAAGCAATAAGCAGTTTCGTGTAATCAAAGCATTCGATGACAGCAATTTTGCCTCACTCTTTGTGGCAATGGCTCCTGTCTTTATGTCTTTTGATGAAAAAACGGGACGATTGTTAATGCTTTCTGGATTGAGCGCTTCACAAAAGCAACTCAATGATTTGTTGGCTCGCACACAACATGCAGAAGAACTAAATGATATCTTTGCCTATGAAGACAGTGTAGATGTCAGCGGCAAAAATGTCGAAACATGGATAAATATTGACACAATTTACCAAAAGAATAAAGCCATGATACCTGCCAGTGAACAACCGATGGTTGAAAAAATTGGCTTAGATAAAATGAAATTTTTATGGGTGGGCACAGCATCGTCAAAAGGCAAGAGTGAATTAATTGTTAAGCTTGCCATGCCAGAGGTTGGCGCTAGGCAGTTTGTCGCGGGTGTTGATTCGCAGTTTGATATTCAAACAGCTGGCGTACCTCGTAGAGCTTGGCAGATAACACGACCAACGGTAGAGCAAGTTAAAAAGGCTTATGCTTTTGCTCTAAGTTTTGCATCAGAGGCTGAAGCCGAAAAAGTTCGCAACAAGACAAATGAAGTTATTGGTTTATTTAGCAACTACTTTGGTACTGATATTGCACAAATATTTAGCATTTATGGGCAAAAAATTATCGTAGTTACCGATGATTCTGGTACGTGGTTTGCTAGCAAAATAAAAGACATGAAGGCTCACAATGAACTGATTGAAAAATTTAAAACAACCTTCAAACTAACCCTAGAAAGCAAAACATTGGCGGGTGTGTCAATTGATGTCATGGAAGCCTCAACCAATGAATTATCTCAAAAACTAATTGAAGACCTTGGTTTAAATGATCCTTCTTTCAAAAATCCTTTTATGGATATGAGGCAAAGGTCTTATTTCCAAATTAAAGGCGATAAATACCTTCAGGCATTTATACCACAAGTCTTAGCAGATCGAGACAACAGCAAACACAAACAGAGCTTATCTGATTGGTTAGCAAACCAACAAGGGCAAAATTGGAACTCATCTTTGTTGGCATACACCGCAGAGGTTCAAGATGCGCCGCGCAGTATTTATTATTTTTACTTAAAGTTGTTAGAAATCATGGGCAACCTAACGCACACTGAAGTGGATTTATTTACTATGCCAACAGCCCAACAATTAAACTTACCAGAAAAGGGGCAGTTCAGTTTTGCCTTAGATGCCGATAATGATGGCTTTTCAGTGAAGTTTTCTTATGAGTACAGTGTCTTTGAAAACATGTCTTATGTTGATGGGTATATTGCGCTGGTTTATGTTGGTGTCGTTGCCGCTTATGCAATTCCTGCTTATCGAGACTATACCATTAAATCAAAAGTAACTAAAAAAGCATTGTCATATGAAGTGGAGAAAAAAAGCATCGAAGAGTATTACACGTCTCAAGGTAAATTTCCTGATGAGGCTTTTATTTCCTCAAACCTTAAAATCACAGATGAATACGAATACAATACTGAAACAGGTGAATTAACTATATACTTTTCAGCAGCAGATGATACCGCATTACAGTACGACTCAATAATTTTTGTGCCAGAAGTTGATGAAGAGGGTAAATCGATATATTGGGAATGTTATAGCACAGTAAAAACCAGTCAGATGCCAGGCAATTGTTACTCTTTAGAAGAATAAAAATCACAGCACAACGGCTTTTTAAGTATTAAA
>JAMOMK010000108.1 GCA_027067055.1 Lysobacterales bacterium | reverse complement strand
TTCGAATACTTCAAGTCACTTTCAAAAGTTGCCTTTCTCAAGCGAGATGCGCATTATAGATACACCTGTTTTAATGTAAAGAACTTTGTTTGAAATTTTTGACTTTTTATCGGTTTATTTTGATCACTTACAAGAAAGTCGCATGGCGTATAGGTTTGTTCTTTTTGAAAGATTTAATTTAGATGTACTCTACATGTAAAAAATATCAATTTGTTGTGAAACTCTCACCACAACCACACTCACCTGTTGCATTGGGATTTTTATAAACAAACACATGATTAATCCCTTGTTGCTCATAATCTATTGTTGTGCCTTTTATTACCTCTAGCGTATCTTTATTAGCTATAAGCTTTATCCCTTTATCTTCACAAATAATATCATCTGCTAAAATCTCATGTGGTATTTCTACTTCATAACCCCAACCCGAGCAACCTGTCTTTTTTATACTGACCTTAAACCCCTTGGCAAGCGGATCTTTATCAATGAATTGTTGAATTCGAGCTGCTGCTGTTTCTGTTACATATAATGACATAGTTATTCTGCAAATTTATTGGTTGCTTTAATTAGTTCATTTACTATATTGGGCTCAAATGCAGAATGTCCAGCCTCTGGCACAATAATAAGTTCAGATTCTGGAAAAACTTGATGCAAATCGAATGCTGTAGCCATTGGGCAGACAACATCATAACGCCCTTGTATAATAATCGTGGGTATATGGTATATCTTATTAATATTATCTAATATCCAATTCTCATATTCAAAAAAGCCTTTATTCATAAAATAGTGATTTTCAATTCGAGCAAATGCCAAAGCAAATTCATCCTCTCCTGAATCTTGAATATGGCTTTCATCTGGAATCATGTGACATGTTGACCCCTCCCAAACTGACCATGCTCGTGCTGCAGCTATTTGTTGCTCCTTATCATTTCCAAATAAACGTTTTTGGTAAGCCTTCATTAGATCATCACGTTCTTCTGCAGGAATAAAACAATAATAGTCCTGCCAAGCCTCAGCAAATATTTGACTTGCTCCATATTGGTAAAACCATTGCAACTCAGATTGACGTAATAAAAATATTCCTCTCAATACAAGTTCGAAAACTCTTTGTGGGTGCATAATCGCATATGCTAACGCTAAAGTTGAACCCCATGAACCACCAAAGACTTGCCACTTATCTATCGCTAATTTTTCACGTAATACTTCCATATCAGCAATTAAATCCCATGTAGTATTTTCATCAATACAGGCATGCGGGGTGCTTTGACCGCAACCACGCTGATCAAATTGAATTATTCTGTATTTTTTTGGGTCAAAAAATCGACGAGTCTGGGCAGAAACTCCACCGCCTGGTCCGCCATGAACAAACACAACAGGTTTACCTTGTGGATTACCTGATTCTTCCCAGTAGATGGTGTGGATTTCTGACACCTTAATGAAGCCAGAGTGATTAAGATTTATCGATGGAAATAACATAAATGCTAGACTTTAAATAAAGCCCAAATTCTACCACAAGAATTAAGCTTAACGTTTTAAATATTGTGCTACTTCAAGTTCATTGCCAGTAAATTCAATTTTTTCAGCCTTGTTATCAATTTGATACTGATACATGGGATCGTAATAAAAAACTAAAATGTCATTTATCCATTGTTTATGTAGTGTTTCTGAGGACTCTCTAATCCCCTGGTTCATTAGAACCGATAATTTCGTATATCGCTCACCGCCTAAGCGCTTTTGAATACGCATTAATGCTGAAGTCAAAAACTCTTCAAATAACCACTCGCCATTTTGTGGGAATTTTTCAATATAGCTATTACGTTGTCCAACGACGTAGTCCCGATAAATACGATCAACACGCTCTTCATGCGAACTTGTCAATAAAACTACTGCAGAGTTTTTCATTGTTTCAAAAAACTTTAAAGGCAAGTTCAATTGACCTATATATCGACCCTCATCTTCAACTATAATTGGTTTTTCTTTATTGGATTTCAATAAATCAACGGCAACCAAATTTTCAAACTCTATTTGCGCAGGTTGATTGGTAGTATTTTTACCAAAGGCTGAGCCTCGGTGATTTGCCAAGCGCTCAAGGTCAATTACATTAGTTAATGTTAATAACAAATCCGTTTTACCCACTCCCGTTTGACCACTAATGCGTATTAAATTGACTGGATGAGCTAATTCATCAAGTAAGTAATTCCGCAAAGCTTTGTATCCACCTTGAACCAGTGGGATATTAACTCCAACTTCTTTAAGCCATTCTTGCACCAGATGTGAACGCATGCCACCACGAAAACAATATAAATAGGCATTCGGATGTGCTAAACAATACGCTTTCCATGCGTCAATACGCTGTTCTTTTACTTTACCACTGACAATTTTATGACCTAATTTAATGGCTTCATCTTGCCCTTGCTGTTTGTAACACATCCCAACATCGTGGCGTTCATCATCAATCAATAAGGATAAATTTGTCGCATGAGGAAATGCCCCTTGGGCAAATTCACACGGCGCTCTAACATCCAATAAAGGGGTTTGAGCAGTGAATAGATTCTTAAATTGTTCTTTGCCTATCAAAGAAATGCAAACTCCTGCTTTTGAGTAAGGACTCCAAAAGCTTCAAGTTCTAGTCCATTCTCAGAGGCCAGTTTTTCAAATTTAAATTGGCTATCGGCATTTACAGCAATCAACAATCCACCACTCGTCTGTGGATCACAGAGTATATTTTTTAGTTTGCTGGGTAAATTTGGGTATTTATCACCGTAGGACTCCCAGTTTCGGCCTGTACCACCTGGCACACAGCCCTGCTCTAAATAGAAGTCAGCTTCAGGAATTATTGGAATAAGATTGGTATCCAGTTCTGCACCAAGTTTACTGCCCTCACACATTTCAAGCAAATGCCCAAGCAAGGCAAATCCAGTAACATCTGTCATTGCGTGCACATAGTCACAGTCACTAGCTACTTGTCCAAATTTGTTAAGCTGACACATTAAGTCAGCAGCAATGGCCTCATGCTTTTCTTCTAGTTTACTGCGTTTTTGTGCTGTTGAGAGAATACCTATTCCCAACGGTTTAGTTAAATACAGTAAATCCCCTGCTTGTGCAGAATTATTTTTCTTTATCTTATTTGTATCAACCAAGCCCGTTACGGCTAGCCCAAAAATTGGTTCAGGAGAATCAATTGAATGCCCACCCGCTAATAAAATCCCCGCTTCTTTGCAGGTTTGGCGCGCACCATCTATTACCTTGGCTGCCACTTCGGTGGAGAGTTTATCCAATGGCCAACCCAAAATCGCTATTGCCATAATCGGTTTGCCGCCCATTGCATAAACATCGCTGATGGCATTTGTTGCCGCAATTCGTCCAAAAGTATGAGCATCATCGACGATAGGCATAAAGAAATCAGTGGTGGAAATGACTGCTTTACCATCGCCTAAATCGTAAACGGCCGCATCATCGCGCGAATCGTTTCCGACTAATAAGTTAGCATCAATTGCGGATTTAAAATCAGTAGTGAGAATTTTATCTAAGTCTTTTGGAGAAATCTTACAGCCACAACCCGCTCCATGAGAATAGTGTGTGAGTTTTATTGTCATGATTGGATTATAAGTGATTGCGATACATTTGTCTGAATAATTGTATGTAAATCAAAAACTAACAAGGAAATCCACTCAATTGAATTATTTTTTTCCTCTACGTTTTTTTCGCGCGTCAATCTTTGCATCGCGTTTGATCCCTAACTCGATGGCTTCTAGTTTTTCTTTTTCCACTTCTTGTGGCAGTTCCAAGCATAATCCTCCGAGTTTGCCTGCTCGGTATTCATGAACCACAATACTTGAGACCTTGTGCAAGTCTAACATATTACGTGATTTTAAACAGCCGCGTTTGGCACCGATTTGTTCTAAAATAGAATATTCATCCACTGCTAATTGCTCGATTTCAAAACGTTGGGGCAGAACTTTTGGATATTTTTTCATTAAATAACCAATCAGGTAAAAAGCAATATCCTCATGACTCATAGCAGTTTCTTTAATTGCACCAGTGATAGCTAAGCGCAGTGCCCAATTTTCGTGGGCGATTCGCGGCCACAACATGCCTGGTGTATCAAAAAAAGTAATGTCATCGGTTATTTTGATGCGTTGTTGTCCTTTTGTTACTGCGGGTTCATTGCCTGTTTTTGCAACTATTCGTTGTGCTAAGATGTTGATAATTGTAGATTTTCCAACATTGGGAATACCCATTATCATTGCCGTAATAATTTGGTGTTCGCCCTTATTTGGAATCATCTTACGAATTAAATCCAAAATCTGCATCACTTTATCTGGCTGTTTTGTCGTTAAGGCAATGGTTTTAATGTTGTCATTTTTTTCTAGGTGTTCTTGCCATTGCTTGATAATATTTTCATCAGCCAAGTCAGCTTTGTTAAGTACCTTGATATTCGGCTTATGCGCAGCAAATTCCATCAATAAAGGATTTTGGCTACTATACGGGATACGTGCATCCAAAATTTCTATCACTACATCTATTTCTGGTAAACGTTCTTTTATCTCTTTACCAGCCTTATGCATGTGGCCTGGAAACCATTGTATAGTTGCCATAATTTAATCTCTTGGGTTAAAGTCGAATTGATCGGCTAAGTCTTGCCATTGTTTCTTGGCTTCCTCATTCTTACTAGGAATAACTATCTTAATTACCGCATACAAATTGCCAGGAACTGCTGATGGAAAACCTTTACCTTTAAGGCGCATTTTTTTACCGTTTTGCATGTTAGCAGGTGTTTTTAAACTCATTTTCCCTGTTGGCGTATCCACATGCACGTTTGCACCCAAAGCTGCTTCCCATGGAGCCAACAACAAATCGACATAAACATCTTTGCCTTTTAACTCATATTTAGAATGTTTATCCAACTCAATCTTAAGCAACAAATCACCGTTTGGTCCGCCACCAGAGCCAGGCTCACCTTTGCCTTTTAAACGAATACTTTTTCCTGGCTCTATGCCTTTAGGGATTTTGATATTCATACGCTTTTGGGCTAAATAGACTTGTCCACTTGGGCCTTGTTCTGGTTGTTGCACCACAAAAGTACGGTTCACACCTGAGTATAAATCCTCTAAAGGGACGGTAATTGTTTGCTTAATATTCTGTCCTTTACGGGCAAAACTCTGCCTTCCGCCAAAGCCAGCGTGACCACCACTTGCAGCACCACCAAAGACAGACTCAAAAAAGTCACTAAAATCAGCACCTCCACCGAATCCACCTTGACCTCCAGTTTGTCCTCCAAACCCAGCTTGACCTTGTTTCCAATTTGAGCCTAATTGATCATAAGAAGCGCGATTCTCATCACTCTTTAGCACTTCATAGGCTTCATTGACTTCTTTGAACTTTTCTTCGGCATTACTAACCTTGCTTACATCCGGATGGTACTTTCGTGCCATTCTTTTATAAGCTTTTTTAATTTCTGCCTTAGTGGCTTTTTTATCGACACCAAGTATTTTGTAATAATCTTTATATTCCATTGAATATTCTGTAATTTTTTGACTGTTTGTTAAATGGTGTTAATTTACTCTTTTTCAAGTTAGATAAATAGCTAATTATAGGCTAAATCCATTAATAATTTTACAAATGATAATGGTTGTCAGTTGTAAGGTGTTAAAATACCCGTCATTACTTAATGCAATGATTTATGATTTTTGACAAACAATATGATGTTATCATCGTTGGTGGCGGACATGCAGGGACAGAAGCTGCACTGGCAGCTGCACGCATGGGTGCATCCACACTACTGCTCACACACAACATCGAAACCATCGGACAAATGAGCTGCAATCCAGCTATTGGTGGCATTGGCAAAGGTCATTTAGTTAAAGAAATTGATGCCATGGGCGGCATTATGGCTCAAGCTACTGACCATGCTGGCATTCAATGGCGTACACTTAATTCACGCAAAGGTCCTGCCGTTCGTGCCACGCGTGCACAATGCGATCGTGTTTTGTACCGTAATTTCATTCGTGAAACGGTTGAAAATCAACCTAATTTACATATCTTTCAACAAGCTTGTGATGATTTAATCATCGAAGATGGCAAAGTTACGGCTGCTGTCACACAAATGGGCTTAACCTTTAAAGCCAAAACCATTGTGTTAACCGTAGGGACTTTTCTTGATGGAAAAATTCATATCGGCTTATCCAACCACCAAGGCGGAAGAGCTGGTGATCCACCTGCCAAAACATTGGCAGAAAAACTCCGCGCCCTGCCCTTTAAAGTGGATAGATTAAAAACTGGAACACCCGCGCGCATAGATGGCAACTCAGTTGATTTTAGCGTCATGGAAGAACAGCCAGGTGATGAAAAAGTCCCTGTATTTTCTTATCTTGGGTCATTAGATGACCACCCTGAACAGATTTCCTGTTACATAACTCATACTAATTTACAAACGCACGAATACATCAAAAGCGGTTTAGACCGTTCGCCAATGTATACTGGTGTGATTGAAGGTTCTGGCCCTCGTTATTGTCCTTCAATTGAAGACAAAATTATGCGCTTTGCCGATAAAAACTCACACCAAATTTTTGTTGAACCCGAAGGATTAAATACCACCGAACTTTATCCTAATGGTATTTCAACCAGTTTACCTTTTGATATACAGCTCAAATTTATTCGTTCCATCAAAGGTTTTGAAAATGCCCACATCACCCGTCCAGGTTATGCCATTGAATACGATTATTTTGATCCGCGTGGTTTAAAAGATTCATTGGAAACAAAGTATATTGATAATCTATACTTTGCAGGACAAATCAACGGCACCACCGGTTATGAAGAAGCTGGCGCACAAGGACTTATTGCGGGCATGAATGCTGCATTAAACACCCAAAACAAAGATTCGTGGTCTCCAAAAAGAAGCAAGGCTTACATCGGTGTATTGATTGATGATCTTATTACCAAAGGAACGAATGAACCTTACCGAATGTTTACCTCACGCGCCGAATACCGCTTGTTATTGCGCGAAGACAATGCCGATATGCGACTCACACCAAAAGCACGCGAATTAGGCTTGGTGGATGATTATCGTTGGCAAAAATTCAGTGAGAAGAAGCACAGTGTCGAAACTGAACTCAAATTCATGCAAAATATTCACTTATCACCACACAATACTTACGGCAAAAATTTTAGTGCCAAATACCCAGATATTCCATTAAACAAAGAAGTCAGCGCCTATGATTTATTGCGTCGCCCAGAAATGAATTATGGCATGTTAATTGAAGTCGAAGGCTTAACCAATCAATTGACCGATGAAAAAGTTATAGAACAAATTGAAATT
>JAMOMK010000107.1 GCA_027067055.1 Lysobacterales bacterium | reverse complement strand
TCCTTAATGCACCTAGAAAACCCAGAAAAAGCTTCATCACCAATGAGGTGACTTTAGTTTTTCTTGATTTCCTATGCACATCAGTTACTTGCACTCTCAAACGCATTTCTATATCGGGATTTGGGTAAAATATATTAACATATATTAACATAGATTATACAATTATTAACAATTAAAATTCAAACAAGTATTTTAATATTTAACACAGTAGTTTAGAATAATGACGAATAATATTTATAAGTACTACGTGTGGATGATACTAACAAAAAAATTCTTAAAAAGTTAGCAATAAACTTTAACAGCCTGATTTCTCCAAAACTAATAATTAGTTTTGATTCATTAGATGAGCCTATTCTTGAATATATTGAGACGATAAACTCAGAAACTTTACAAAACCGCTATTTTGATCAATTAGATTCTTTTAAAGCTCAAAAACTTGGAATTATTAAAGTTTTTTCAGCATCTATCAAAAAAGCAATTAAGCATTTTATCAATGGTCAGTACGAATACCTAAATGAAGAAGGTAAATCTGAAAAAAAACAAGACTCTCTTGCGGGACTTTCGTTATCATTAATTGAGGATAACTCACTAGAAGAACATTTAACAATTGCAAATTTAGCAAGCAAATGTGAAATAAACTGCAACACTAACTTATTTCAACTAGAACAACGTTTTGCTAAACTTGCCAATGTCTCAGCCTTAAGCACTAAACAAATTCCAATCACACCAACCGTGCTAATAGAAGCTTATAAGAAAAGCATAGAATCAGTTATAACAAAAGTCGATATAGATGCAAAATTCAAACAATTACTTTATAAAAATTTTGATACCTATGTCTTAAGGTACCTCAACGAGTGTTACCATGAAATCAACTCATATCTCTCTTCAAAAGGCATTATTGAACATGTTTCCTTTAATGTACACAGTAACCAAACAGAACAATCAGGATTCAATGATCAAGAATTTAATAATTTGGATGAAAAAGTTGCGACCATTAACCCAAAAGAAAAACTGACTTTAGAAGAGGTTGAAGAGGTTGAAGAGGTTGAAGAGGTTGAAGAAGTCAACCAAGCTGATGTTAACGAACTCAGCGAAATAAAAATTATAGAACCAACTAACAGTGATAGTAGCTATAAAATCATCTCAAATTTACTAAAAAACAAACTTTCAAGCATTGGGAGCAAATTAGCTGAAGGATTAAAATCAATAAACAATACATTTGAAGTATCGCCTGATATATTTGACTCAAGCAACTCATTAAATCAAACAGAGGGCTCAAGAGCAAATATTACAGATGCTCATGATCAAGCAACTGATGTTAATGCTCTTCTCAAAACTTTAACAAACCTTCAAGTTGTAAATACATCAAACCTTATCCTTACAGAAAGAAATAAGACTCCAGAAGACATTAGATCTGATTTCATCAATGAGTTAAATAAATCAGAAAACAACGCTATTAAACGACAAGACATGGAATCCATTGATTTGATTGTTTTATTATTTAAATATATTGTTGATGATAGAAACTTACCTGATGCGATCCAAGTCATATTATCACACTTACAAATTCCTTATCTAAAAATAGCTTTACATGATAACAACTTGTTTGCTGACAAGTCTCACCCTGCAAGAATTTTATTAAACAATTTGTCTGTGGAATCTGTAGGATATAGCAAAGAAACGGATGAAGATAAATCCTATATTAATACTATAAAAACAATCTCAAAGAAAATACTTGATCATGAAAAATATGAGGAAAATTACTTTAATGATTTAATTAAAGAATTTGATACGTTTAATAATCAAAGAAATCTTAAAATACAAGAAATTCAAAATCAAACTAATCAAAGTCTCTATAAAAAAGAAAAGCTAAATCAAGCTAAAAAGATTGTTGCTGAACTTTTAGTTAATAAAATGACCAATAAGAAAATGCCGAAACTCTTTAAAGATATTCTTTTAGGGTCATGGTTATATATTTTAGTATTAACAGACATTAAACATAATAGAATGTCTTTTGAATACAAAGAAAAGGTTAGATTTATTGATAACCTTATTGACTTAGCTCATCCAAATTCGAAAATTGACAAGTTACAAATTGACTATTTACTAAAGCAGTATTTAAAAGGAATTAGGTTAATTACTTTTGATAAAAATCTTATTAGAGAGAAACTGATTGCACTGAAAAAATTACTACTCTATATTCACTTTAATCTAAGTATTGTTAAACAACAAGCTGAAACTAAAGCTGAAATAGTGACTAAAAAAGAAGTCGTCACAGAAGCCGAAACTGAACTAGATTTTGCTCAACATGAAATTATTGATTTAGCAGAAATTCGCAACCATGAATTTGGTATTATTTCAAATATAGAAGAACAAGAAGAAGAATCATCACTTGATTTGAACATTACATTTGATGAAGAAAAACTTGATATAGTTAAAGCTATGAGAGTTGGTGACTGGGTTATTTTTAACAAAAAATTAAGAAATGGCGAACCAATTAAAGCAAAACTATCTTGGATAAGCCCAATTACTGGAAAATTCTTGTTTGTCTTAGCTGACGGTTTGAAGTTTAACGAGGTCTTCCCTCAACATATTGCCTTGGGAATAGATAATAAGTCAATATCACTTGTTGATAGTGAACCTATATTTGATAGAGCAATATCAGCTATTGCTGATGCATTACAAGAAGCCAGCAATTAAGAGGTGTTACTTCAGTCTCTCTACTGTTGATTGCTATGTATTCATCTTAAGATAATTACAAGTAATGTTTCAGGTTAGTTTGGGGAAGCTACCCGAGTTCTAATATTGTGATATACGTATTATATTAACTCTGCGGCATAATACCGCAGGGTTAACATATAGGTTATGATGCTACTTTTTCACTCAGGTAACTAATAATCTCAGAAGATTCATACATCCAGATATAACTGCCGTCGTCTTTTTCTATTCGCAAACAAGGCACCATTAAACGACCACCTTCTTCTTCGAGTTGTTTTTTATATTCTAAATTAGCTCTAATATCCCGTAACTCTATAGATAAAGACATACGCTTCATGGCGCGTCTAACTTTGACACAAAAAGGACAAGCATTGTATTGGTATAATTTGAGTTTTTCTGTTAATGTATCAATTTTTTGCTGCTCTTCCTGCTCACGGACCACACCTTTAGGTGTGAAAAGCCAGTTAAAAAACAAGATGATAGAGCCTAGAATTTTACGAATAATTGCCATAGTATTTTTGTTAAACTAAAAAAATGGAGATTATCGGTTAAAGTAAACAGATTTTCTATGAATTACTCGCATTAAAACTTAAAACTTCAGAAATCTCACCAATTCCCATTAACACCATTAATAGTCGATCAATCCCAACAGCAATTCCTGAACATTCAGGCATTCCAACATTCATCGCATTAATTAAATTTTCATCTATACCTATTGTGTTGTCCTTACGTTGAACATTGTCTTCTTCAAAACGTTGTAGAAGTTCATTGCCATCGGTTAACTCTTGGTAGCCGTTTCCGAGTTCATGACCTTGAAAAAACACCTCAAACCGTAACGAATACTGCGGATTATCTGAATCAATTTGAGATAAAGCAGCCTGAGAAGCAGGATAATGTGTAATGAAAGTTAGGCAATTTTTGTCTAATTGTGGCTGGATTTGCGTGGCAAACAAGTAATCTAAAGCCTCATCTTTTGATAAAACACTGCCAGAGTAAGCATTTTTGATACAAACTTGATTAAGCTCTTCAAGTGAAATTTCTTCAATATTTATTGCTAGGGCAGATTGAAATGATTGAAAAAATGTTAGTGATTGACTGGTTTCACATGCTACTTTAAATGCATTAAAAAGGCTATATAACAGAGCCTCTACATCTTCAATTAATTGCTGATAATTAAAACCCAACCGGTACCACTCCAACAGAGTGAACTCAATATTATGTGTACGGCTAATTTCCCCACGACGAAAAACCTTGGCAATCTCAAAAACATCACCAACACCGCTGCATAACAGTCTTTTTAATGGGAATTCTGGTGATGTTCGCAAGTAACTCTTATCAAAATCACGATTAATTGCCTGCGAGGTGAAATTCTCGATATGAATATCCGTGTTTCCTGCAGAAGATAGGATTGGTGTTTCTACCTCAAGCACATCTTGAGATTCAAAATAATGCCGGATTTTTTGCAATAAAAATGCCCGTTGCTTTAACACATGCAACGAGCATTGCGATAAACTTAAATCTAACATTGAACCTTTTAGTCTTTCACGCGTGAAGAATATTCACCTGTACGCGTATCAACCTTAATAACTTCGCCAATCTGCACAAAAAGTGGAATCTGTACTACTGCACCTGTTTCCAAAGTGGCTGGTTTTCCACCGCCACCAGAGGTATCACCCTTAAGACCAGGATCAGTGTCAGTTATTTTTAGGTTAACAAAATTTGGTGGCACAATAACTATTGGATTATCATCATGTAAAGTAACAGTACAAATAGACTCTTCCATCAACCATTTAGCACTCTCACCAACCGCTTCTTTACTGGCTTCAATTTGCTCAAAAGTCTCTGGATGCATGAAATAGTAGGTATCTCCATCATTATAGAGGTACTGATAATCGAGTTCCATAACATCGGCAGTCTCCATTTTGTCGGTTGATTTACAGGTCTTATCAACTACACGCCCAGTTTTAAGATTTTTCATCTTAATACGGGTAAATGCCTGACCTTTGCCCGGTTTAACCATATCCACATCCGTAATATTCCACGGCTCACCGTTAATCAATAACTTCATGCCATTCTTAAATTCATTTATGCCTACATTTGCCATAATAATCCTAACTTATATTCATTGTGGCGCATAATACCATATTGTCTTAACAAAGTAATGTATTGCACTTAAAGTTTTATCTAGAAGCTAAGACTAAACTAGACTTAACTAAATGGCTGAGTTTATGTTGGATAAAAACTTCTCTCACTCCCATGCTCTGCGTGTGTATAGCAAACCTAAAAAATACGTTGCCACCTCATTGCTGGTTAGGCGTTTTTTGGATTCACTAGGCGCGCTAATGGATTGTGCGCCAATCGTGTTTTCTATATCGGGATTTGGGTATTATTAACCCTGCGGTATAATATTGGCAAGTAAAGAAAATTGTATTTTTTCCCTGCAATCTTGCCTAAAATCTTAGAATCTTAGAATCTTAGCAATCTCTCCGTCAACTACTAATTCCCATGGAAAATCCCACTGTTTTAATTTCATATAGAGCAAAAAAAACTGGCAACTAGTGCCAGTTTTTTTTAAACTTACATTTAGTTGACTAAAGTATTAAGCTCTACGACGGAATGCGAAGAAACTAATTAGACCAAACCCTAAAGTTAATACTAAGTAACCCACCATGCTTAAAGTAGGTATCTGAAGCGCACGAATTACAAAGTTTAATGGATAGCTTACATTTTGAGTTCCACCGCCATCTGTATAACTACAATCCAGTGATCCGCTAGTTGCAGAGCCATCACCTGGATCAGTGAAGGTAACAATAACAGGCAGGCTGCCAGCAGCAGGAACAGTTGCAGGAAAAGTGCCTGGAGATGTAATTGCAAAACCAACTCCTGGGGTTATTGTGCAAGCTAAGTCTGTTATATCAATGCCTTGACCACCAACTTCTGAGAAAATAACTGAAGTAGTGCCTGTCCCACCTGGGGGGATAACTATGTTTAGATCTGTACCGTTTGGAATGTTTTGATTGCCAACTGCTGCTACTGCTAATATTTCACAACCAACTTCGTAATGGACTGGGTTGGGTAAATTGCTGCCATTATGAGCACAGCTTATTACATCAGTATAGACATCCGGTACTTGAGTCGCATCACATTCGAAATCAATTGTTACCGCAGGGTCTCCTTGTAAAACACTAAACACCCCTGAACCTACAATACTAATTTCTGGACCTGTAGAAGTACAAGTTCCAGATAGTGTTGTTGTTGCATCGCCGTTGTCATTGTTAATTTCAATTGAAGCAGCGGGGTTTGTTCCGCCTTGCAAGACAGAGCCCATAGCAATTGCAGTTCCACCAACAGGGTTTGAATCATACTGTGGCGATATTGCTGCAATGTCACACGTTAAAGGATACGATACAGGGCTAGACTCTGTAGTGCCGTCACCATTATGTGTACAATCTAGCGACGCATTTAAGGTTGCTGCTGTTGCTGTTGTTGCATCACAGTCAACAGTCATTGTTTGGTTTGCACCCTGAGCAACATTAAGTGCTGGAGTAGCAATATTAAAGCTTGCTGCATCAGCACCACTTAAAGCACAAGTACCCGTAAGATTTGGAGCCATGACAGGACCTGCATTTGTTATAACAACATCAGATGTAGGGTTTGTACCAATAGATCCGTTTAATGCTAAAGTTGTTCCGCCAACTGGAGCTGACAAATAATCAGGTTGAGGGCTGGCAACAATATTACATCTCAAAGGGTATGATACAGGACTAGGTTCTGTAGTACCATCACCATTGTGTGTGCAATCTAATGATGCATTTAAAGTTGTCGCTGTCGCTGTTGTTGCATCACAATCAACTGTCATTGTTTGATTTGCACCCTGAGCAATATTAAGTGCTGTCGGTGTAGTAATGTTAAAGCTTGCTGCATCAGCGCCGTTTAATGCACAAGTGCCTGTCAATGGTGAAGCACCTACGCTGCCTGCATTTGTAATAACAACATCAGATGTAGGATTTGTGCCAGTAGAACCATTTAGCGTAATGGTAGTCCCACCAATTGGAGCTGACGAATAATCAGGTTGAACGCCAGATACAACAGTTATTGAACCACTAGCAGAACCGTTTGGAGGAACACCTCCAGGAGATATTCCATCACCATATATTTCGCCCGATACTGTCAAAGGTACCACTCCTAGAGGAGCTCCACCTGCAATTGTAAAATCTATTGTAGCTAAAGAACCACTAACAACCATTGCAGTTGGTATATTAAATCCAATTATTCTCACAACATTTTGACCAGCGCCATTCACGGTTGTACCGCAATTTAAGATTATAGAAATGGTTCCACAGTCTATTGCAGGTGTTAATATCGCTGGATTATATTCAATGTCAACTTGAACATCGATAACCGTTGCTTCCTGAAAATAATCAACAGTAACTGTTACAGTATCTCCTGCTTGACCCGAACCAGTACCAACAGTTGTTGAAGGCTGTGCAAACACGTTTATCGATAAAATTATAAATAAAGTTATAACTATTTTTTTCATTTTCAGCTCCTGATTTTTAATCGCTACTGTTGCGAATGATAGGTGATTGAATAGTAGATTACAAGAACATAATGATATATTTACTATTTATTCAATGAGTTAGGCGGAATTCTTGATGTTTTACATGAGTTTTATTATATTTT
>JAMOMK010000106.1 GCA_027067055.1 Lysobacterales bacterium | reverse complement strand
TAAAGGACTTCAACATAATAACGAATACAGAAAATTATGTTGCTGAAATTGAAATCATCAAGAAAAATAAAACGATCCAACTTAAACAGGCAAGCGTGTGTTTTATTTACAGCTTACACAATGAAGCT
Source organism: Lysobacterales bacterium (assembly GCA_027067055.1). Classification (GTDB taxonomy): domain Bacteria; phylum Pseudomonadota; class Gammaproteobacteria; order Xanthomonadales; family Marinicellaceae; genus NORP309. Next base: position 7,287 of record JAMOMK010000106.1, on the reverse strand, counting down.
ACGATAACAACATCCTCTAACAATACAGAAGACAAAATAATGCCTCAAGTGCACTTAGCTCAAATAACTGATTATAATAAACAAACACAAGTGACAGGAGATAAATTACTAGTGATTTATCTCAGGAGAAAACAATGAGAAAATGCGCCATCCTCACAATGGATTTTATAGAGGACTTTGTTGTATATGATAAATTATTAGATGAACCCTTAAACGATTTGGGTTGGTATGTAGAACACATCTCCTGGCACAAAAAGAATAGCAACTGGAATCAATTTGATGCCGTCATAATTCGTTCAACCTGGGATTATCAGGATGATGTCGATGCCTTTATGCAGGTATTACAAGAAATTGAAAACTCATCTGCCACTTTGTTAAACTCTTTGTCAATTGCCAAATGGAACATCAACAAAAACTACCTGCGTGAAGTAGAAAACAAAGGGGCAAAAACCATACCTACAATATGGTTGGAAGGATTTAATTTTGATTCTATGAAAAGTTATTTTGAGTATTTTAAGACAGAACAAATAATCATCAAACCCACCATTAGTGCCAACTCAGACAATACATTTTGGGTGAAAAAAGAATCGCTTAATCAAGACAAAGAGCGGCTAGAATCTTCTTTAAAAAACCGCCAATTGATGGTGCAACCCTTTGTCCCTGCGATAATCGAACAAGGCGAATATTCCTTATTTTATTTTGCCAACCAATACAGCCACTGTATTTTGAAAACACCTAAGTCAGGTGATTTTCGCGTGCAAGAAGAACATGGCGGACAATTACAAAGCATTACAGCCTGCAATGAATTATTGACAGCTGCACAAAAAGCCTTACAAACCATACCTGAGAAAGTCCTCTATGCACGGATTGACTTAGTGAAATACCTAGGCGAATACCAATTAATGGAAATAGAGTTGATTGAACCCTCTTTATACTTTAACCTAGATGACAAAGCTGCCTCCAGATTTGCCCAAGCTTTTAATCAATGGATGGAAAATCCCACTATTTAACATTTTTTTAATAATTGAGCTGTTACAATTACTTTGAATGAACAGATCCTTAATCAAAAATTCAGAGCTACCCTGTGACGGTAATTTAATTAATAAACTTATTAAGCCTGGCACATACCTGTTTTTTGTTAATTAATTAATCTTGCGTTGGGCAAGATTACACGGAGTCTAAAATGAAAAAAACAATAACATTTATAGCCATGTTCACATGCATGCAATCACAAGGGGTTCATTTAAGCGAGGATGGTACGGGGCAAGTCCTGATTTTTCCTTACTACACTGTCAATGGTGACTTTAACACCTTAATCACTTTAACCAACACCACTGACCAAGCCAAAGCCTTGCGACTCAGGTTTCGAGAGGCGGCAAATGCTCGTGAAGTATTGAGTCTCAATCTTTACCTAGGGACAAATGATGTTTGGACTGGTGCATTAGTGGCTAGTCAACTAAATGGTCAAACAGTCCCAAAATTAATTAGTTTCGATCAATCCTGTACGCAACCACTACTTTCTTCTCAAGGACTGTATTTTAATAAAGAGGAGCTCACTGGCAACTTTAGTGATGTATATGGCACAGAAGCCACCCGTTTATCTGAAGGCTTTGTTGAAGTTTTTGAGATGGGTGTACTAACAGGTGATAGTGCACAAGCGACAATTCTTTATTCTGGTGGTGTGCCAGCTAGTGTTGATTGCAGTAAATTCATTAATGCATGGGATGTTAATCACAGTGACAACTACTGGATTAATGACCCAAACACAGATATGTTACCCCCTAACGGTGGTATCAGCGGTGACATCACTCTCATAGATGTCCAACAAGGAATTGCAGTTAATGAAAGTGCCACGGTACTAACAGACTTTACCGATGAAACTCTCAATTTTTCTTATGGCAGTGAATCACCTTCTTTAGCCGATGCTAAACTCACTTCTTTAATTAAAGAAGATTCTGGTAACTTGCGAGAAATGACATGGACAAGAGGAATTGATGCCGTTAGCTCAGTATTAATGGCGTCAAGCATAAGTAATGAATACAATATAAATCCTGATATTGGAGCGGCAACTGATTGGATAATAACAATGCCAACACGTCAATATTACCGCGATGAACGCTATGTCTCAGGTTCTACTAATACAGCACCATTCTCTCAACGAGTTAATGGTTTGTCATTTGCGTGTGAACTTATGGATTTAGCTAGCTATAATCGTGAACAAGACCGTTCATTTAACCCAATTGTAATGCCTGACCCTCCTCCTCCTGGTTTTCAATCATCAAGGTTTTGTTATGCAACCAACTCATTACACATAACACCAATAGAAAACATATTTGCACCAATCCCAATTGGCATATATTCCAGCAGTTATACCAGTGAACCACACCTTAATAATAATATATTACAAGGACTTCATGGCGCAACTGAGTTTAATGAAGGGTGGGCTAGTATAACCTTTAATGACAGTAAAATGCCTCATAACAGTGGTGCAGATCTTAGAGGGCTGCCTGTCATTGGTTTTTCAACACAACAATTCTTAAATGATAATGTCCAACAAGGCATTAAAGCTAATTATGCAGATTTATCGCTTCACAAAAAATCACTAGTGATTACAGATACAGGTAATAATACAACAATTACAGGTATGCAAATAAACAAAAAAAATCATGGGCAAGTTCTAATCTTTCCTTATTACACAGTTAGGAATGAATTCGACACTCTTATTACCGTTGTAAATAGCACAGATAAAGTAAAAGCAGTAAAAGTAAGGTTTCGAGAAGGCAAAAATGCACGCTCTGTTTTAGAGTTTAATTTATACCTCTCTCAACAAGATGTCTGGACAGCAGCTTTAGTTTCAACTGCTTCCACTATTCCTAATCATATAGATGAACCCAGTTTAAAAATTATAACATCAGATACTTCGTGTACTGTACCTACCATAAGCGGACAGGAGTTTTCACCTCATGGTTATGACCCACAAGACAATGGAGATCCAGCATTCGGTTATGACCAACAAGGCACAAGTCTTGAACGCTCGCAAGAAGGTTTTATCGAAATTATCGAGATGGGGACAGTAACTGGTGAAGATGCAGATAATGCAATGCATATTGCAGGAACTCCCAACAATTGTGATGCATTGATTGCTAACTGGTCTGCAGATACTGGAAAATGGCTGACCAATCCGAATGAGAACCTACAAGCACCTGATGGCAGCGGCGGATTAAGTGGTTCTGTACAAATAATTAACGTACTAGCAGGTTTGAATTTAGGTTATGTGGCAACTGCTATTCAAGGGTATAGCACAGAAATTCAGCACAGCCTACCTTCTTCTCTTGAACCAAATCTTGCCAGTGGCAACAATGCTACGACACTTATTAATACCGATACCAATATTTTAAGAACAACATGGGATTCGCCACTTGATGCTGTTTCTGCTTTGTTTATGTCAACTTCTGTACAAAACGATTTTGATATTAATCAAGGGGTTGGCGCTCAAACCGATTGGGTTAACACGTATCCAACTAAACAGTTTTATGTCGATTCATTGTATACAGATTCAGCACCTACTGGTCCATTTACTCATGTATTAGAGCAATATATCGGCTCTTGTGACTCATTGTCTTTCAGTGCATTTGATAGAGAACAGAAGGCTGATGTTATAGGCGGTTTCACTCCACTACCACCTGGAGGCATTGAATTGTTCAATCCCCGATACTGTCATTCTATTAATACCAGTTATGCCGATGGTCCTGTAGGAACACCTTTTTTAGGTTCTCAAAAATCAATTTTCAACTCTGGCCTTCTACTTTTGCCTTGGATAATAAATGGTCCGTCTTCTGATATCTATGAATTAAATTCAAAAGAAGGCACAATGAAAATGGACATAATATTACAAGAAAATACTTTTCTAACTGGTACAGCGGACAACGGCGATACCCACACAATATACGGCAAACCTATCCTTGGATTTGTTGCGCAAAAATACGTCAACGGAACATTAATCGACAATGATGGCAATGCCATTCTTGCAAACTACGGATTAATCAAACAAAACAAAAAAAGCAGAACAGTCGATATAAGTACTCCTGCAAAATAACGATTACTTTCTTTTACAAAAGCTAAGAGTCCTTTATAATTCACTTATGAATCGACTCTTGACTTTTTTATTGCTTTCTTTGTCAACTCAGCTATTTTCTCAGAATCTAGATGAGCGCTGGTATATAAATGTCAATGCAGGAATAATTATTCCTGATGACTCTTTGCAATTTAATGATGCAGTTATCTATGATGTACGAATGGGTAAGAGCATTAATGAAAAATGGTCGTATGAAATTCAAGCTTTTACAGATGAATACGATTTTGATATTGATTATGGCTTAAAACACTATGGCGTTGGGATTAATTTTCTCGATATTAATAATGATCCCTTATGGAAACCTTATTTTCTTATGGGTGCTGGTTTAATCCACCATCAATCACCCACTGAATCAGGCACAAACCTTTACTTCAACATCGGTATTGGTGGCAGTTGGTATTTTTTTGGCGACAATATTCGGCTTCGCGCCGAAGCTGTTTCTCGTCTTGATTTAAATAATACAGAATTACCAGGGCAAGATGGTTTTGGCGACGGGATATTTACTTTAGGACTGACAATCCCTTTAGGCAAATAAAAAAGCGCCTAATAAAGGCGCTTTTCATAATAAATTTACAACTATCTTTATTCAGGTATTTTCAAAACTTGACCTGGATAAATGTGATTAGCATCTTTGAGCATTGGTGTATTGGCTTCAAAAATCTTATTGTATAAACTTGCCTTGCCATACACTTCTTTAGAAATTTTACCCAAAGTATCACCACTCTTAACTGTGTAAGTTCTAAAACTAGGCTCTGTGTTGCTTGCCTCTTCAGCCGCTTTTGCTTCTTGTGCTTCTTGCTCAACGACATCAGCAGGTGGACTACCCAAAATTATGTTGTCTTGAACTGAGGCAACTCCAGCAACGTTTCCAGCAACTAAGACCGCTTTTTCCTTTTGTTCTTGATTTGGCACATAACCCGACAAAGTTACTGCTCCGAGAGAAAAGTTCGCCTTTAGATTATCAGTCATAACCCCTGCATCTTGTATATGAACAATAATTGGCTTAGTAATTTCTGGTTCTGGCGCATCATCTTTAAAAAGATTGGCACCTGCATCGGCAATAAAATCAAAAAATCCCATAACATACTCCTGTTTATAAAAAATATAATCATAACAAGATATGTCGATAAGGTCAAATTTATCCACCACAGGTATTAATTGTTAACACTTTAAGGTTTAGCAATAATAATTTTATCCATTCAGTGCTAAACTATAAGCTAATCTAAAAAAACAACATGTAATGTCACAATTTAACTTATTAACAGAAAAGCGATTCCTCCCTTTTTTTCTCACTCAATTTTTTGGTGCTTTTAATGATAATGTATTCAAAAATGCCTTAGTTATTATGATAGCTTACAAAATAGCTGGCGACAGTAATACCATGATAAATCTTGCCTTTGGTTTATTTATCCTTCCTTTCTTTTTATTTTCAGCTATCGCAGGGCAAGTTGCTGATAAGTTTGAAAAATCAGCATTGATACGATTAGTAAAATTGTTTGAAATCGGCATAATGTGTATAGCATCAATTGGGTTTTTTATGGAAAGTGTTTACTTGCTTATATTTGTCTTGTTCCTTATGGGTTCACAATCTAGCTTATTTGGTCCTGTTAAGTATGGTTTTCTGCCACAAAAATTACACAAAGATGAATTGGTCGGTGGTACAGGTTTGGTTGAATCCAGTACTTTTTTAGCCATATTGCTCGGTACGATTGTCGGTGGTGTTTTAATCGCTTTAAATAGTTATTATCCTATTTCTATTGCTGTAATTTGTATTGCTGTCGCTGGTTACATAAGTTCACGTGCTATTCCGATTACACCCGCTACAGCCCCAGAGTTAAAGCTCAATTTCAATATCATGGCAGAGACTTTTCGGAATCTTAAATTTTTACCAACAAATAAAGTCGTATTTTTGTCTATTTTGGCAATCTCGTGGTTTTGGTTCTATGGAACCATTTTTTTAGCACAAATTCCTAACTTCACAAAAACTGTATTACATGGAAATGAACATGTTGTCACCGTTTTACTGGGTATGTTCTCCATTGGCATAGGTGTTGGGTCGTTATTATGTGAAAAACTATCGGGTAAACGTGTTGAAATTGGTTTAGTGCCTTTGGGAGCAATTGGTATGGCAATTTTTGGTTGGGATTTAGCTTCAACTTCTCAGTCATGGGTTGAAACAACAAAATTGATGACAATATCTGAATATTGGGACACAGCAGGTAGCTTTCGACTTTTGGCTGATTTAGCCTTAATCGGAATATTTGGTGGCTTATATATTGTCCCCCTCTATGCTTTAGTACAAGAACGCTCCGATGAAAAACACTTATCACGTGTAATAGCAGGCAATAACATCATCAACGCCTTATTTATGGTAGTAGCCTCAGTGATGGCAATGGTTGTTTTAGGTAAAATGGGGTGGTCGATACCTGATTTGTTTAAGTTAACTGTGACCTTAAACATTCTAGTTAGTCTTTACATTTTTTCCGTTGTCCCAGAATTTTTAATGCGATTAATTGTATGGTTTTTAGTTTCAACTATTTATCGAGTCAAACCCAAAGGCATGGAAAACATTCCTCACGATGGCGCTGCTTTATTATGCTGCAACCATATTAGTTTTGTTGACCCTTTAATACTTGGTGGCTATATTCGCCGCCCAGTTAGATTCGTTATGTATTATAAAATTTTCAATATTCCAATTCTTAAATGGATATTTAAAGCCGCTAGGGCAATTCCAATAGCCGGATATAAAGAAGACCCTGAAATGTATGAAGAAGCATTTAAAACAGTAAAAGAGGCACTAGAGGAAGGTGACTTGGTTTGTATTTTCCCAGAAGGAGGACTAACCCCTGATGGCACAATACAAGAGTTTAAATCTGGCATTGAGCGAATTATTAATGAAACTCCTGTTCCAGTTATACCAATGGCATTAAATAATTTATGGGGAAGTTTATTCTCACGTAAGGATAAGATAATTGATAGACGGCCACGAAAGTTTTGGGCAAAAATTAATCTCAATATAGGTAAAGCAATAAATCCAGATTCTGCAACAAGAGCAGTTTTGCATAATAAAGTTAACCAACTAAAGATAGATTGATAATAAGTATTAATTTATCTCAATTTCTATTGAGTAACACTTATTAACTTAGCCCCAT
>JAMOMK010000105.1 GCA_027067055.1 Lysobacterales bacterium | reverse complement strand
CATCGTACTTTCTATATCGGGATTTGGGATATAGATAGTTTACGAGGTCACTACCCTTAACCTCATATCGCCATTACAGAAAACTAATCAAACATATCTTCAATCAAAGCTTGTTGTGGTTTTAACCCTAGCCATTGCCATGTCTTTTTTGTGGCTTGTCGTCCGCGAGAGGTTCGCATGATGTAGCCTTGTTGGATAAGATAGGGTTCGACGACATCTTCTAAAGTGCCACGCTCCTCACTTAATGCAGCAGCTAGAGAATTAATACCCACAGGACCACCATCAAATTGTTCAACCAGAGTTGTGAGTAATCTTCTGTCCATTTCATCCAAACCGTTTTCGTCTACCTGTAACATGGTTAGGGCTTTATTGGCTATTTCATGGGTTATGGTGCCATCGCCTTTTATCTCGGCATAATCACGAACTCGGCGCAATAAACGATTGGCAATTCGCGGTGTTCCTCTTGCTCGTCTGGCGATTTCTATGCAACCATTTTTGTCGGTCGCAATATTCAAAATCTTAGCCGAACGTGAAACAATTTGGGTTAATTCGGCTACATTATAAAACTCTAATCTCTGTACAATACCAAAGCGATCACGAAGTGGTGATGTCAACAACCCTGCTCGTGTGGTTGCACCAATCAAAGTAAAAGGTGGTAAATCGAGTTTTATCGAACGTGCAGCTGGTCCTTCACCAATCATTATATCAATTTGAAAATCTTCCATTGCTGGATAGAGGATTTCTTCAACATTAGCACTTAGGCGATGAATTTCATCAATAAATAAGACATCATGGGGTTGTAAGTTTGTCAGTAATGCCGCTAAATCTCCTGCTTTTTCTATTACAGGTCCTGATGTTGAGCGCATGGATACACTTAGCTCATTGGCTATGACATTGGCAATGGTTGTTTTGCCAAGACCTGGAGGACCAAAAACAAGCACATGATCTAATGCCTCGGAGCGTCTGCGAGTGGCTTCAATAAACAAACTCATTTGTTCTTTTAATGGCTCTTGCCCAATGTATTGATCCAAATGTTGTGGGCGAATACTGGTTTCAATCAAACTTTCTTGATCATTTTCAAAATCAGCAGAAATCAATCGTTCATCCATTAACTGGCTCCCTTATGTTGCAAACACAAGCGTATAATTTCTTCCGCGTTCATGCCATCTTTAGCAATTTGTTTTATCAATAGATTAACTTCTTGTGGTCTAAAGCCAAGTGATTGCAGGGCAATTAGTGCCTCTGATTGTGCTGTTGCTGGCATATTGCCAAGATTGGCTGCTTGTGCGCCGCCCTGACCTGGCAATGAAATATCATCACTGGCAACATCACCGAGTTTATCACGCATTTCGATAATTAAGCGTTGTGCTGTTTTTTTGCCTACACCAGGAATTTTAACAATCGCTGCCACATCTTGGGATTGAATCATGGCAACAAACTCATCAACCGACATGGTGGATAATACCGCAAGTGCCGATTTCGCCCCTATTCCATTGACTTTTAGCAACTTACGAAATAACTCACGTTGCCCATAGTTGTTAAAGCCATAAAGAATTTGTGCGTCTTCACGAACCAACATATGGGTGATAATGGTGACTTCTTCACCATCGTGTGGTAATTCAAAAAAAACACGTGCAGGTGCTTCAATCTCATAACCAACACCATTAACATCCACCAACATCATCGGCGGGTCTTTTTGTATTAATGTTCCCTTAATTCGACCTATCATTTTTTTACTAACTATTGAATCATTCAGATTTTACTCTATTGAACAAAATTAAGACATAAAAAAAGGGTGAAATTAATTCACCCTTGTTTTCCCCTGTTTATGTTTATTCAAAACCATCGCTAAATATTAATTCAGAAACGGCTTGTGTTGTAATCATCAAAGAACTGATATTAAGTGGGTTATAATCATCTCCAAGTGTCGTTGGGGTGTAAGCAATAGACCATACAGTTGATGCTATATCATATTCATAAATATCATTAAGAACGCCATCATTAGCAAAACTAACCAAATACTTACCGTTGTCCGTATAGCTTAGCGCATCTATATTTCGATATTTTGCTATATTAGTTACAACAATTGGACCAAACTCCAAAGAAAAAGTCGTTCCGTCATACCTGATTAAATCTGAGGCTAAGTAGGAACTTCCTGCAATTACAGCTGCGCTGTCAATGGAAAAAATCAAATCTTCATTAACAGGGTCTAAACTAAAAGCGTTAATATTAATGTCTTTGACAGCCAATGCATGAGAGTCAAAAAAGAAATTAAATGTTGTGCACGAACCATTACTGCACCTAATTACGTCACTTTTTAGTACACTGACCCCATTAACCATTGTATCAACATCAAATGAAAAATACTGAACTCCAGCACTAGTTCTGTGATAGCCATCAATAACTGCACCCCTAACTTCTCTAATGGGAGCGGGAGTAAATGAAGTACCTGGAGCTGTAGTCGTATTATCAAGAATTACATAATTGATTGGTACAGCTACAGGTCCACTATTAATATAAGCTAAATCGGTACTGTATTCCGCTGTCTGAATATAAGGGGCAGCAGCCCATAAATTTGTACCATAGAGACCTAATACTAAGGCAATAGCCCAAATGGCTTTTTTATATAAATTATTCATGGTTGACTCCCTATGGACAAGCCACTAAACCTTCGCAGATACTACCATTTGTGTATTTTGCACAGAAATTTGTAGAGTTTCCATTAAGATTGAATAAAACATTGCTACACACTGCCCCTGCACTAAATACTGGTCCACTTCTATTGCCCATTGCCATCGAGTTGCTGATAAGAATCGTTGACAAAGCTCCCGAAATGCCTACGCTGGAATTTCTATTGGTAATACAATCACTAATTAATCCAGTACCATTTAAAGTTATTCCAAAAGAGTTTTCTTCAGCAGTAACATGGTTGACGGAAAGGTTTCTTCCCCTCAGGTTGACGCCAAGATCAAACCCTTTTACAATCCCGTTTTTAACGACAAGATTAAACCTCTCAACTGCATTAGTCGTAATACCATCTGCCGTCATTGCTCCCTCAGAACAGACTAATGTGTCATTAAAACCAGAGCAAGCTCTAGGACCAATAATAGAAAAACCATTCAAGTCTAAAGTGACATTGTTGGCATTAATTTGAATCACATCGTCTGTTGTGGATGCCGATACAATCGTACCTGTTAGCTGGTAACTACCAGCGTTAGTAATGGTTACAGGATAGCCAGCCGTATCACCTGGAAAGCACCCAAAGACAGCACAAACGTCATTAATAGCAAATACACCATCAGTGGCTTGAACAAAACCCGTTGTTAAAAGACATAATAATATAATTTTTTTCATAATTTTTTCCTTCATAGTTAGTAAAATAGAAAACACAATTAAATTGCGATATTACTTGTTACGGATTTCCAACTCATTTTATGACATTGTTTTACAAATAATTTAAAATTATTCCTTTTTGAATCAAATTACAATAATATAGATAAGGTCATGACAGAAAAATCTATCACAATATTATTAGAAAAACTAAAAGGCGGTCAAAAAGACCTGCTTGATGATATTTATTCTCAGCTTTATAATGAAATAAAGGCTATTGCCATGAATCAAATTAGTTTATTAAACACGGGGCAAACCATCACACCTACAGTTATGGCAAATGAATGCTATATCAAGCTTGCTAAACAGAATCATATTAATCTAAGCAATAAAAAGCATTTTTTAAACTACCTTGCTAAAAGTATGCGGCAACTATTAATTGATATTCTTCGCTCAAAATCCAGCATAAAAAGAAAACACATTACTACCTATAGAAGTTTGAACTTAGTTATTGGCAAAAATGATATTGATTTTGACTTTCTAGAGATAGACCAATTATTAAATAAAGTTGAAAGAATTAATAAAGAATACTGTGAGTTGCTAGAGTATAAATTGCTATTTAACCTTACTTTTAAAGAAATAAGTGAAATAATCAACAAATCAGAAAGACAAGTTATGCGTATTTGGAATCAGGCAACCACCCTAATAATGGCACTCTCTAAAGAAGAAAATTATAAAATCACTCATTAGTATTTGACTTGGTTCTCAAAATTTATCAAAAAGATGTGTATAATGAAGGTTGGAATTGGGGAGTCTTAAAAGTGAGTAAAAATACAGAAGTGTGGAAAAAAGCCAGTGAAGTTTATTCTGAAATATCAGAACTTTCACCGCAACAAGCTCTTGCCCATGTTTATGGAATTGAAAACATTACCTTAGATGTACGCAACGCTGTCATAACACTTATTAATGCTGGTTCGCAAGCATCCCAGTTTTATCGAGATAAAATCTCACAAAACTTCAATCTAGGAATAAATAGCTCTCAAAGTTTTTTGGTCGGGCAACAATTAGATGAATATGAACTACTAGAAGAGATTGGGCATGGTGGCATGTCACAGGTATTTAAGGCACAAAGAATTAACGCCCAAACTCAAACACATGTTGCCATTAAAGTGTTTGCTCCAAAGGATAACAGTAACGAACTGCTTAACCACTTTTTAAATGAACAAAAAATACTAGCTGGATTATCTCACCCCAATATTGTTAAGATGTTACACAGCGGTAAAACCGATGACAATACTACTTATCTGGTTATGGAACTTATTGCAGATGCTCAACCGTTAGATGAATATTGTAAAGATAATAAATTAACCATAAAACAAAAAATAAAATATATCACCCAATGTGCCCAAGCATTATCGTATTCACATGCAAACTTAATTATTCATCGCGATTTAAAACCAGACAACATCCTCATTAATAATGATAAAGAGCTTAAAATTGTTGATTTTGGCATTGCTAAACTTATTAACAACGACTTGTCAGGAAACAAGACCACCATCATGGCATTAACTCCATCTTATGCAGCACCCGAACAAATAAATTCTGGCTCAATTAGCATAAAAACTGATATATTTTCATTGGCTGTAGTTGCTCTGGACTTACTCACTAAAGAAGACCCTCTGCCAAAAGATAGGCTGGTTAAATCTTGTAGCAACGACGAGCAGCACATAGATGTCTTACTCAAAAAGCTCAAAATTGACAAAGACCTAAAAAACATTTTACACAAAGCATTAGCACAAGAACCAGCAAAACGCTATTCGTCCATGCAATCATTTGCCGATGATTTAAATAATTATTTAGCTAATAAACCTGTTAATGCGACTGCTCAATCATTTTTCTATCGCGTTCAAAAATTTGCCAAAAGACGTTCGGCTTTATTTGCAACGATGCTTTCTTTTCTTGTTTTCATGGTTATTGGTTCAATTGTCGGTTATATGCAATACCAACAAATCAAGGTTGAAGCGCAAAAAGCTCAAGTGGTGAAACAATTCATGTTAGATGCTTTTGAGGTTACAGACCCTGACAAAAATAAGGGGCAAAAAATAACCGCAGATATATTATTAAAAATTGCTAGCAATAAACTTAAAAAAAACACTCAATTAGATCAAGAAATTAAGTTTGAATTATTACAAACAATTGGAGTTGCTTATGGAAAATTAGGATTTTATGAAACAGCGTTAGAAAACCTTATGTTATCCAAAGAAATTAAAAATACTGATTCAAAAACAAATGCTTTAATTGCAGAATATTTACTTAAATCAAATAAAATTCAGGAACTTAATTCATTCTTAGAAACAAACAAAGAAAACTTAACCTCGAACGATACGGATATGGCGAGAATAGTTAGGATTAAAGCCAGTTTACTTATGAAAAACTCTAAGTTTGAAGAAGCTAAAAACTATTTGCAAAAAGCCTTAGATATAAATTTGAAAGCCGATAACGCAATAGAAACTATTCTCACTCAAAAACAATGGGCGCAATTACTTTATTTACAATCCAAACCCAAAAAAGCTATTAAATTATTAGAAACTATTCTTAAGGAAAAAGTTTTACAAAACAACAGTATACTCACCTTAACTATTAAAAACAACCTTGCCACATACTACAATAAAATTGGAAAGTTTAACTTAGCTCAAAAGGTATATGAAAACATCATCCATAATCAACGCGAATTGTTAGGGAGCGCACACCCAGACTTAGGCGAATCATTAATTGAATTGGCAGATGTTTATCGTTCAAAAGGTGAGTTGAAGAAATCTCTTAAGGTTGCTCAAGAAAGTTATGACATTTTTGTCAAATTAAATGGAGAAAACAGTATTAGAACAGCAACTGCTCTGAATATGTTGGGCATCTTGTCTTTTATGAGCAATGATATGGACTCATCAATTAAACAGTTACGTAAGGTTGTACAAATATTAGAAACAGAATATTCACCTGACCATTTAGAAACTTTAGAGGCAAAAGCTAATTTAGCAGGTCTGTTAAATGCATTGCACCGAACAAAAGAAGCTGAAGTCTTATTGCGAGAAGTTTATCAATCCCAATTGAAAAAATTAGGTGCGAAACACCTATCAACTCTTTTTACTCAGCAGCACTTAGCCAATGCTTTATCTGCATTAGGTCAACATCAAGAAGCGATTGATCTAGCAGAGAAAATTGTTAAAACATCAAGCCAAACATATGGGGAAAATAATCCAACAACGTTGGGAGCCTATCTTGTTCTTGGTAGAAATTACGCTAATGGAAAGCAATACGAAAAATCTTTAAAAATATTTTTACATATACAAAACAAGAAATTAATTGAAACCAACAACCCAAAATATCCAACCATATTACTTGCAATTGCAGAAGATTATAATCAGTTAGACCAAGGTGAAAAAGCAAACAACTATTATCTGAAAAGCATTGAATCACACAAAGGAATCTACTCTGAAAGTAACTTAGTTACTATAAATTCACAATTGAAATACGCTCATTTTTTACAAAACAATAACAGAAAAAAAGAGCTAGTAAAAATCTTAGATTCAATTAAATCTACTATTAAGAATAAAAACATTAAAAGCCCAGCAATACTCAAAGATTTAAAAGTCTTAAGTCGTTACTAAAATAGGAGTTTCGTAAATCACAATATTATCTAGAATAAGTATCAATAATCTATTAGCCTTTTTTAGGTTTTGAAGATAGATTACAGAAAGCAACCTTACCACTCTGTAACAAAATTATATATTCAACAGTTGATAGCTTCACTTGGAAAACATTTCCAAATTTATCCTGACAAGTCGCAACAGTCTTTTTGTCTTGTTCTTGATAGTTAAATGTACCTATTCTTTCTAATCGATTTATTCCATTAGCATAAGAAATATTTGATAAAAGCTCTCATAGTAAAAAATTACTCTTAATTTTTAAGGATCAGGCCAAACAATCAAACCTGAATCTGGCCAGTTAAAATGATTATAATAGTTGTTGGTATTGGAGCTCATCCAATCTTCACAAGCAGCTACTTCGCCTGGTCTTCCATCAAAAGCATAATAACTGCTGCAGATTTGAGTGGCAAATAAATCTCGGCATTGACTCATGGTTTTCACCACATAATTCTGTTGA